>NZ_CP079865.1:4806926-5107359 GCF_025263565.1 Mycobacterium sp. SMC-8
AACCAATTCATCCCGGCCGTGGGTCGGCGCATATCTGTGCGCGCGGTCGTCGCGGTGCTGCACCACGAGGTTCTTCTTCGCCAGGCGCTGCAGCACGGTCATGATCGTCGTATAGGCGAGGTCGCGGTGGGCAGCCAGGGCTTCGTGTACCTGGCGCACGGTTTGCGGCTCACCTGCGGACCACAAGTGGTCCATCACGGAACGCTCGAGTTCCCCGAGCCTCGTCAGCTTGGCCATCTTCCGTTCATCTCCTACCGGCAGTAGGACCAAAGCCTACTACGTGCTTACTACCGCGTGTCGTACCAGATGACGTCGCAGGCCAGGCGGCCGTGAGTCCGATCACACAGCCTGGCCGCATCGGGGCCTATGACTATAGTAAGGCTAACCTAACTCACGAACGGAGGTGTCATGACGGTTCTCGTCGAGGATCCGTTGATCGCGAGTATGGCGATCCGGCGCGCGCTGCCGATCCATGAATCGAGCCGCCGCCTGCGAGAGCTCTACCGCGAATGCCCGCGGGTCTACGGGGTCGCCGTGATGGGCGACCTCTCGCGGCGTCGCTGGTGGCCGCTGGCCGAAATCCTGACCACCGACCGTCTGCACGCCATGTTCGAGGCCGGCGTCGCCGAGACCGACAGCCCGTCTGCGGTGGCCCAGCAACTGGCTGCAACGTTCGCCCACGTCGTGGTCGGGCGAGTGGTCCCGCTGCTGGCGGTCGAGGGCCGCGCGTGGGACACCGGCCTGGAGAACCTCTGGGTCCATGTCGACTCCGAGGGCGCGATCGACTGGGTCGGCGTGGTGGATCCGACGCTGCGCGCGTTGCCCGGGGATCCGCACTTCACCCGGCGCGGCAACGGTGTTGCAGCCCAGGAGGGCATCGTCGCGCTGCCCAGCGAGGCCGCGCTGACCACCTGGGTCGCTCATCGCAGCCACTGCGCGCTCGGCCCCATCTTCGACAAGCTCGCCGCGGTCGGCGCCGGAACGATGAGCGTGCCGGCGATGTGGCATACCGTCGGCGCCACCGTGGTCAGCGCGGCGACTCAGATCCCGCTGCTGGCCGGCACCAGCGAGGTCGTCAGCATGCGCCGGGGACAGGCGGTGCTCGACGCGCTGGTCGGCTTCGGGCTGCCGGTGCGCGGCACCCCCCGGATGAATACCGGGAAGGTCTTGATTAATTAGGCAAGCCTTGCCTATTCTCTTGGTATCGGAACCAACGGACCGCGCCGGAGTCACTGAGGGCTGCAGAGACCCCCGGTCTCGATCGAAGGAAGGGCCCCACACCAGCGGTGTGGGGCCCTTCCGCTTTCTCCAGACCCCGCGTCGGAGGTTGCGGCGGCGACGTGTAGACACGACGCGTGACGAGTGAAGTTCCCCAAGGTCTCGGTGACGGTTTCGACAAGGTGCTGGGGCTGACCTATCTGGAGATGACGCCCGATGGCGGACGCGCCACGCTGGAGATCACCGAACAGCTGTTGCAGCCGTGGGGCATCGTGCACGGCGGCGTCTACTGCGCGGTGATCGAGAGCATGGCCAGCGTGTCGGGTCATGTCTGGCTCTGCGAACACGGTGGCGGCACCGTCGTCGGGGTGAACAACAACACCGACTTCCTGCGGGCGATCGGGACAGGGACCGTCACGGCGACATCGACGCCGATCCATCGCGGCCGGCGCCAGCAGCTGTGGTTGATCACCATCACCGACGACACCGAACGGGTGGTTGCGCGGGGGCAGGTCAGGTTGCAGAACATCACCGACGCGTAGCGGCGAATCAAAGCCGGACGCGTAGCGGCAGGACGCGTGCGCTGCTGAGTGTGCTGCGGCGTGGCAGTATCGCCCACTATGCGTTTGACGCCGCATGAACAGGAACGGCTGCTGCTGTCGTATGCCGCCGAACTCGCCCGCCGCCGGCAGGCCCGCGGCGTGAAGTTGAATCATCCCGAGGCAGTGGCGATGATCACCGATCACATCCTCGAGGGTGCCCGAGATGGCCGCACCGTGGCCGAGTTGATGGTCAGCGGGCAGGCGGTGCTGTCCCGCGACGACGTGATGGACGGTGTCCCCGAGATGCTCGACGACGTCCAGGTCGAGGCCACCTTCCCGGACGGCACCAAGCTGGTCACCGTCCACCACCCGATTCCGTGAGGCAGGTGCGACGGTGATTCCAGGAGAAGTCGTCTTCGGGGACGGAGACATCGAGATCAACCCGGGCGCACCGCGGATGGAACTCGAGATCGTCAACACCGGCGATCGTCCGGTGCAGGTCGGTAGCCACGTCCACGTCCCACAGGCCAACCGCGCGTTGCGGTTCGATCGCGCCGCCGCCCACGGACAACGGTTCGACATCCCGGCGGGCACCGCGATCCGGTTCGAACCCGGTGTGGCGCAACGTGTTCGCCTGGTCCCGCTGACGGGCGCGCGTGAGGTGCACGGCCTGAGTCTGGATCCGCCGGGACGTTTGGACGAAAAACCGATGAGCGCTCGCGCGAAGAGAGAACCGAGATGACCCTGCTGTCCCGCGCGCGGTACGCGGCTTTGTTCGGGCCGACCGCCGGCGACCGCATCCGGCTGGCCGACACCGATCTGTTCATCGAGATCACCGAGGATCGCAGCGGCGGCCCGGGGCTGGCCGGTGACGAGGCGGTGTTCGGAGGTGGCAAGGTGCTGCGCGAATCGATGGGCCAGTCGCGCGCAACGCGTGCCGACGGCGCCCCCGACACTGTCATCACCGGCGCGGTGATCCTCGACCACTGGGGGATCATCAAGGCCGACATCGGAATTCGCGACGGTCGCATCACCGCGATCGGCAAGGCCGGCAATCCCGACATCATGTCCGGTGTGCACCCGGACCTGGTGGTCGGCCCGTCCACCGAGATCATCGCCGGCAATGGCCGCATCATCACCGCCGGCGCCATCGACTGCCATGTCCACCTGATCTGCCCGCAGATCATGGAGGAGGCGCTGGGCGGCGGGATCACCACGATCGTGGCCGGTGGCACCGGTCCGGCCGAGGGCAGCAAGGCCACCACGGTCACCCCGGGGGCCTGGCACCTGGCGCGCATGTTGGAGGCGCTCGACACCTGGCCGCTGAACGTGGCCCTGCTGGGCAAGGGAAACACGGTCAGCAGCGACGCCCTGTGGGAACAATTGCGCGGCGGCGCAGCCGGTTTCAAGCTGCATGAGGATTGGGGGACGACGCCTGCGGCGATCGACGCGTGCCTGGCGGTGTGCGAGGCGGCCGGGGTGCAGGCCAACATCCACACCGACACCCTCAACGAGGCGGGGTTCGTCGAGGACACCCTGGCAGCGATCAAAGGCCGCTCGACCCACGCCTACCACACCGAGGGCGCCGGCGGCGGGCACGCGCCCGACATCATCACCGTCGCCGGCCACCCGAACGTGTTGCCGAGTTCCACCAACCCGACCCGGCCGCACACGGTCAACACCCTCGATGAGCACCTCGACATGCTCATGGTGTGCCATCACCTGAACCCGAGTGTGCCCGAGGACCTGGCGTTCGCCGAGAGCCGGATCCGGCCGTCGACCATCGCCGCCGAGGACCTGCTGCACGACATCGGGGCGATCTCGATGATCGGCAGCGACGCGCAGGCAATGGGCCGCATCGGCGAGGTGGTGATGCGCACCTGGCAGACCGCGCATGTGATGAAGCGCCGCAGAGGATTCCTGCCGGGGGACAACGGCGCCGACAACGCCCGCGCGCAGCGATATGTCGCGAAGTACACGATCTGCCCGGCGGTCGCGCACGGGCTCGACCACGAGATCGGCTCGATCGAGGTCGGCAAGCTCGCCGACCTGGTGCTGTGGGAACCGGCGTTCTTCGGCGTGCGCCCGCACGCGGTGGTCAAGGGCGGGATGATCGCGTGGGCTGCGATGGGTGATGCGAACGCGTCGATCCCGACGCCGCAACCGGTGCTGCCGCGGCCGATGTTCGGCGCCGCACCCGCCGCGGCCGCCGCGACGTCACTGCATTTCGTCGCGCCGCAGGCGATCGAGGACGGCCTGGCCGACCGGATCGCAGTGAACCGCAGGCTCGTCGCGGTGGGCAATGTCCGCGGAATCGGCAAGGCACAGATGCCGCTCAACGACGCCACTCCCGACATCGAGGTCGATCCGGACACGTTTACGGTGCGCATCGACGGTGAGGTCTGGCAGGAGCAGCCCGCGGCCGAACTGCCGATGGCTCAGAGATACTTCCTCTTCTAGGCGAAGTCCTGCCCACGATGACCAATCTGGCCACCCTGCTCGCGCTGTCGGACTCACGGCTGCCCACCGGCGGGCACGTGCATTCCGGCGGTGTGGAGGAGGCGGTGACCAGTGGACTGGTCGTCGACCTGGTCACGCTGCAAGCGTTTCTGCGGCGCAGGATCCGCACCAGCGGCCTCGTCACCGCATCGCTGGCTGCGGCCGTGCACCGCGGGTCCCTGGCCCCGGCCGCGGGCCGGGCCGGCGACGTCGAGACAGATGCCCGCACCCCTTCGCCGGCGGCACGCGCGGCTTCGCGCGCGCAGGGCCGCGGCCTGGTCCGGCTGGCCCGGCGGATCTGGCCGGAGGACGACTGGGACGCCCTCGGCCCGACACCGCACCTGGCCGTCGCCGCGGGGGTGGCCGGCCGGGCCGGCGGCCTGGTACCGGCACACACCGCGCTGTCGCTGGTGTACACGACGATGACCGGGTCGGCGACCGCCGCGCAGCGACTGCTCGCGCTCGATCCCGGCGACGTCGCAGCGGTCACGTTCGCGTTGTCCCCGCTGTGCGAGCAGACCGCGGCCGAGGCTGCCAAGGAGCTCGCCGACCTTTCCGATCCACTGCTCGACGTGCTCGCTCAACGCCACGCCGACCGTGACCGCCCGTTGTTCGCCTCCTAGAGAGAGTCCCGCGATGCCACCGCATTTCCTGTCGGCCGATTCGGCCGGCCAGCCGCACGGCCACACCGACCGTCCCCGCCGGGAGCGCCGGGCGGGGGAGCCGCTGCGCATCGGCGTCGGCGGTCCGGTCGGCTCCGGCAAGACCGCGTTGGTCGCGGCACTGTGCCGCCAGTTGCGTGACGAGCTGTCCCTGGCGGTGCTGACCAACGACATCTACACCACCGAGGACGCAGACTTCCTGCGCCGCAACGCCGTTCTGCCCGACGACCGTATCGCCGCGGTGCAGACCGGGGGCTGCCCGCACACCGCCATCCGGGACGACATCACCGCCAACCTCGACGCGATCGACGACCTCATCGCCGCTCACTCGGGTCCGGGGCAGGACCTGGACCTGATCCTGGTCGAATCGGGCGGGGACAATCTCACCGCGACGTTCTCCTCAGGTCTTGTCGATGTGCAGATCTTCGTCATCGACGTCGCCGGCGGGGACAAGGTGCCGCGCAAGGGCGGGCCCGGTGTCACGTTCTCCGACCTGCTGGTGATCAACAAGACCGATCTCGCACCGCTGGTGGGCGCCGATCTGGACGTCATGCGGCGGGACGCGGCGGCGGTGCGCGGCGTCCGTCCGTTCGAACTGATCTCGCTGACCGCCGACCCGGCGGCCACGCCGGTGCTGGGCTGGGTGCGCGAGCAACTGCGGGTCGCGCAGGCGCTCTAGTGCGTTCGGAAGTCGTGATCGTCGCCCGGCCCGACCGCCTGCCTCACATCGAGTGCAGTGGCGGGATCGCGGCACGCCGCACCGCCAGGGACACCGTGCATCTGGTGTCGTCGGTGGCGACCCCGCTGGGCGGCGACGCGATCGCGATGCGCGTCGTCGTCGAATCGGGGGCCAGACTCGTCATCAGGACGGTGGCTGCCACCATCACGCTGCCGGGACGCATGACCGCCGAATCCCACTCGGCCTGGGAGCTCGAGGTCGCCGGCGAGCTCGACCTCGACCCGGAGCCGACGATCGTCGCAGCCACCTCCCGGCACTTCACGTCGACGCGGTTGGCGCTGGCCGGGACGGGCGCAGTGCGGCTGCGCGAGCGCATCCAGATCGGCAGATCCGGGGAGCGGCAAGGCTTCTGGAGCGGCTCACTGAACGCCGACCTGGACGGCGCCCCGTTGCTGCGACACCGCGTCGAACTCGGCACGGGAGCCTGCACCGACGACGAGATCGCCGGACCTCGCGCCGCGGTCAGCGAACTGCACTACCCCCGAACCGATGCCGAGACCGACGGGGTGACGCTGGCGCTGGCGGCCGGCGGTACTCTGACCACCTGGCAGGGGGAGCGACTCTAGCTCGCCGCTTTCTCGGTGTCCTGCACCGAAGCCGCGATCTCCTCGAGTTCCTCGATCCGTGTTCGTGCGTAGGCCTGCTGTTCGGTGATGGTCAGCTGGCCGCGCTTGGTCGACAGGAACGTCACCGTCCAGGACAGCAGCGTGACGATCTTGGTCTTGAAGCCGACCAGATACACCAGGTGCAGCACCAGCCAGGCCAGCCAGGCGATGAAGCCCTCGAACTCCAGCGGGCCGATCTTGGCCACCGCGCTGAACCGCGACACCGTGGCCATCGAACCCTTGTCGAAGTAGCTGAACGGCTCCCGTTCGGACGGGTCTGCGCCCTTGATGCCGGCCTCGATCGCCTTGGCGGCGTACTTGCCGCCCTGGATCGCGCCCTGGGCCATGCCCGGCACCCCTTCGACCGCGGCCATGTCACCGACGACGAACACGTTCGGGTGCCCCGGGATCGACAGGTCGGGGAGCACCTTGACCCGGCCGGCCCGGTCGAGCTCGACACCGGACTGCTCGGCGAGGTCACGGCCGAGCGGGCTGGCCGACACACCGGCAGACCACACCTTGCACGCCGCCTCGATCCGGCGGATGGTGCCGTCGGGATCCTTGACGGTGATGCCATTGCGATCGACGTCGGTGACCATCGCGTTGAGCTGGATCTCGACGCCGAGCTTCTCGAGCCTGGCCTGCGCCTTCTTGCCGAGCTTCTCACCCATCGGCGGCAGTACCGCGGGCGCGGCGTCGAGCAGAATCACCCGCGCCTTGGTCGGATCGATGTGCCGGAACGCGCCCTTGAGCGTGTGGTCGGCCAATTCAGCGATCTGACCGGCCATTTCGACGCCGGTCGGGCCGGCGCCGACGACCACGAAGGTGAGAAGTTTCTCGCGGCGGGCCGGATCGCTGGACCGCTCGGCCTGTTCGAACGCGCCGAGGATGCGCCCGCGCAGCTCCAGCGCGTCGTCGATCGTTTTCATGCCGGGCGCCCACTCCGCGAAATGGTCATTGCCGAAGTAGGACTGACCTGCGCCCGCGGCCACGATCAGGCTGTCGAACGGTGTGATGTAGGTGTGGCCGAGGAGCTCAGAGCGCACGGTCTTGGTTTTCAGGTCGACCTTCGTCACGTCGCCGAGCAGCACCTGCGCGTTCTTCTGTTTACGCAGGATCACCCGGGTGGCGGGGGCGATCTCCCCCTCGGAGATGATGCCCGTCGCCACCTGGTAGAGCAGCGGCTGGAACAGGTGGTGGGTGGTGCGGGCGATCATCTTGATGTCGACATCGGCTCGTTTGAGCGTCTTGGCTGCGGTCAACCCGCCGAATCCCGATCCGATGATCACCACCTTGTGGCGATCGGACGGAGTGGCTCCGGGATGGCTCATTGCAACTCCTTGTCGGGTCCTTGTCGGATGCGGTCGTCCCCTGGGCGGTCTGAGACCTTCCTTGCTTTACCCGTTCCGAACAACGAGAACCTTAGTCGCTGCGCTTCCGGGCGGCGCGGTGACATGCCCCACCCCTGGAATCAGGCCGTGACCAGCGGCTTGAGTGCCTCTCCGAGCGCCGAAACCTGTCCCGGCTGGTACCCGACGGTCTGGGTGGGCACGAACAGAATGACACCGTCGATGCCTGCGTCGAGGACTTTCTCCTTGATCTGCTCGGCGATCTGCCCGGGTGTTCCGGCCACCATCCGCTGCCGGAAATCCTCGGGGATCAGATCGGGGGAGACCCCCTCGCCGACGACGGCACCGACCAGCATGCTCGTCTCCAGCGTGTCGGGGTCGCGGTCGATCTCCTCACACCGCTGCCGGGCCACCGCGACCTTCCTGGCGAGCTCGTCGAAGCCGGCGATCACGTTGAGGTGGTCGAAGTGCCGCGCCGCGAGCGGAATCGTCTTCTTCTCGCCGCTGCCGCCAATCATCAGCGGAATGTGTTCGCGGAAGCGGGGATTGGCCATCGCTTCCTGCACCCGGTAGTACCGGCCGGTGAAGGTGGGTCGCTCACCTCTGAGCATCGGCAGGATGATCTCCAGCGCCTCGTCGAGCTTGTCGAACCGGTCGGTGAACGTGCCGAACTCGTAGCCGAGCTGGTCGTGTTCGAGCTCGAACCACCCGGTCCCGATGCCCAGCACCGCGCGGCCCTGGCTGATCACATCGAGTGTGGTGATGTTCTTGGCCAGCAGCGTGGGATTGCGGTACGTGTTGCCGGTGACGAGCGTGCCCAGCTGCACGTTCTCGGTGACCGTCGCCAGCGCGCCGAGGGCGGTGTAGGCCTCGAGCATCGGCTGATCAGGGGTTCCGATGCCGGGCAGTTGATAGAAGTGGTCCATCACGAACACCGAGTCGAAGCCCGCGGCGTCGGCCTCCCTGGCTTGGGCGATGACGGTGGGGAAGAGCTCGGACACTCCGGAGCCGTACGAGAAGTTGTTGATCTGCAAGCCGAGTCGAATGGTCACGGGTCGACCCTACGATCCGGCTCCCAGCGGCGACGCCCGTTTTCACGCGCCGCGAACCGCGGAATAAACGATCGCGGAGAAACATTGCGCGGGCCCGTTCGTCAGCCCGCGCGGGACGCCAGCGTCAGCCGAAGTTGGCGAGCGCGCCGTGGGTGACGTGCAGGGTCTGTCCGGTGATGTGACGCGCGGACGGAGTCGTGAGAAACAGCGAGAGCCGGGAGATCTCGGCCGCGACCGAGGGGGGCGTGGTCCCGAGCCCGTCGTAGCCGGGTTCCACGGCGCGTCCCACGGCCACGGCGTTGACGGTGATGCCGCGGATGCCGAAGTGGGTGGCCTGGCCGGCGGTCCAATCAGAGACCGCGGCCTTGACCGCAGACGCGGCGCCACCCTCGTGGGTGAAGTCCGGGATCACGCTGACAATCGAGCCGCCGGACCGCATATGGTCGCCGAGCACCTGCACGGTCAGCATCGCGGCCACCACGGTGGCGTCGAACAGGCCGCGCCACTCGGCGGCGTGGTCGTTGAGCGTGTAGGTGCGGACGTCGCCGCCCGGCCAGGTCGGCGCGGGAACGTTGATGATGGTGTCCAGGTGCGCGGGGACTTGTCCGTGAAGCTCGGCGACCGAGGCGGGATCGGTGTTGTCGAACACCAACGCGTCGGCGTCGAGTTCCTTGGCGAGAACCTCGACCTCCTCGCGGCGCCGGCCGCCGACCAGCACGGTGTGACCGGCTTCGGTGAAGCTCTCCGCGATCGTGCGTCCCAGTTCCGTGTCGCATCCTGTGATCAGCACATCCATCGGCGAGCCTCCTGTTGTGTTCGACGCTGAACCCCAGCGAGTGGCGCCAATGTTACTGGACAGTAGCTATATCGGAAAATGCGACGCGCCGACCCGGTAACACGCCCGGGGCGGGCGGCGATGGACAGAGCGAGAGAACACCAGACCGCTTCGGCACCGTGACACCACCCGCGCCACGCGCGGGTGGTCTTGCGCGTCAGCTACCTACGACAGCGCCTTTAACAGCAGGTATGCGATGGTCAGCAATGTAACGATCCGGCACATTTTGAGCACCTCACACTTGCGTCACGCCAGCAACACGGTAGTTTCTTCCCCATGGACCAGCCGGACGTGCATTTCCCGCGCCGTAAAGGGCTGCCGACGTCATTGCGACGCTCGGCGCTGACCGGCGCCACCGCGGCAGCACTGGCCGCGGCCTTGACCGTGCCCGCAGTGGCCTACGCCCAACCCGCACCGCCGCCCAGCCCCGCGCCGGCCCCCGCCGTCGAGGCGCCTGCGGCGCCCCCGGCGGCACCGCCCCCGGCCGACCCGAACGCCCCCGTGCCGCCGGCTCCTGCGCCTCCGCCGCCGCCGGCGGATCCGAATGCCCCGCCACCGCCACCGGCCGACCCGAACGCCCCCGTGCCGCCGGCCGACCCGAACGCTCCGGCGGCGCCCGCCCCGGAACCGGGCCGCGTTGACAACGCCGCCGGCGGTTTCAGCTACGTGGTGCCCGAAGGCTGGGAGGTCTCCGACTCCACCCAGCTGTCGTACGGGCAGGCGCTGCTGACCAAGCTGCCGCCCGCAGGATCTCCGCCTGACACGCAGCCGCCGAATGACACCAGTGTGCTGCTGGGCCGGCTGGACCTGAAGTTGTTCGCCGGCGCGGAGACCGACAACACCAAGGCGGCCCAGCGGCTCGCCTCGGACATGGGCGAGTTCTTCATGCCGTTCCCGGGCACCCGGATCAATCAGCAGACCGTTCCGCTGGAGAACAACGGTGTCGCGTCGTCCTACGAGGTGAAGTTCACCGACACCAACAAGCCCAACGGCCAGATCTGGGCCGGTGTGGTCGGGACGCCGGTTGCGCCGGGCACCCCGCGCGGACAGCGCACCCCGGAGCGGTGGTTCGTGGTGTGGCTCGGTACGGCGACCAACCCGATTCCGCAGGAGCAGGCCGTCGCGTTGGCGAACTCGATCCGCCCCTGGACGCCTCCACCGCCTCCGCCGGCCGCGGACCCGAACGCTCCGGTGCCGCCCGCCGATCCGAATGCGCCGCCGCCGGATCCGAACGCGCCCGCCCCGCGGCCCGCGGTCGGTGTGCCGGTCCCGGTCGATCCGAACACCGCCCCCGGGATGCTGCCGCCCGCCTGATCGTGTCCGTTCGCTGCCTGTTTGCACGACCCTTTCGTTACCCGAGGTAGGTATACCTGGGGCATGGCCCGGTCGCGGCCGCACCGGGTCGACGCGGTGACAGACAGGAGTTCGTGATGGACGTCGTGGCAGCTACCGAGATTTTGGCCCGTTCGACAACGCTCACCAGCGTCGGCTGGATCGGCTACATCATCATCGGGGCGATCGCGGGATGGATCGCCGGCAAGATCGTCAAGGGCTCCGGCTCGGGCATTTTGATGAACATCGTGATCGGCATCGTCGGTGCCCTCATCGGCGGTTTCCTGCTGAGTTTCTTCCTCGACACCGCCGGCGGCGGCTGGTGGTTCACCTTGTTCACCGCGATCCTCGGCTCGGTGATCCTGCTGTGGATCGTCGGTAAGTTCACCAAGTCGCGCGTCTGAACCCCGGACCCGTGATGCGCGCATGGCAGGTGCGCACACCCGGTCCGATCTCGACACGCCCGCTGGTCTCGGTGACCGTGCCGGCGCCGCGGGCCGGACCCGGTGAACTGCTGGTCGCGGTGCGGGCGTGCGGGGTGTGCCGGACGGATCTGCACGTCGCCGAGGGCGACCTGTCGGTGCACCGTCCGTCGGTGGTCCCCGGCCACGAGGTGGTGGGAGAGGTTGTCGAGACCGGTGCGTCGCCGGAGGGGCAGGCGGCACCGCGCTTCGCGGTCGGCGACCGGGTCGGTATCGCCTGGCTGCGCCACACCTGCGGGGCCTGCCGATACTGCGTGAGCGGGCGGGAGAACCTGTGCCCGGAGTCCAGGTACACCGGGTGGGACGCCGACGGCGGTTACGCCGAGTACGCGACGGTTCCGGAGGCGTTCGCGTTGCGCCTGCCCGGCGGCTACGCCGACACCGAGCTGGCTCCGCTGCTGTGCGCGGGAATCATCGGGTATCGGGCGTTGCTGCGTGCTGCCCTGCCGCCCGGCGGGCGCTTGGGCATCTACGGATTCGGGGGCAGCGCGCACCTGACCGCGCAGGTGGCGCTGGCTCAGGGAGCCGAGGTCCATGTGATGACCCGGGGGCAGCGAGCCCGCGAGCTCGCGCTGGAGCTCGGCGCAGCGTCGGCGCAGGGGCCCGCGGATCCGCCGCCGGTGCCGCTGGATTCGGCGATCCTCTTCGCCCCGGTCGGCGATCTGGTGCTGCCCGCGATGGCGGCCCTGGACCGGGGCGGCACGCTGTCCATCGCCGGCATCCACCTCAGCGACATCCCGGTGCTCAACTATCAGCGACACCTGTTCCAGGAGCGGCAGATGCGGTCGGTGACGTCGAACACCCGCGCCGACGCGCAGGCGTTTCTCGATTTCGCCGCCGGGCACCGGCTCGAGGTCACCCATCCGCGGTATCCGCTCGACCGCGCCGACGAGGCGCTCGGCGACCTGGCCGCCGGGCGGGTCGCCGGGGCGGCCGTGCTGGTCGTCTAGGTAGTGTCTGTTAATTGCGGACGCGGTGATAGATGATGATCGCAGCTAGGGTGACGCCCCCGAGGTAGCTCAGCGCGTATTTGTCGTATCGGGTGGCGATACCTCGCCAGTGCTTGAAGCGGTTGAAGGATCGCTCGACGGTGTTGCGGTGCTTATAGATTCGCCCGGAGAACGCCGGTGGCCGTCCGCCTTTGCTTCCCCGGCTCTTTCGGCGGGCGATCTGGTCGCTGCGCTCGGGAATGGTGTGGGCGATTTTGAGCTGGCGCAGTCGGGCTCGGGTCGAGTCATGGGAGTACGCCTTATCGGCGAGTAGCCGAAACTTTGGGCCCTGATGGGCAGTCAGCAGTGGCCACAGCATCGGGTTGTCGCCGGCTTGCCCCGGCGACAGTGCCATGGTGACCGCGCTGCAGCGTTGATCGGCCAGCGCGTGGATCTTCGTTGTCAGCCCGCCGCGTGAACGGCCGATGGCATGGTCATCGGGCTCATCGGGGTGTTTGTTGTAATTCGACAGATCCCCCTGTGTGGCGACCAGGGCGGGCACCAGCGGCATGCTGATGTACACGCACGCTGGTCGAATCCACCGCCAGCAGCAGTTCGACCAGCTCAGCGTCAGCGTCATCGACATCGATGTCACGGGAGATCGCTGCGAAGATCTGCGCGTAGGTGCCGTCGGTGGACCACCGCAGGTGACGTTCAGCCACCGACTGCCAGGCGCCGAACTGCGCGGGCAGATCGCGCCACGGAGATCCAGTCCGGTAACGCCAGATAATTCCTTCCAGCGTCACCCGATGATCGTTCCACGGCCGCCCGCGCCGTCGACCCGAAGGCAGTACCGGCTCAATCACCGACCACAAGTCATCAGAAATCACATCAGTCCGTAACACTTAAACAGCATCAGGCACAACATCGTTCACATTAAGCAGACACGCCCTAGTCCGCCCCGGCCACCCGGCAGGTCATGACAGGTGCCACACCAGTGCGGCGGCCAGCGCCCCCAGTCCGTTGAGTGACCAGTGCAGCGCGATCGGCGCGATCAGGCTGCCGCTGCGGCGCCGCAGCCAGGAGAACACGAAACCGGCGGCCGCGGTCGCCAGCACCGCGCCGACCACCCCGGCGACCATCCCGAACACCCCGCCGCCGAGGATCTTGGTGAACCCGACGTTGCTGGCCGTCAAGCCCAGCGAGGTGGCGACGTGCCACAGCCCGAACAGCACAGAGCCGGCCGCGGCGACGCCGCGCCAGCCCCAGGCCCGGTCCAGCGCGCCGTGCAGCACGCCCCGGAACGCGAGCTCCTCGGGGATCACGGTCTGCAGCGGGATGATGATCATCGACGCGATCAGCGCACCGGACAGCGTCGCGTAATTGTTGTTCAGAAACATCGGCCGCGTCCACGGCAGCAGCGCCCCGATCGCGATCACGGTCCCGACCAGACCGACCGCGCCCAGGGCGTACCCGGCGCCGGACTTCCAGTGCTCGCGGCCCAGCCCCAGTTCCGACCAGCCGAGCCCTCGCGAGCGGATCAACACCAGCAGTCCCAGCGCGGCGGCGGGCACCACGGCGACGTTGGCCCACGGGGTGGTGAAGTGAGCCAGCAGGTTGGTCAGCGCCAAAACGACGACGACGACCGCGATGTCGACATAGATCCGGAAGTGATGCAGCGCGGCGAGCTGGGCCACCACGGGGTGCGGCTCGGCGGAGGCTGCGACGGCATCTGACATAACCGCACCAGCTTACCGGCTATTCGTTGTCCCCCCCGGTGGACGCGGTGGCGTCACTGCCGGCTGTGCCGAAGCCCGATTCGCGCGCGGCGGGCCACACCCAGTCCTTCACCTCCGGGATGTCGTCGCCGTACGCGCGGGTGTATTCACGCGCGGCGATCCGCTTGTCGGCCATCTGCTGCCGCAGCGTCGCGCACCGCGAACCCAGGGCCGGAACCCGGTCGATCACGTCCATCACCAGGTGATACCGGTCCAGATCGTTGAGCATGACCATGTCGAACGGGGTGGTCGTGGTGCCCTCCTCCTTGTATCCGCGGACATGGAGGTTGTCGTGCCCGGCCCGGCGGTAGGTCAGCCGGTGGATCAGCCACGGATAGCCGTGATAGGCGAAGATGATGGGGCGGTCGGTGGTGAAGATGACGTCGAAATCGCGATCGGACAGCCCATGCGGATGCTCGGTCGGGTCCTGCAGCCGCATCAGATCGACGACGTTGACGAACCGCACCAACAAATCCGGCAGGTGCCGACGCAGGATGTCGGCGGCGGCCAGCGCCTCCAGCGTGGGGATGTCCCCGGCGGCGGCCAGCACGACGTCGGGATCGGTCCCCAGTTGTTCCGAACCGGCCCACTCCCAGATGCCCACGCCGCGGATGCAGTGCGCGACCGCCTGCTCCATGGTCAGGAAGTTGGGTGAGGGCTGCTTGCCCGACACCACGACGTTGACGTACTGCCGGGACCGCAGGCAGTGGTCGTAGGTGGACAGCAGCGTGTTGGCGTCCGGCGGCAGATAGACCCGCACCACCTTGGCGCTCTTGTTGACCACGTGGTCGATGAAGCCGGGGTCCTGGTGGGAGAACCCGTTGTGGTCCTGCCGCCAGACGTGGCTGGACAGCAGATAATTCAGGCTGGCGATGGGCCGCCGCCACGGGATGCCGTTGGTGACCTTGAGCCACTTGGCGTGCTGGTTGAGCATCGAGTCGACGATGTGGATGAACGCCTCGTAGCAGTTGAACAGCCCGTGTCTGCCGGTGAGCAGGTAGCCCTCCAGCCAGCCCTGGCACTGATGCTCGGACAGCACCTCCACCACCCGGCCCACCCGGGCGAGGTGCTCGTCGACCTCCGGGCCGAAGAACTCGGCGTTCCACTGCTTGTCGGTGGCGTCGTAGACGGCCTGCAGGCGGTTGGACGCCGTCTCGTCCGGGCCGAAGATGCGGAAGTTGTCGGGGTTGAGCCGGATCACCCCGGTGAGCCACTGGCCGAGCACCCGGGTCGCCTCGGCCACCGTCGCTCCCGGTGCCGGGACGTCGACGGCGCACTCACGGAAATCGGGCAGCCGGAGGTCCTTGAGCAGCAGCCCGCCGTTGGCGTGCGGGTTGTCGCTCATCCGTAGCTGCCCTCGCGGCGCGAGCTCGGCGATGTCGGGCATCAGTTTCCCGTCGTCGTCGAAGAGTTCGTGGGCGCGGTAGGAGGCGAGCCAGTCGGCGAGCACCGCGAGGTGTTCCGGGGTGTCGCGGGCGCTGGCCAGCGGTACCTGGTGGGCCCGCCACGAACCCGTGGTCTTCTTGCCGTCGATGGTGGCCGGACCGGTCCAGCCCTTGGGTGTGCGGAACACGATCATCGGCCACATCGGGCGGGACTCGTCACCGGCGCGGGCCCTCGCCTTGATGGCGGCGATCTCGTCGAGGACGTCGTCGAGCAGGGTGGCGAAGCGCCGGTGGGCATCGGCATGATCCACGCCCGGCCCGCCCTCGTCGTCGGGGACTTCGAAGAAGTACGGGCGGTGACCGTATCCGACCATGAGCGCGCGCAGCTCGTCTTCGGGGATGCGGGCCAGCACCGTGGGGTTGGCGATTTTGTAGCCGTTGAGGTGCAGGATCGGCAGCACCACGCCGTCGTGCGCGGAGTTGGAGATCTTGTTGGAATGCCAGCTGGTCGCCAGCGGCCCGGTCTCGGCCTCGCCGTCGCCGACCACCGCGGCCACCAGCAGGTCCGGGTTGTCGAATGCCGCACCGTAAGCGTGCGACAGCGCGTAACCCAGTTCGCCGCCCTCATGGATCGACCCGGGGGTCTCCGGCGCGACATGCGAGGGGATGCCGCCGGGGAAGGAGAATTGGCGGAACAGCCGGCGCAGTCCCTCGTCGTCCTGGGTGACGTCGGAGTAGATCTCGCTGTAGGTGCCGTCGAGGTAGGTGTTGGCCACCAGGCCGGGGCCGCCGTGTCCCGGGCCCGTCACGTAGATCGTCGACTGGCTCCGTTCCTTGATCACCCGGTTGAGGTGGGCGTAGAGGAAGTTCAGCCCCGGCGTGGTGCCCCAGTGCCCGAGCAATCGGGGCTTCACGTCGTCGCGGCTCAGCGGCGTGCGCAGCAGCGGATTGTCGAGCAGATAGATCTGACCGACCGACAGATAGTTGGCGGCGCGCCACCACCGGTCCACTTGATCGATCTCCGCGTCGCTGAGCGGACGGCGTTCCATGGTCTTCCATGCGATCGGGGAGGTATCGGCTGTGGTCGTGGTAGTCATCTCTTCATCCAACTCGGCATCGAGGTCCAGTCAACCCGTACCCGATGGCGTGCGCGTTAATCTTTTGCGCACCGTTATCGTGTTCGGATGTCCGAGGGTGCGTTGCTGCCGTCGCTGCGCGTGCTCGACCTGGCGTCCGGGGACGCCGACGCCGTGAGCCGCATCCTGGCCGACCTCGGCGCCGACGTGCTGAAGATCGAACCCCCGGGTGGGTCCAGGACCCGGACCGCCGCGCCGGCGGTCGACGGCGTCGGGGTCGGGTTCACCGTGAACAACGCGAACAAGCGATGCGTCCGGCTGGATCCGGGCAGCGGCGCGGACCGCCGACGGCTGACGGACCTCGCTGCCGCGGCCGACATCGTCGTGGAGTCGGGACATGCCGAATCCGGAAGTGACGGCATCGCAGCGGCTTTCGGACTGTCGGGGCAGGAACTGGCGGCACGGTTCGGGCACCTGGTCGTCGTGTCGGTCACCGACTTCGGCACCACCGGTCCGTACGCACGGTGGCGCGCCACCGACGCGGTGCTCTACGCGATGTCCTCGGCGCTCTCGCGGACCGGACCGACAACGGGAACGCCGGTGCTGCCCCCTCGCGGTGTCGCGTCGGGCACCGCGGCGGCGCAGGCGGCCTGGGCCGCACTGGTCGCGTACTTCGACAGATTGCGTTGCGGCAGGGGAGAATTCATCGACGCCTCGCGCTTCGAGGCCGTCGTGCAGGCGCTGGATCCGCCGTTCGGCACCGAGGGCCAGGCCGTGGTCGGCGTGAAGTCGCCCGACCGGTTGTGGCGTGGACGGCCACGTAACCAGCAGATCTACCCGATCGTCGAATGCCGTGACGGGCAGGTGCGGCTGTGCCTGCTGTCGCCGCGGCAGTGGCGGAGTATGTGGGACTGGCTGGGGCGGCCCGAGGAGTTCGCCGGACCGCAGTTCGAGACGATCGCCGCCAGGTATGCCGCGTCGCGCACGCTGAACGCCGCCATCGGCGCCCTGTTCGCCACCCAGACCAGGGCCGAGCTCGTCGCGCAGGGCCAGGCCGGGGGGCGCGCTGGTGGTGGACGGCATGCACCACGGGTACCGGCACGGGCCGGAGTCCGTCGAGATCGCCGAGTGGCGGCACCGGGTCGAGCCTGCGCCGGCGTCCGGAGCCGCCGGCGCCCGTCCGTTCGAGGGACTGCGCATCCTCGATCTCGGGGTGATCGTGGCCGGCGGTGAGCTGGGCCGGCTGTTCGCGGATTTCGGCGCCGACGTGATCAAGATCGAGAGCGCGGCTTATCCGGACGGGTTACGCCAGACCACGCCGGGGACGCTGATGAGCCGGTCGTGGGCGCTCGCGCACCGCAACCAGCGCGGCCTCGGGCTCGATTTGCGCCACCCGGCCGGCGCGGCGGTGTTCCGCCGCCTCGTCGGAGGCGCCGACGCGGTGTTCGCGAACTTCCGGCCCGGCACCCTTGCCTCCCTGGGCTTCGGCTACGAGCGGCTGCGGGCGCTCAATCCGGGCATCGTGCTGGCCGAGAGCAGCGCGTTCGGCGATCGCGGTCCGTGGAGCGCGCGGATGGGTTACGGGCCGTTGGTCCGGGCGTCCTCGGGCGTCACGCGGCTGTGGACGTCCCCGGATGCGGCGCCCGGCGCGACCTACGATGCGACCACGGTCTTTCCCGACCACCTCGTCGGCAGGCTCACCGCGATCGCCGCGCTGGCCACCCTGATCCGGCGCGCGTTGACCGGCGGGACCGGCGGTCATGTCCACATCTCCCAGGCCGAGGCCGCGATGAGTCAGCTGGCCGAACACTTCGCTGTCGAAACGGCTACCGGTGCAGGCCTTCCCGTCCGTCTCGGCGAGGACATGGACGCGGTGTTCCCGTGCGCCGGGGACGACGAGTGGTGTGTGATCTCGCTGCGCACCGCGGCACACCGTGCGACGCTGGCGGACCTGCTCGGGATCCCGCGATTGCCCGACGACCGAGCCGCACTCATCGACGCGGTGTCGCGGTGGACCCGCAGCCGCACCAACATCGGCGTCGCCCGGCGCCTGCAGGAGGCGGGAATCCCCGCCGCGCCCATGTACCGCGCGGCCGATGTTCTCGCCGACCCGCAGATCCGGGCCCGGAAGCTGTTGCGCCCGATGACCCATCCGCTGGTCGAGCCGGTGATGCCGGCCGAGACCGCGCCGGCGCCTTTGGCCCGGATCCCACGCGCCGGTTCGGGCCCGGCTCCCATGCCGGGCGAGCACACCGCCGAGATCTGCCGGGACGTGCTCGGCATGACCCCCGCGCACGTCGACGACCTGGTCGCCGCCGGCGCGTTGTTCACCCATCAGCCCATTGAGCGAAAGGCCCCCGCCTAGATGCCCATCGATCCCAGGACGCCCGTCCTCGTCGGCTACGGCCAGGTCAACCAGCACGAGGAGGATCCCGGCGTCGAGCCCATCGACCTGATGGCCGCGGCGGCCCGCGAGGCGGCCGACCCCCGGGTCCTGGAGGCCGTCGACGCGGTCCGCGTCGTCAATCTGCTGTCCTGGCGCTACCGCGACCCCGGACTACTGCTGGCGCAACGCATCGGGGCCGACAAGGCGACGACGCGCTATACCGGCATCGGGGGCAACGTGCCGCAGACCCTGGTGAACCTGGCGTGCCTGGACATTCAGCAGGGCCGGGCCGACGTGGTGCTGATCGCCGGCGCCGAGACGTGGCGTACCCGGACCCGGCTGCGCGCCGCGGGCCGCAAACCGGCGTGGACCAAGCAGGACGAATCGGTGCCGGTGCCGCCAGGGGCCGACGAGGGCGTGCCGATGGCGGGCCCGTCCGACATGCGGATCAACCTGGACCGACCGGCCTACGTCTACCCGATGTTCGAGCAGGCGGTGCGCATCGCCGCCGGGGAATCACCCGACGAGCATCGCAGGCGCATCGGAGGGTTGTGGTCGCAGTTCTCGGCGGTGGCCGCGGACAATCCGCATGCGTGGAGCCGCGACGCGTTGACCGCCGAGGAGATCTGGCAGCCGTCGCCGAAGAACCGGATGATCAGCTGGCCGTACACCAAGCTGATGAACTCCAACAACATGGTCGATCAGGGGGCGGTGCTGATCCTGGCCTCGGCCGAGAAGGCCCGGTATCTCCAGATCCCTACCGAGCGTTGGGTTTTCCCCTACGCCGGAGCGGACTCCCACGACACCTACGCCATCGCCGAGCGGGCCGAGTTCCACACCTCGCCGGCCATCCGCATCGCGGGCCGGCGGGCGCTGGAACTGGCCGGCACCACCGTCGACGACATCGACCTGATCGACGTGTACTCGTGCTTCCCGTCAGCTGTCCAGGTGGCCGCCGCCGAGCTGGGCCTGCCGGTCGGGGATCCGGCGCGGCCGCTGACGGTCACCGGCGGCCTGACGTTCGCGGGCGGACCGTGGAACAACTACGTCACCCACTCGATCGCGACGATGGCCGAGCGGCTCGCCGCCGAACCCGGACGCCGCGGCCTGATCACCGCCAACGGCGGCTACCTGACCAAGCACAGCTTCGGCGTGTACGGCACCGAGCCGCCGTCACATGAATTTCGTTGGCAGGACGTGCAATCCGAGGTCGACCGGGAGCCGACCCGCCGCGCCGCGGTGGAGTGGACCGGGGTCGGCACCGTCGAGTCCTGGACCACACCGGTCGACCGCGACGGCGCACCGGAGAAAGCGTTCCTGGCGGTGCGCACGCCCGACGACGCCCGGGCGCTGGCGGTGATCACCGACCCTGCAGGCGCCGAGGTCACGGTGCGTGAGGACATCGCCGGCGCCGCGGTGCGGGTGCACCCGGACGGTACCGCGTCGCTGGAATAGGCATGGGGTAACCCTGGTCACGGGGCGTCGGCGGGCACATCGGTGTACCGCGGCACGTAGGTGTCCGCCGAGAAGGTGAAACCCTTGCCGCTGGTCTCAGAGAGACACGAAATACCGGTCGCCTCTTGCACATTGCACCGGAATCCGGCCGCGGCGAGGATCCGGTTGAACGGCAGCGCGGTCGCCGGCTCGGAGTCGAGGCCGAACGCGGGCGCCTCCAGCGCGATGAAACTCGGGTCGGAGTCACGGTCCACCACGACGGCGTTCGGTGTGCCGGGTTCGCCGTCGTCGCCGGGTACCTCCTCGGGTGCCGCGCTGACCCCGATACTCGCGGCGTTCTGCGCGTTCTGACAACCCGCCCGCACGCGGGGAACGATCGCACACTCCCACCGCCCGCTCGGGGAGGTGAAGTAGTAACCGGTCCGGCCGTCGACCTCGGCGAGGAAGTCGTGGGCGTTGGCCAGGTGGGCATTGCTGGGTCTGGTGGTCGAGGTCGGGGACTGCGCAGCGGGAGCTGGGGGCCGGGTTCCGTCGTCGGTGGTGATCACGGTCGGACCGGAGCAGGCGGCGCCGGCGACGACGAGCACGGGCAGCGTGGCGCGGAGAAGGGGATGCATGTCGGTGTCCAAGCCTGCCATGCCCGGCGGTCGCTCATCGCAGTTCGTCACGCAGTTCGCCGTCGAGTGACACCCGCACCAGCGCGGCGGCCAGGTTCGCGGCCCGCCTCGGCGCCAGCGCCGCCAGCCGGTCCGGGTCGCGCGGCAGTCCCAGCGCGGCCGCCGCGGTGACCGCCCGATCGTCGAAGTAGGGCCGCACCCAGGTCCAGGTGTCCTGGATCTCGCGCAGGAAGATGTCGGCGCCGGTGTCGCCGATGCCTTTGAACCGGGTCAGCAGGTGCTTGGTCTTGTCGGGGTCACGGCCGGCGGCGACGGCCATCCGCCGCAGGTCGCCCGCGTAGTCTTGGTCGATCATCGTGGCGATGTCGACCGCACGGGTGGCAGAACTCTCGTCGTAGCGGACGTAGCGGGCCCGTCCGAACGCATGGATCAGCGCCGACCGCTCGGCGTCGCGCACGGCACGCGGGGTGCGCAGCCCGGCGCGGAACATCTCGCGGGCCGCCCGGGTGGCGATGGCGGCGTCGATCGGCTTGCTGGCGAGCATGCACAGCAACAGCAGCTGGAACAGCGGCATCGGTTTGTCCCGCAGCCGGATCCCGGCCTCCTCGGCGTACGTGGTTCCGGCGCGGCCGAGTAGACGCTCGACGAGTTGTTCCTGTGCCGACGTGGCCATGCCGGCACGGCTTTCCCGAATCCACTCCGCGGAAACCCCCGCCGGTGGCCGCCCTAGGCGGCGGCCACCTGCGTGTCGCCCGCCGGCGCCAAGGCCTGCGCGACGATCTCGGCGACGTCGGTCATCGGACGCACGTCCAGCGCCTCGAGCACCTCGGCCGGCACGTCGTCGAGGTCGGCCTCGTTGCGGTGCGGGATGAACACCGTCGACAATCCGGCCCGCTGCGCAGCCAGCAGCTTCTGCTTGACTCCGCCGATCGGCAGCACTCGCCCGTTCAGCGTGACCTCGCCGGTCATGCCGACATCGGCGCGCACCTGCCGACCGGTGGCCATCGACACCAGCGCCGTCACCATCGTCACGCCGGCCGACGGACCGTCCTTGGGCACCGCGCCCGCGGGCACGTGCACATGGATCCGGCGGTCCAGCGCCTTCGGGTCGACGCCGAGTTGCGCCGCGTGCGAGCGGACGTAGGACAGCGCGATCTGCGCGGACTCCTTCATCACGTCGCCCAGCTGACCGGTCAGCTGCAACCCTGGCTCTCCGTCAGTGGCGCCCGCCTCGATATAGAGGACGTCGCCACCCAGGCCGGTGACCGCCAGCCCGGTCGCGACGCCGGGCACCGCCGTGCGTTCGGCCGATTCCGGCAAGAACCGCGGACGGCCCAGGTACTCGACGAGATCCGGCTCGTCGACGACGATCGGCCCGGGTTCGGAACCCTCCTGTGCTCCTCGCACGCGCGCCGCCAGCTTGGTGGTGACCTTGCGCAGCGCCTTGGCCAGGAGCCGTTCGTACTGCCGCACACCGGGCTCACGGGTGTAGTCCGCGGCGATCTTACGCAGCGCGGCCTCCGTGATCGTGACCTCGTCAGTCGTCAGCGCGGCCCGTTCGGACTGTCGCGGCAGCAGGAAGTCACGTGCGATCGCGAGCTTGTCATCGGCGGTGTACCCGTCGATCTCGACGAGCTCCATGCGGTCGAGCAGTGCCTGCGGGATGTTCTCGATCACGTTGGCCGTGGCCAGGAACACCACGTCGGACAGATCCAGATCCAGATCCAGGTAGTGGTCCCGGAACGTGTGGTTCTGCGCAGGATCGAGCACCTCCAGCAGTGCGGCCGCCGGGTCGCCCCGGTAGTCGGAGCCGACCTTGTCGATCTCGTCCAGCAGCACAACGGGATTCATCGATCCCGCCTCGCCGATGGCCCGCACGATCCGGCCGGGTAACGCGCCGACATAGGTGCGGCGGTGCCCACGGATCTCGGCTTCGTCGCGCACACCGCCCAGGGCGACCCGCACGAACTTACGGCCCAACGCGCGGGCGACAGACTCACCGAGCGACGTCTTGCCGACACCGGGCGGACCGGCCAGCACCATCACCGCACCGGAGCCGCGACCGCCGACGACGGACATTCCGCGCTGAGCGCGGCGGGCCCGCACAGCCAGGTATTCGACGATGCGGTCCTTCACGTCGTCGAGCCCGTGGTGATCGGCGTCGAGGATCTCTCGGGCCATCGTCAGATCGGACGAGTCCTCCGTGACGACGTTCCACGGCAGGTCCAGCACGGTGTCGAGCCAGGTGCGGATCCAACCGCCCTCGGGGCTCTGCTCGCTGGACCTTTCCAGCTTCCCGACCTCGCGCAGCGCGGCCTCGCGCACCTTCTCCGGCAGGTCGGCGGCTTCCACCCGGGCCCGGTAGTCATCGGAACCGTCGGGCTCGCCTTCGCCGAGCTCCTTGCGGATCGCGGCCAGCTGCTGGCGCAGCAGGAATTCCTTCTGCTGCTTGTCCATTCCGGCGCGGACGTCCTCGGCGATCTTGTCGTTGACCTCGACCTCGGCCAGCTGGGACCCGGTCCAGTCGATGAGCTGACGCAGCCGGGCGTCCACATCCGCGGTCTCCAGCAACTCCCGCTTCTGCACGTCGCTCAGATACGACGCGTAGCCGGCGGTGTCGGCGAGCGCGGACGGGTCGGTGATCTTGTTGACCACGTCGACGATCTGCCAGGCCTCACGGCGCTGCAGCATCGCCAGCAGCAGCTTCTTGTATTCGGCGGCGAGCGCCCTGGTGGCGTCGGTGACTTCCGCCTCGGCCACTTCCTCGATGAACACCCAGAGCGCGGTGCCGGGGCCTGTGGTCCCGGATCCGATGTGGGCACGCTTCTCACCCCGCACCACCGCGGCCGCTCCGCCGCCCGGAACCCGGCCGACCTGCACCACCGACGCGAGTACGCCGGAGGTGGGGTAGCGGTCGTCCAGCCGCGGTGCGATCAAGAGCTTGCCGGTCTCGCTGGCCTGCGCGGCATCCACCGCGGCACGCGCGGCGTCGTCGAGCTCGATCTGCACCACCATGCCGGGCAGCACGATCGGCTCGCTTGCGAAGAGGACCGGTACGGCCCCCGGCGTATGTATAGCTTCAGGCACTAAACCTCCAAAGTTGAACCTTATGCGCTCAACCTTGTGGGCGGTGGTTTTGTTCCCGCCCCGTGCCGTCCCCCGGTCTGACCACCCGCACGGGTGATGCCGTGCCGCACCTGCCCGGGTAGATCTGTGCGGTATGCCCCCATGGCGTTTGCGCGATTTCCACGACGACGACCTCGACCGGGCGATCTCGGTCTGGGACCAGAGCCGCGAACCGGGGGAACCGCCGCCGGCGTTCCCGGTCTCAGAGGTGATCGCGGCCGCCCGCTCGGGGCAGCCAGCCGTCGTCGCGGTCGTCGGCGATCAACTGGTGGGTATGGCCGTCGCGCAGGTCACGGGTGATCGGGCCTGGATCTCGATGATGGCGCTGAGCGAGCGATGGCGTGGCCGCGGCATCGGCAGCGCGCTGATCGCCGAGTTGGAGGTGCGCCTACGGACGCTGGGAGCGCGACGCATCAGTGGACTGTTGCATGCCGAGGCCACGGGCACAGCCGCGCTGCGCAATTCGGGATACACCGAACGCTCCGACCTGTGCTTCTTCGAGAAGATCGATCACGTCGGGGCCTCAGATGCCGGCCTGCTGTCCGCGCTGGGCGGTCAGCTGATGGGTCCGGGGCTGTGGGAGGGCATGGCGGGCATGGAAACCGAGAAGCGCTTGATCGAGCGCCGGATCGTGTTGCCGCTGGCCCAGCCGGATCTGGCGGAGCGATACGGCGTGTCGCCGCCTAAGGCCGTCATTCTGTTCGGTCCGCCGGGAACGGGAAAGACCAGTTTCGCCAAAGCGGTTGCCGGCCGCCTGGGCTGGCCATTCGTCGAGATCTTCCCCTCCCGGCTGGCCGCCCCGGACGTCGCGATGCCCACCGCGCTGCGGGAGGTGTTCACCAACCTCAACGAACTCGACTCCGCCGTGGTTTTCATCGACGAGGTCGAGGAGATCGCGGGATCGCGCTCAGGGATCCCGTCTGACCCCGCCCACGGGGTCACCAACGAGCTGCTCAAACTGATCCCGACGTTCCGTCAGCACGACGAGCGGCTGCTGATCTGCGCGACGAACTCGGTGCGCTCCCTGGACTCGGCGTTTCTACGTCCCGGCCGATTCGACTACATCATCCCGGTCGGTCCGCCGGATGACGCCGCGCGCACGGCGATCTGGAATCGCTACCTCGGTGTCAACGCCGCCACCGTCGCTGTCGACGAGCTCGTCGAGGCCACTCACATGTTCACCCCGGCTGACATCGAATTCGCGGCCCGAAAGGGCGCCCAGTGCGCCTTCGAGCGTGAGATCGAACACCGGCGCGGCGAACCTGCGTGCACCGCCGACTACTTGGCCGCGATCGCCGAGACCCGACCGACGCTCACCGACGCGATGCTCGACGAGTTCGGCGAGGACATCGACGTCCGGACACGGCTATGACCGGTGACCCGACGGCAGAGAGCCTGCCGCTCGGGGGAAACGGCAGGCTCTCTGGGTGTGGGGTGGGTGGCTAGGCTGTCGCCTGAGCCCCCAGGACCCGCTGGATGTCCGGCTTCATCTGCTGCAGCTGCTGACCCCAGTACCCCCAGCTGTGGGTGCCCGAGGTGGGGAAGTTGAAGACACCGTTGGTGCCGCCGGCTGCGATGTAGTTGTCACGGAAGCTGATGTTGGTCCGCAGCGTGAACCCTTCGAGGAACTGAGCGGCCATCAGGTTGTTGCCCGGGGTGCCTGAGTCCAGGTCCGACGGGGTGCCCGTGCCGCAATAGATCCAGATGCGGGTGTTGTTGGCCACCAGCTGGTTGATGTTGACCATCGGGTCGTTGCGCTTCCACGCCGGGTCAGAGGACGGGCCCCACATGCTCTCGGCGTTGAAGCCGCCCGCGTCGTTCATCGCCAGCCCGATCAGCATCGGCCACCAGCCCTCGGACGGGTTCAGGAAGCCCGACAGGGAACCGGCGTAGACGAACTGCTGCGGGTGGTAGATCGCGTAGGTCAGCGCCGCGCTGCCCGCCATCGACAGGCCGACGACGGCGTTGCCGGTGCGCGAGACCCCGCGGTTGGCCTCCAGCCACGCGGGCAGTTCCTGGGTCAGGAACGTCTCCCACTTGTAGGTGTAGTTCTGCCCGTTGCCCCGCGACGGCTGGTACCAGTCGCTGTAGAAGCTGGACTGGCCACCGACGGGCATGACGGTCGACAGGCCGGACTGGTAGAACCACTCGAACGCGGGAGTGTTGATGTCCCAGCCGTTGTAGTCGTCCTGGGCGCGCAGGCCGTCGAGCAGGTAGACCGCGTGCGGCCCACCGCCCTGGAACTGGACGCGGATGTTGCGGTTCATCGACGGGGAGAACACGTCGAGATATTCGACGGGAAGACCAGGACGGGAGAATGCTCCTGCCGTTGCCGAACCCCCGGCGAAGCCGATCAGCCCGGGCATCGCAACGGCGGCCAAGGCGGCGACCGCCACCCTGCGCATCGCCGCTTTTGCGGTACCCCGCCACTTCTCTGTGAACTTCATAACGGCAACCAACCCACCTTTCTCATCAAGTCTCGTACAGCTCGCAAAATTGCCGTCGCTTTGCAGTCGTAATGAAACACGTTGGAACTGAGCCCATACCGCCCCGACACGGCGAACCCATATCGCGGTTGGGCAACGATTGCGACTCGGGCCGGACTCACCGCAGGTTGATGAGCGGACCCCGGCGTGCCAGCCTGAGAAGACGATGGCCGATTCCGATGACCCGTTCGATCTGGAACGTTTCGTGACCGCACAGCAGCGGGTCTACCCCGCGGTGCTGGCCGAACTCCGCGCCGGAAGCAAGCGCTCGCACTGGATCTGGTTCATCTTCCCGCAGCTGCGCGGCCTCGGCCGCAGCGCCACCGCGCAGCGATACGGTATCTCCTCGCTGGAGGAGGCCGGGGCTTACCTGAGCCATCCGGTGCTCGGTCCGCGCCTGCGCGAGTGCGCGACGCTACTGATGACTCACCAAGGGCATTCGGCGACAACCATTCTCGGACATCCCGACGATCTCAAGGTGCGGTCGTCGATGACGCTGTTCGCCCGGGCCGGTGGGGACGGGGTGTTCCGCACCGTGCTCGACGCGTTCTACGACGGCCACGAGGATCCCGCGACGCTGGAGCTGCTCGGCTGACCTTTACCGTGGCGCCAGAATCAGCCAGCCGTGCGGCGGCACCGCGGTGTCGGTGACGATCTCGGCCGGCGGTGCGCCGGACCCTGCGACCACCTCGGCACGACCGATCCCGAAGTCCGCGAGCGGCACCGGCAGCGGATCGTCGGCGACATTGAGCGCGACGACGAGCTCGCCACCGCCGTGACGGGAGGTGTAGACGTATCCGGTGTTGGTGACGCGCAGCGCCGTGGTCCTGGCGGTATGCAGCCACGCGTGCCGGCGTCGCAACCCGATCAGGTGCTGATGTGAACGGAACATCTGGTGCCCGTGCTCGCCGACTCCGTCGAACGGCGAACCGAATTCGGGCCGGACGGCGTCGTCGCCGCCGAATCTCTCCTCCTTGTCCCCGCGGTAGGCGACCTCGTCGCCGGCATAGACGCTGGGGGTGCCGCCGGTGGTCAGCAGGAGCACCAGCGCCTGCTCGACATGCCGGGGGTCGGTGAGCCGGCTGGCGATGCGGGTGACGTCGTGGTTGCCGATGAACGTCATCGGCACGAAGCTGTCGAGGAACTCGTTGTGCCGGGTCAGTGCCCAGTCCAGCTCGTGGAAGTTGCCGTCGTTGAGGCTGCTCCAGATGGCCTTCCACAGCTCGTACTGGGTAACCGAATCGAACCCTGAGTCACGCACCCGCGCCTGGTAGTCGCCGTGGATGACCTCGCCGACGATCCACGCGTCGGGGTGCCGCTGCCGCACCCGCGGCAGCACCTGCGACCAGAACCGGTCCGGGGTGGCGTACGCGGCGTCGAGCCGCCATCCGTGCGCGCCGCGGTCCAGCCATTGCTCCATCACCTCGACGGTGTAGTCGATGACCTCGGCGTTGCCGTGGTTCAGTGCGATCAGCCCGTCGTGCCCCTCGAACGTGGCGAACCCGTCGCCCCGAGCGCGGAACCACGACCGGTCACCGCCGGCCAGGGCCTCGCGGTAGCGCGGGAACTCGGTGCCCACGTGGTTGAAGACCCCGTCGAGCAGAATCCGCAGTCCGCGCTTGCCGGCCTCGGCCACCAGGTGGTCGAAGTCCTCGTCGTCACCGAGCCTCGGGTCGATGCGGTAGTGGTCGGTGGTGTCATAACCATGGGTGCGCGACGCGAACACCGGGCCCAACGCCACCCCGGACGCGCCGAGCTCGACCGCGTAGTCGAGCCAGTCGACGACCCGGCGCAACCGGTGCCCGTCCGGTCCCGGGGCAGGGTCGGCCGGGTAGGCGCCGACGAACCCCAGCGGATAGATCTGCCACCAGATGACGTGTTCCACCCAGCCGGGATCGGTCACTTCGGCTCCTCGCGTGAGCGATGGTCGGTCACGGTCGAAACGCCCTCTGGTACAACGCCTTCATCTCCTCGGTCAACTCCTCGGCCGGTCCGTGCACGTCCACCCCCGGCGCCACGGCCGTGATCGGCAGCGCCGCGACCGGTGGCGCTGGCGCGGCCCATTCCTGCAGCCATCGGGACAGTTGCGCCCCCGACGCGGCGTAGACGATGCGCCCGAGGCCTACCCAGGCATGCGCCGCGGCACACATCGGGCAGTGCTCGCCTGAGGTGTACACGGTGCAGCGGGCCCGCTCCTCGGGGGTGAGGTGCGCCACCGCCCAGCGGGCGATCGCGAACTCGGGATGACGGGTGGCGTCGCCGTCCTTGACCCGGTTGTGGTCTTCGAACCGGACCGAACCCTGAGGATCGACAAGCAGGGAACCGAAAGGTTCGTCCCCGTCGTCGAGCGCCTCGCGGGCGAGTTCGACACATCGGCGCAGGAATGCCAGGTCGTCGTCGGTGACCGCCACAGCCGGAGTCTACGGTCGGACTGGTGCACTTGCGGCCCGGACGTGTCGCGTTCGCCTGAGTCAGTCGCAGCAGTGCGCCTGCAGCCGGCAGGCGCAGGACGCTTCGATCGGCACGTCGGCGCGGGCGGAGGCCAGCTCGAGCTGTTTGCCGATGATGGCCGCTTCGGCTCCGCGGCCGAGCCGGGTCAGGCATTCGTGGTATCCGTGCAGGCTCCACACGTTGCCGGGGTGCTGGCAGGGGCGGCTCAGCGTGGGGTCCAGCCCGAGGTCGGCGGCGTACACCTGGGCGGCTTCCTCGACCCGGCCCCGCTCGAGGAGCAGGGCGCCCAGGGCGTGCCGGGTCGGCTGCATCCAGCCCCACGGTTCGTCGTAGGGCAGGTTGTCGTCGAGGTCGACCGCGCGTCGCAGATGCGCAAAGGCGTCATCGAATCGTCCTGCGCGGTAATCGATCTCGCCGTTCAGCATCGCCGCTGCGACGGCCAGGATATCGCGGCTGGTGTTGTTGAACAGATATCTGGTCTCCGGGATGCGGTCGTAGGCAGCGGCGAACAACTCCCGTTCGGCGGCGGCCCGGTCCGGGTGGCCGCTCGCGGCGTGCGCCACCCCGCGCCCGTAGTGGATGGTGGCCGTGGTGGTGCAGTACAGCGCGGGGTCGTCGGGCAGCGGCGTGGCGATCAGCTCGCTCCAGCGGCCGAACCGCACCAGCACGTGCACCCGCAACGGTACGAACGCTTCCAGCCAGTCCGCCATCGGCGGCGAGTCGATGGCCAGCAATTGGGGGGTCAGCTGGCCGGCGAGCTCGTCGGCGGCCTGCAGCGCCACCGTCGAATTGCCTTCGAACATCGCGGAATACACGATGAAGTGCAGGTTGTGCGCCCGGTACAGCGAGTAGAAGTTCAACGGGCCCCGGTGTTCGACGAAGCGCTGATCGACCGTCGTCGCAGCCACATTCGCCGTCACCGAGTCGTGGTAGTTGCCGCACAGCACGTCGATGTGACTTGGCATGTGCCGCAGGTGGCCGGCGTCGGGCACCAGTCCACGCAGCAGGTCCGCTGCGGGCAACGCGTCCTGGGGAGTCGCCGACATCTCCATGGTGTGCAGATAGAGGTGCAGAACGCCGGGATGGTCACGCCCGGCCGGGGTGGCCAGCGCGTCGTCGAGGATGCGTTTGGCCTCCACCACCCGCGACCCGGGTGCCGGTTGACCGGTCCGGCTGTCCCACAACGCCCACGCGGTCACGTTGACCAACGCGTCGGCCGCCAGCGTGGCCACGTCGATGTCGTCCGGATAGTCCTGGGCGAGAGCCGACATCGCGTCGGCGTAGGCGCTGTGCCCGGCCTGCAGCGCCTCGGCGTCAGCGGGGTCCTCGGTGGGGAAGCGGGCGGTCAGCGCGGCGATCAAGCGGCGTTCGACGGCGGTCGCCCGGCCGTGTGCGGCCAAGCCGAGTTCGGTCCGCGCCCGCTGCAGCGACGCCGCGAGATCCACCGGGTCGAAGGCTTCCCAGCCCTTGTTGTAGTTCGGGCCGACGGCGTAGGCGATGCCCCAGTGTGCGAGCGCAAAGTCGGGGTCGAGCTCGAGGGCGCGCTCGAAGCAGCGGATCGCCTCTTCATGGTTGAACGCATAGGACCAGACCATGCCGCGGTCGAACCAGACCTGGGCGGCGGGCGATGGGGTGTCAGTCGGCCGATGGAAGGAGCCGAGGTCGTAATACGGCTCGGCGGTGCCCGGCTCGGCGCTCATACCAGGCACGATAATTCAGCCGCGCGGCGATGGCGGCAACTGCGAGAAAACAGCCGGCGCCGGCCCAGATCCCCAGCGTGACCAGGGGAGTGGCCGCGCCGTTGCCGCCGAAATAGGAGATGCTGCGCAGCAGCGAGACACCGGAGCCCTGCGGCACCACGGCGGTCAACGTGGCGTAGAAACTCGACAGCAGCGGCCGGCCGACCGGACCGGCGGCGGCCGCGTTGCCGACGACCACCAGGAAGACTCCCAGCGCGATCGAAGCGGCGGACCCGAAGGCGGCCGCGACGCCGGTGATCGCACCACCGACTGCCATCGCATAGAGCCACAGCCCGCCGAATACCTGCCAGGTGTGCCCGGTGAGGGCACCGAGCACCGGCCCGACGTAGGCGGTGACGACACCGGCGAGCACCGTCGAGAACACGGCCAGCGACGCTGTGCGCAACGCGAAGGTGGCCGGTGTGCGGACGCTGCCCATCAGCCGGCCGAGCAGCGCCGCACCCAGCGATGCGCCGATCGACAGGAAGATCACCGCGTAGAACTCGACGGTGCCCGACGGGTCGGCGGCGGTGGTCGGGGCGACATCCTCGACGACGGTGGTGAGGCCGGCGCGTTCGGCGGCGGCGCGGCCGACGCTCTCGGCGGCGGCCGCGGTACTGCGGCCACCGCCGCCGGCGACGTAGACGGTCAGCTGGTGATCGGAGGTCACCGAAAACGCGGTGTCGGCAACGCGCTCGTACACCTGGGCTCTGGCTGCGGCGGCGTCGCCGACTTCGTTGACCGACAGCGCATCTTGGGCACGCAGTCCGTCGACGATCGGCTGGGGCGCCGACACGGCGACGGTCATGTGATGCAACGTCGGTTTCGCGAATGCCCCGGCATAACTGGCCACCATGGCGAGCACGAAAACCGTCAAGGCGGTCAGAGCCAGCACGGTGATGCGCAATGCGGAACGATCACGCACCGGCGGGATTTCGGGGACGTGATGTCTACCCATGGGTGGAGCCTTTCGTCGGTGAGGAGATGCCCAGCAGCGCGTCGACGGTGTCGAGAGCCGCGCTGACCCGGGCTCGGAGATCGGTGACGTGGTCGTCTTCCATCCAGGACCGCAGCACCTCCATGAGCCCGCCCACCAGGAACCGGGTGACCGACTCGGCAGGCACGTCAGACACGATGTCCAGGACTGTCATGCCCTGTTCGGAGATCTGGCGGCAAGGCGTCAAGAGCGCGTCGCGGTAGGCGGCCAGCACGTGCTGGTGCACGGTGCTGGAGGCGACGTGGCGGCACAACCGTTCATGCCGGGCCGCGAAGCCGAAGAGGTCCTGGATCCGTGCGCGGGCGTCGTCGTGCTCGACTTGGGCGATCGTGCCGAACGCATGCGAGAAAGCTTGCGCCACCGCGTCGTCGCGGTCACGGAAGTGCCGATAAAACACCTGACGGCTGACCCCGGCCCGGGCAACGAGATCGCCGACGGTGATCGCCTCGACGGGATACTCGTGCGCTAGCGCGAACGCGGCCTCACGCAGTCGGGTGTGGACCCGTTCGGCGCGTGGGTCGGCACTTCGGCCGCGTTCGGTCATTCCACGAGACTAAAGACTTCGTTTACAGTTGTCTACGACAACTTAGGTAATCTATGCCACCGCTCCGCGGCCGGTGTGATCCTGGTCGCTGGACCGCAGTTCACTTGGCTGTCAATGCATTTCACCGGCCAGCGCCTCAGGGTCCTTGGTCATCTTCTGGGAGTAGGTGGCGTTCGGGGTGGTGGTAGCCGTTGATCAGCTGCGTGCGGTGCTGGCCGGTATCGAGCTCTGGTGGTGGAATCCATTCGGTCTGGTTTTTGGCGTTTTTGCTTGTGGTCCAGCCGGTGGTTTCGATCATCCGGTTGTGCGGTCCGCAGGCCAGGGTGAGGTCGTCGATGTCGGTCTGGCCGTCGTTCTTCCAGTCGGCGACCGCGTGGTGGACCTGGCACCAGTAACCGGGCACGGTGCAGCCCGGGCGGGTGCAGCTGCGGTCACGAGCGTGCAGCACGATGCGTTGCGCGGCGTTGGCCAGCCGTCGGGCCCGGCCCAGGTACAGGCTTTGACCGGTGTGCTCGTCGAAGACATACAGATAGTGATGGGCCTGGGCGGCCATGCGGATCAGGTCGGGCATCGGTAGCAGTGAACCGCCGCCGGTGACCGCCACCCCGGCACGTTTTTCCAGCTCCTGCAGGGTGGTGGAGACGATCACGGTGACCGGTAACCCGTTCTGGCTGCCTAGTGCCCCGGATTCGAGGTTGCGGCGCACCAGGGCTTTGAGGCCATCGTGATTGCGCTGCCCTTCGGTGCGGGTATCCCGGCACGCGGTCTCCGGTGCCCCATCCTCGCCTGGCTCCTTGTCCTGGTCGGGCATGTTGGCTCCGGGGGCGGCTTCTTTGGCCAGGGTCGCCTCCAGGTAGGCGCGGGTTTCGGCGTCGAGGTAGCCCGAGATCGTGCTGAACCCGTCGCGTTGCTGCTTGCCGATCTTCAGCCAGCGTTTCCGGGCCAGGTCGGTGTCGGGGGGTTCGGGGCCGTCCTGATCGATCATCATCAACAACCGCCCCGCGGCCTCATCCAGCTCTTCCGGGCCCATCCCCGAGCCTTTGCGCGCCAACTGCGCGTCGGCGTGCGCGCGGGTGTCCGCATCCACCCAGGCGGGCAGCTTCTTGTGGAACTTGGCGATCACGGTGATGTGCTCTTCGTCCAACAGGCCAAGGGCCTGGGCGGCGGCGGTGGCTTCCCACCGCGGCGCCAACGGTTGCCCCGTCATCGCCCGCCGGGGCCCCAGCATTTCGGCCCGTCGCAACCGCCGCCCGGCTTCGGCGCCACTGACCCGCAGCGCGGTAGCCAGCACGCCCTTCCACGATCCTTCACCGAGTCGGTGGGGTTGGGTCTCCTCGATCAAGCGGGCCAACACCTTGTGCTCCAGGGCCGGCACGCTGCGCAGCACCGTGGTCAGCTCGACCAGCAGCCCGATCAACTCACGGTGCGAGAGCTCCTCGGCCGCCTTGGACAGCACAGCGATCTGCTCAGCGATCGCCCCCACCGCCTCCGACACCAACTCCATACATCGAACACTAGTGCGGCTCCTCAGGTTCTCGTGGGTAGCTGGGGGTGGAGTCCGCCGCGGCAGAGGTAGATCATTGAGGCCAGTGTTTGGGCGGAGTGGTGGCCGTATCCGCGGGCGTTGATCAGCCTGGTCGTGGCGTTGATTCCTTCGAGTAGGGCGTTGGATATGCCGAGTTCGATGGCGGCGAGGATCGGCTCGAAGTAGGCCTGAAAGCGTTTGCCGAGCGAGATGAAGACAGGAATGCGGGATCGTTTGGCCGCGGTGATCCAGGCTTTAAGAAGTTGCCGGGCTTGACCGGGTGGATGGTCGTAGCGGTAGAGATCTCGGACCTGTTCTTTCAGTGCCCAGGCCCGTCCGATATGGCGGTTGGTCTTGGCGATGTGGTTGACCAGGTCGCGTTTGGACTCGCTGAGTTTGTCCTCACCAGTGCGCAGCGCCCAACGGCCGGCTTTCCAGTCCGCGGTGCTCATCATGGCGCGGCCGGGGCCGGTGGCCGCGCCGTCATAGACGCGATCGAGAGCTCGGTTGACCCACTGCATCAGGTGGAAGCCGTCGTAGCAGATGACAGCGTCTGGCAGATGCTCGGCGGTGGTGCTGGTGTAAACGCTGGAGAAGTCCATGCTTACTGCCTCGATGCGATCGAGAATTGAATCTGGTTGGCTGGTATAGAAATTGGCTAGTGATTCCTTGCTTCGTCCGGGCTGGATGTCGATGACGGTGCCGGTGTCGTGATCGCCGATGATGGTCAGGTAGCGGTGCGGGTGGCGGTAGCAGACTTCGTCGACACCGATGCGGTAGAGGGTGTCGAGTCGGCGTTGATCGAGGAGTTCGGCGACGCCGCGGTTGATGATGGCGGTGACGGTTTCCCAGGCGCAGCGCATCAGCGTGGCCACCGATGTGCGGTCGGTGCGTTGGGCCAGCCACAGCACCGTGTCTTCGAAGTCGCGGGTGTGGCGGGCACCGGGCCGCGCCCACGGCAGCTCCTCGGTGATCACGCCGCACTCGGGGCAGTCCAGGCGGCGGATCTCGTAGACCAGCCATAGCCGACGATGGGCCAGATCGAGGTGGCGCCAGCGTCGGCGGCGCCGGTCGTAGACCGACCGGAGGCGTTTGCCGCACGGGCAGCTCAGCAGGCGTGCGGTGGGCCGCAGCACCACTTCGACATCTCGGTCGCCGATGCTGACTTCGGTGACGGTGGCTCCGGGAATGGCCAAGAGACGGTTAAATGCAGTACTGACGCGCACGCGAGTCGTCCTAAAGGTTGCGGTTGGTGTGGTAACCCCGAAAACCTAAAGGCCCGACCGCGTGCGCGTCGCCCGTTTCACAGCCGACTCGCCGAACCTCTTACACACCAACCAAAATCGCCGCTGAGCAGCACAAAAGCGCCCACTAGAACACTAGGAGCGCCACACTAGTTCGAAGGTCTGACAAGCGATTTCGTAAAAGTGACCAAAGATGCCGTAGTGACCAAAGAAAAATCTGAGGCGCCGATGCGTGGGTCGGGGACATCCGAGATTGCGTTCACCGCCGGGATCCCAAGGAAGCGACGTCACTCGACGTGCCCGGTGATCGGAGACCTGCTCACCGGACCACCCCCGGCGTGACCCGTTTCTTGACACATGTTCTAGTCGAGGGGTGCTGGAGTACACCCAAGTCGACGGTATGAGCGCCACCGACGTCGCGCGGCTGCGGGCCGTGTACGAACCCATGACCGAATCGGTGCGCGCCCTGATCGACGCGACCATCCGCACCGAGGCCGATGCCGACGCCGTCGTCGCAGCGAAAGCCGAAATCGACTCGGCCACCGCGCGGTTACGTGCGGCACAGCTCGACGGCGCGTTCGGGGTGCAGTACGCCGCCGACGGCACCATGATGCCGTGGGGCAACGCGGTGATCGGCGTGCGCAACCCGAGCGCCCCGCCGGTGGTGATCCGCAAGGATCCCGACGGTTCGGTGCGCAGCGACTTCTACCTCGGCGCCGCCTTCGAAGGCACACCCGGGCACGTGCACGGCGGAGTGTCGGCGATGATCCTCGACCACGTGCTCGGAGACGCGGCCAGTGCGCCCGGCGTGCACCGGCTCACCGGCACCATTTCGGTACGCTACCGGCGGTTGACGCCGCTCGGACGGCTGCGCTGCGAAGCCCGGATCACCCACACCGACGGGTTCAAGACCTACGCGGTAGGCCACATCGCCGACGGCACGGGTGTCACGGTCGAGGCCGAGGCCGTGTTCATCGAACCGAAATGGGCACGGGGCTGACGCTGATCGACGACACGCTGCGGGTGATGGCGCCGATCTCGGCGACCAGCATGCGTGCCGGACCCTCGCCGGCGCCCTGACGCGGCACGGCGTCGCGCAGCCGCTGTTCGGCGACCGCCAGCTCCGCCCCGTCGACCGTCCACGGCGACGCAGCCGTCGGCGGGTCCCCACGCAGCGCCTCGACGTATTCGTCGACGGCGATCACGAAGTCGCGGTCGTCGGTGATCGGGTGCCCGGGCAGCTGTTCTTCCAAGGTTGCGCAGGAACTGGTCACGGTGTTCAACGCGGTGCGGTAGGCGCGCAGCCAGTGCCGCAGTTCGCGGGACTCCATCCGCATCGCCCCGGAGGTCGCCTCGAATGACGCGCGCGCGCGAAACGCTCGCTGCCAGGCGGCTGTCATCGCTTCTCGTGGATTACCGTCGTCGTGTACATAGCCCTTGATCACCGTTGCGGCGTAATCGATCTCGGTTTTCAGCAATTCCCCGGCACGCTGTGAGAGCCGCGTCATGGCATCATCGGGCACCACCACGTGGGCGACCAGTGCCAGCGCCCCGCCGAAGAGAGTGGCCAGCAGCGGGTCGCCCAGCGCCGGAGGCACGTCGGGCCGGCCGGCATCGACGAGGAACATCGCTGCCGCGGCCACCGCGGCGGCCAGCGCGATATAGCCCGAACCCGACAGCACGCAACCCACCCCGATCGCCACCACGGCCAGCGCGGTCCCCATCGCGACCCCGGGGTCGAGGATCAGCAGCACCGTCGACGCGGCGAGGATCCCCACGACCGCGCCCGCCAGCCGGCCCACGGCCCGTGTGTAGGTGTGCGCGGTCTCGGGCCGGAGCACCAGCAGCACGGTCAGCGGAATCCACACGCCGTAGGCACCCTCGGCGTACCGGTCGATCGCGCAGCCGACGGCGACCGCAGCGGACAACCGCACCGCGTGCCGCAACACCTGTGACTGGCGGTCGAAGTGATCGCGCACCGCGGCTACGGCAGAACGCACAGAGGTGCGCAACTCGGGACGACGCAGCCGCACCGCGTCCGGCGCGGACGGCACGAAATCGCCGAGTCGCATCGCCACCGCCTCGTGCAACAGCACCGACAACCGGTGCCCGACTGCCCGTTCGGTGCCGCCGACCGCGGACGCGACGGTGTCGAACCGACCGATGGCCACATCGGCACGTACCCGACCCAATCTGTCGGTGTCGGCCACGGCGGCCAGCGTGTCCGCCGCCTCGGCGAGCGCGAGGTTCAGTGCCTCGGACCGGTCCGGCATGTTCGCCGTGTCGGTCAACACCGCGGCGATGCGTTCGGGCAGGGCGTACCACCCGCGGTAGGACACGGGGCGGCGCTGATGACCGACGGCGGTGAACACGTCGCGCAACAGTGTCAGCGGTGCGGTGTCCACCACCGGCCCCTGCGCGCCGCCGCTGATCGTGCGGGCGTCGGCGGCCAGCGCACGATAGGCGCCGACCAGTACGTCGCGCTGCCTGCGCCAGCGCACCGGCGGCCACAGCGCGATCACCCACACCTGGAGCAGTCCTCCGGCGACGGCCAGCAGCGTCGTGACGAGCGCCGAACCCGGCCCCGCGGCGACCGGCGGGGCCGCCACCACCAGCGCCACCGACGCTGCGCCGATCAGTCCTGCGTTGGCGCCCAGGGTCCACAGCATCGACGCGAAGAAGCACCACAGGGCCGCCACCGCGATGAAGACGGGCGAGAACCCGGCTGTCAGAGTGCCCAGGGCCACCGCCGTCCCCGTCACCGCAGAGACCAGCAGCAGCACCGTGACCCGTCCACGGGGACGGTCCTGCAGCGCGGTCGCGCAGGTGACCGCGGCGGCGCCCACGACAGGGGTCACCGCCCCCGGCGGTCCCCACTGCACGGCCGCCACCGCCACCACCGCGACACACAGCAGGCTGCGCAGCACCGCTGCGAGGTCCGGCATCGCCCACCGCAGCACCAGCCCTCTGATCACGGATCCATTCTGACCCGGCTATGTTCGCCGGGTGGAGAAAGTCATGTTCGCCCTGCGTGGCGCGTCCGGCGACGACGACTGGTGCACCAGGCTCCGCACGGACGTCGCCGAGACCCTGCTCGGGACGGGGGTGCCGGGGCTGACGGTCCACGTCCGGGACGCATCGGTACGGGATTCGCTGATGACGCTGACCACGCTGGATCCGCCGGCGCTGGCGTTCGTCACGCTGTGGACGCAGCAGTATTACGGCGATCAGATCCGCACCGCGACAACGCTGTTGAGTCAGCACTGCGATCTGCTCGCCGCATACCTGGTGACCGAGTCGGTGCCGCTGGCCGCTCCTGCCACCGAGCCGGGCGAGCGCACCCCGGGCCTGGCCAACATCGCGCTGCTGCGCCGGCCCGCCGAGATGGACGAGGCGACGTGGCTGCACCGGTGGCATCGCGATCACACCCAGGTCGCCATCGACACCCAGTCGACGTTCGGCTACACCCAGAACTCGGTGGTGCGGCCCCTCACCGACGGGGCGCCGGCGATTTCGGCGATCGTGGAGGAGCTGTTCCCGATCGAGGCGACCGCGGATCTGCATGCGTTCTTCGGCGCGGCCGACGACGCCGACCTCGACGACCGCATGCGCCGGATGGTGGCCAGCACCACGGCGTTCGGAGCCAACCGGAACGTCGACACGGTGCCGACGAGTCGCTACGTGCTCCGCGACCCGTTCACCGCGGCGGATAGGCTGCGGCCGTGACACTGCAGATCAGCGACGAGAACCGGGTTCGGACCCTGGTCCTGAACCGTCCTGAGGCGCTCAACGCGTTCAATCAGGAACTCTATCTCGCCACCGCGACCGCGCTGCGGGACGCCGACGCCGACCCCGACGTTGCGGTCGTGCTGCTCACCGGCGCGGGGCGGGCGTTCAGCGCGGGCAACGACCTCAAAGAGATGCAGGCGGGTATCGCCGACGGGTCGTTGACCAACGAGGGCAGCCACTTCACCACGATGATCGACGCGCTGACCGAACTGTCCAAACCGCTGATCTGCGCGGTCAACGGCGTCGGGCTGGGCATCGGTGCCACGATCCTCGGCTACGCCGACTTGGTGTTCATGTCGACGACCGCGCGGTTGAAGTGCCCGTTCACCAGCCTCGGCGTCGCACCGGAGGCCGCGTCGTCCTATCTCCTGCCGCAGCTGATCGGCCGGCAGAACGCCGCGTGGCTGCTGCTGTCCTCGGAGTGGGTGGACGCCGCCGAGGCGAAGCAGATGGGGATCGCGTGGAAGGTCTGCGAACCCGAGGAGCTGCTGGCTGACGCTCGCAGGCACGCGGAAATCCTTGCGTCCCGGTCGATTCCGAGTCTGGTCGCCGTCAAGAAGACGATCGTCGCACCGCTGCGCGCCGAGATCGCGGCCGCCACGCAGCGGGAGAACGCGCACTTCCAGGAGCTGCTCGGGGGAGCCGCCAACGCCGCGGCGCTCGCGGACTTCACCGGCCGGCGCAACAGCTGAAAGCTACTGCGCGACCCGCTCCGGCTTCCCGGCGAAGTGCGCCTCGATGATGGCCCGCAGCGTGCGCCTGCAGCGCCCGCAGTCGCCTCCCGCGCCGCACGCCTCGGCGATCTCCTTGGATGTCCGGGCGCCGTTGGCCACGACCTCGCCGACCACGTGACTCGTGGCTCCGGTGCAGAGGCAGACGAACATGACGGCTAACCCGATTCGCCGACGCTCATCAGGTGGGCGAACCGGCCCACGAAGCGGGTCGGATAGGGCCCCATGCCTGCACTGGTCATCCATTCGGCGGCGGCGTCGGGATGCTCGATCCACTGCCTGGCACTGGCCTCGTCGGCGATCTCCTGCAGGATCAGCACCTCGTGACCGTCGTCGAGCGCGCGGTACACCCAGATCTTGCGCACGCCGCCGCTCTTGAAGCGCTCGAGGCCGTCGTGCACCTTGATCATGAGCTGCGAGACATCCTCGACGGAGGACATCACGCCGACGACCACCCGTCCGATCCGGCCCTCGGATTCGGTTCCGTCCATATCGATCTTCTCGACGACCTCACCCCCGAAGATCGGCGGGATGTCGTCGGCGCCGGAGATGTCGAACCATTCGAATATCGCGGTGGAGCGCAGCACATCGCGGATCGAATGAGCGTTTCGAATTCCGATCGTGACGAGCACGCGCCGCGGTTCCCAAATCGATTCATAGACCACCACGTGATGGGCGCCGATCGAGGAAAGTCCGTCGCGGTGCCTTTTCAGCCATTTCCACATACGGTCGAGGTCGTCTACACGAAAATCACAGGCAAGGATGAATGAGTGCAGATCGTACTCACCCATGTGGTTACCCTTACCTCGGAACGGCCGCAGACACTTAGCGCAGTCTAACCTTACTTAGCCTAGGCAGTCCAGATCTCGGCCTCGATCCGAGGCCCGCTCCCGCGCCGGCACGCCGACAACACGTCTCCCACACCGAGGTTCGCGCTCACTCGAAGCGTGAAGTGGACTAAGTTGGAGGTGCTCGCACAACAGCCCGTGCAGATATCGCACGCCTCAGCCCGCTAGGCCTTTAGGAGCAAGTCATGCAAGGCGATCCCGAAGTGCTCAAATTGCTCAACGAACAATTGACGAGCGAATTGACGGCGATCAACCAGTATTTTCTGCATTCCAAGATGCAGGACAATTGGGGCTTCACCGAATTGGCCGAACACACTCGGAAAGAATCATTCGAAGAAATGGTTCACGCCGAGGAGATCACCGACCGCATCCTGCTCCTGGACGGGTTGCCGAATTATCAGCGCCTGTTCTCCCTGCGGGTCGGACAGACGGTGCGGGAGCAGTTCGAGGCCGACCTGGCGATCGAGTACGAGGTGGTGGCCCGACTCAAGCCGGGCATCATCATGTGCCGGGAGAAGGGCGACTCGACCTCGGCGAATCTGTTCGAGAAGATCCTCGCCGACGAGGAACAGCACGTCGACTACCTCGAGACCCAGCTGGAGCTGATGAACAAGCTCGGCGAGGAGCTGTATCTGGCGCAGTGCGTGTCTCGCCCGCCGTCCTGACGGTTCGGCTCCCACACCCGCGGGAATGACACCTGCCGGACAAGCGTAACTTTCATAGCTCATCTAACGATGTCCTATGCGGAGTTCTCGCTCGACCAGAAAGGCAGGCATGGCGTCCCCTGCAGCGCACCCAGAGACCACCGAGCCGGCGGAACCGGCGCCGGTCAGCCCACAGCGCCGCAACGTCATCTTCATCGCGGTGGCGCTCGGCATGCTGCTCGCGGCGCTGGATCAAACGATCGTGGCGACCGCGCTGCCGACCGTGGTCGCCGATCTGGGCGGTGCGGGACATCAGTCCTGGGTGGTCACCAGCTACCTGCTGGCCTCGACGATCGTCACCGCGATCGTCGGCAAGCTCGGTGACATGTTCGGCCGCAAGGTGATCTTCGCCGCGGCCATCCTGTTCTTCCTGACCGGTTCAGTGCTGTGCGGCATCTCCTCGTCGATGGAGATGCTGGTGGCCTCGCGCGCGCTGCAAGGCGTCGGCGGCGGCGCGCTGATGGTCACCGCCGCGGCGCTCATCGGCGAGGTGATCCCGCTGCGCGACCGCGGTCGCTACCAGGGCGCGCTCGGCGCCGTCTTCGGCGTCACCACGGTCATCGGCCCGTTGCTCGGCGGCTATTTCACCGATCACTTGAGCTGGCGCTGGGCGTTCTGGATCAACGTGCCGATCGGGATCGTGGTTCTCCTGGTGGCGCTGACGGCGATCCCGGCGCTGGGCAGGCGCGGCAGGCCCGTCATCGACTACGCCGGCATCGTGCTGATCGGGCTGGGCGCCTCCGGCCTCACACTGGCCACCAGCTGGGGCGGCAGCACCTATGCCTGGTCCTCGCCGACGATCATCGGTCTGTTCGTCGGCTCGGCCGTCGCGCTGGCGTTCTTCGTGCGGGTCGAGATGCGCGCCACCGAGCCGATCCTGCCCATCCGGCTGTTCGCCAGCCCGGTGTTCACCGTGTGCTGCATCCTGTCGTTCATCGTGGGTTTCGCGATGCTCGGAGCGCTGACGTTCCTGCCGACGTTCATGCAGTTCGTCGACGGGGTGTCGGCGACCGAATCCGGCCTGCGCACCCTGCCGATGGTCGGCGGCCTGCTGCTGACCTCGATGGGCAGCGGCGTGCTGGTCAGCCGCACCGGCCGCTACAAGATCTTCCCGGTGGTCGGCACCGCGGTGATGGTGCTGGGCTTCGTGCTGCTGTCGCGGATGGACGCGACGACGCCGATGCTGCAGCAGAGCGCGTACCTGTTCATCCTGGGCACCGGCATCGGCATGTGCATGCAGGTGCTGGTCCTGATCGTGCAGAGCACCGCGAAATTCTCCGATCTCGGTGTCGCCACGTCCGGCGTGACGTTCTTCCGCACCATCGGAAGCTCGTTCGGCGCCGCCATTTTCGGCTCGCTGTTCGCCAACTTCCTGGACGCCCGCATCGCCCCGGCTCTGGCCGCGGGCGGAGCACCGCCCGAAGCAGCGCAGTCGCCGCAGGTGTTGCACCGCCTTCCGGACGCCGTCGCCGCGCCGATCGTGACCGCCTACGCGGACTCGTTGGGCCTGGTCTTCCTGTGCGCTGCGCCCGTCGCGGCGATCGGTTTCTTCGTAGCGCTGACACTCAAGCAGGTGCCGCTGCAGGAGCTCGAGACGTCCGCGGCACTGGACATGGGAGAGGGCTTCGCGATGCCCTCGAGCGGCACTCCCGAAGAGATGCTGGAGACCGCCGTGGCCCGGATGGTGCGCCAGTCACCCGAGATCAGGTTGCGCAGCATCGCGGGCACCCGCGGATGCGAGTCCGACGTGGCGCTGTTGTGGGCGCTGATCCAGATCTACCGGCAGAGCCAGGTGTTCGGCTCGGCGCGACTGAGCGAGATGGCCGAGCGGCTGCGCGTACCGCCGGAGGTGCTCGAGCCGACGTTCGACCGGCTGGTCGCGTCCGGCCACGCGCTGCGCACCGGCGACCAACTGTGGCTGACGCAGTCGGGCGCCCGTCAGGTCGACGCCGCGTCCACGGCGCTGGTCAGCCGGATCGTGGCGAAGCTGGAAAGTTCACCGAGTTTCGAGGGCCGTCCGGACCGCGCCGAGGTGGAGGCCGCGCTGGAGAAGATCGCGCAGCGTCTGCTGGTGCAGCGCGACTGGGACGACGAGCGGACGCAACTCGCCACCGCGGCAAGGTGACCCGGCTACGATGCGGGCCATGAGCCGAATCGGAGATTTCGCCGACGACGACGTGACCGGCTTCGCGGTGAAGTCACCCGAGTTGGGCACCGCGATGGCACAGTTCACCAACGCCGTCTACACCAAGAACCGGTTGCCCATGCGGGTGCGGGAGGCCGCGCGGATCGTGATCGCCTATGCCAACGAGTGCGTGGTGTGCCAGAACACCAGGGACTCCGAGGGCGAGGCCAACGGCATCAGCGAGGAGTTCTACGACTACGCCACGCAGTGGCGCACCTGGCCGGGCTACAGCGATCAGGAGCGCATCGCGATGGAGTATGCGCACCGCTTCGCCACCGATCACACCGGGCTGCGCGACGACGACGACTTCTGGGAGCGGGCCGCGGTCCACTTCGACGACGAGTTGCTCACCGACCTGGCGATCTCCTGCGCCATGTGGGTCGGCATGGGCCGGATGCTGCGCACCCTCGACATCGGTCAGGCCTGCAAGATCACCCTGTAAGGAACCCGGATCGGCTGCAGAATGGCGAGATGGCAGCCAAACCCCTGGCCGCTGCGGCCATCGCCCAGTTAGAGGCCGACGGCGTCGCCACCCTGATCGGCACCGTCGTCAATCCCGCCGGCCTGATCCACGCCAAGACGGTGCCCCTGCGGCGCATGGGATCGTTCGCCGACCCCGGTCTGGGCGCCAGTCCGGTGTGGCACGTGTTCGCCATCGACCAGACCGGCATCGTCTTCAGCGACGCCACCGGCGTCGTCGGCGATCAGCGGATCCGTATCGATCTCGCGGGGTTGCGCATCCTCGGGGACGGATTGGCCTGGGCCCCGGGCTCGTTCTTCGGTCAGGACGGCTCGCCCGATCCGTACTGCACCCGCGGCGCGCTCCACCGGGTGCAGGAGGCCCTTGCCTCGGCCGGGATCGAGGCACTGGTCGGGCATGAGATCGAGTTCGTCCTCGTCGGTCCCGACGGCGCACCGCTGCCCGGGCACCTCTGGGCGCAGTACGGCCTGGCGGGGGTCCTGGAGTTCGAGGGTTTCGTCCGGGACGTGACCGCCGCGGCGACGGCCTCCAGCGTCGGCATCGAGCAGTTCCATCCGGAGTACGGCGTCAACCAGTTCGAGATCTCACTGGCGCCACAGCCGCCGGTCATCGCCGCCGATCAGGTCACGCTGATGCGCATCATCGTGGGCCGGATCGCCAGAAAGTACGGCATGCGCGCGAGCCTGTCCCCGGTGCCCTTCGCGGGTAGCGTGGGAAATGGTGCGCACCAGCACTTTTCGCTGAGTCGTGAAGATGGGCCGATGTTCTCCGGTGGCGACGGACCCGCCGGCATGACGGCCGAGGGCGCCTCGGCCGTGGCCGGTGTGCTCGCCGGGCTTACGGACGCCCAGGGTGTGCTGGGCGGCTCGGTGTTGTCCGGAATGCGGATGCAGCCGGGACACTGGGCGGGCGCCTACGCGTGCTGGGGAACCGAGAACCGGGAGGCCGCGGTGCGGTTCCTGACCGGCGGGGAGGCCAACCCGTACGGCGCCAACGTCGAGGTCAAGATCATCGATCCGTCGGCGAACCCGTACCTGGCTTCGGCGGCGATCCTGGGGCTGGCACTCGACGGCATCGAGCGCGGCCTCACCCTGCCCGGGGAGGTGACCGTCGACCCGTCCAGCCTGGCCGATGACGCGGGTGTGGCCCTGCTGCCCACCGACCAGCCCGAGATCCTCGACGCGCTCGACGGTTCGGCGCGGATGCGCGCCATCCTGGGCGACGCGGTGGTCGATGCCGTCGTCGCGGTGCGGCGCTACGAACAGCGCAACTACGGGCAGCGCAGCGCCGACGAGCTCGCCGACAAGTTCCGGCTCGCCTGGAGCGTGTAGGTGACGGCACTGGTTGAGCACGCCGCGACCGTCCGGCTCGTCGACCACCATGTGCACGGCTGCCGGCTCCGATCCGGCGACCGGTCGTGGTTCGAGAACGCCCTCAACGAGGCGAACACCGAGCCGGTGGCGGCGTTCGACTCCGCGTTCGACACCCAGCTTGGCTTCGCGGTGCGCGCGCACTGCGCGCCGTTGCTCGGGCTCGACCGGCACGCCGATGCCGACGTGTACTGGGCGGCACGCTGCGCATTGCCTGAAGATGTTCTGGCGCAACGGTTCCTACGTGCGGCTGGGGTGTCGGATTGGCTGGTGGACACCGGGTTCGCCGGCGGGGTGGCCGATCTGTCAGAGCTGGGCGCCCTCGGCGCCGGGCGGGTGCACGAGATCGTGCGGTTGGAGACGGTCGCCGAGCAGGCCGCCGCAGCGCCGGGGGATTACGCCGCCGCGTTCGACGAGCTCCTCTGGCAGCAGACCGCAACCGCGGTGGGCACCAAGTCGATCCTGGCCTACCGCGGCGGCTTCCTGGGCGAGCTGTCCGACCCGTCCCCGGCGGAGGTGGCCGACGCGGCCGCCCGCTGGCGCGACGCGGGCGGGACCCGGCTGACGGATCGGGTGCTGTTGCGCTTCGGACTGCACCGGGCGCTGCGACTGGGCAAGCCGCTGCAGTTCCACGTCGGGCTCGGCGACCGCGACTGTGATCTGCACGCCGCCAACCCCGTTCACCTGCTGGACTTTCTGCGAGTCAGCGGGGACACGCCGGTGATGTTGCTGCACTGCTACCCGTATGAACGGGAGGCCGGTTACCTGGCGCAGGCGTTCAACAACGTCTACCTCGACGGCGGATTGTCGATCAACCATCTCGGCGCCCGCTCGGCGGCGTTCGTGGCCCGGCTGCTGGAGCTGGCGCCGTTCCGCAAGATCCTGTACTCGTCGGACGGGTTCGGTCCGGCCGAACTGCACTTCCTCGGCGCCCTGCTGTGGCGCGACGGAATCGCCGCGGTCCTGCAGTCTTTCGTCGACGCTGACGAGTGGAGCCAGAGCGACGCGATCCGGGTGGTCGACTTGATCGCGCACCGCAACGCCGAGCGTGTGTACCACCTGGACCGGCGCTGACCCTTGACAACATACAACCACTCGGTTGTATGTTGTAGGCGTGATCGACCTGGACGACGACCGGACCGACGCGCTGTTCCACGCGCTGGCCGACCGCACCCGCCGCGACATTCTGCGCCGGGTGCTGGCGGGGGAGCACTCGGTCTCGTCGCTGGCGTCCAACTACGACATGAGCTTCGCCGCGGTGCAGAAGCACGTCGCCGTACTGGGTAAGGCCGGTCTGATCACCAAGCGGCGCAACGGCCGTGAACAGTTGGCCAGTGGGGACGTCACCGCCGTACGGTCGGTGGCGTCTCTGCTGGTCGAGTTGGAACAGATCTGGCGCGGGCGCGTCGCACGCATCGACGAACTCGTCGCCGCCGACCCGGAAAAGCAGGAGGAACCACCATGCCCGTGACCGACGTCCACCACGACCTCGACACCGCGACGCTGACCATCATCGCCGACTTCGCGGCGCCCGTGGAACGGATCTGGCAGATCTACGCCGATCCGCGTCAGCTCGAAAAGATCTGGGGTCCACCGGAATACCCCGCGACGGTGGTCGACCACGACCTGCGCCCCGGAGGTCGCGTCACCTACTTCATGACCGGCCCGGAGGGCGACAAGCACGCCGGGTACTGGCACGTCACGGCGGTCGACGCGCCCAACCGGTTCGAGTTCGACGACGGGTTCGCCGATCTGAACTTCGATCCGAACCCCGATCTGCCGGTGTCGAAAAACGTGTTCACCTTCACTGCCCATGACGGCGGGACCCGGTCGACGTTCGTGAGCACCTACGCGTCCGTCGAAGCGCTGCAGCAGGTGCTCGACATGGGTGTGATCGAGGGCGCCTCGTCGGCGATCAACCAGATCGACGGCCTGCTCGCCGGCTGACCGCAGAACTCAGCGCACCCCGCGGATGAGCCTGCCCGGCCGGGCGCCGGTGTCGACGCCGTGGCGCCGGGTCACCACGCCGCTGACCACGGTCGCGTCGTACCCCGAGGCGCCCTGGATCAGGCGGCGGCCACCGGCGGGCAGGTCGTAGACCATCCGCGGCACGTCCAGCCGCAGTGCGTCCATGTCGATGACGTTGAGGTCGGCCTTCTTACCGGTCGCGATCACCCCGCGGTCGGACAGCCCGAACAGCGTTGCAGTGTCCAAGGTCTGCTTGCGCACCACGTATTCGAGCGAGAACTTGGGGCCGCGGTGGCGGTCCCGGGCCCAGTGGGTGAGCAGGAACGTGGGGTAGGAGGCGTCGCAGATCAGGCCGCAGTGGGCGCCGCCGTCGGACAACCCCGAGACCGCAGCCGGGCTCTGCATCATCTGATGGATCGCGCTGTGGTCGCCCTCGGCGTAGTTGAAGAACGGCAGCATCAGCATCGCCCCGGCGTCGGCCTCGAGCATCAGGTCGTACATCGTCTCCAGCGGGTTCTGGCCACGGGCCGCCGCGATGGCCGCCACCGTCCTGTCCGGCGTCGGTTCATAGTCCGGGGGATCGCCGATGGCGTAGATGCAGTCGGTGCTGTACTGCGCCAGCGCGAACAGACCGTCGAGCAGGGCACCGGGCGTCGGAGGCAGATCCTCCTCGGCGAGGATTGCCGCCTTGACCGCCGGGTCGGCCAGCCGCGCCGCGAGTTCGTCGCGGGCCGACCCTGCCGACACCGCACGGAACGTGGGCCGGTGGGTGAAGGCGTGGTAGCCGGGAAAGCCCAGCAGCATGCCGAACGGCCGCGCCGCGAACTGTGCATAGAGTTCGACGCCGTTCTCGTGAGCCTTCTCGGCCCGGTCGAGCTGCTGACGCCACAGATCCGGTGCGTGGGAGGCCTGGATCAGCGTGAACGACACCGGCCGGTCGATGTCCTCGGAAAGCTTTGCCATCCATTCCATCTCACGCATGCACGCGTCGGCCGGACTCTCGCCTGCGGTGCCCTGCGGTGCCACCTCGAAGACCGCCCGGCCACCGGCGGCCATGGCACGACCCAGCCCGAACAGCTCGGCCTCGGCGGCGTAGGTACCCGGCACGGCCTGGCCGTCGACCGCGCGGTGCGCCTCGGTGCGCGAGGTCGAGAAGCCCAGCGCGCCGGCCTCGATCGCGTCCTGCACGATGCGCGCCATCGCTGCGATGTCGTCGGCGGTGGCTTCCTCGTTGTTGGCCCCGCGCTCACCCATCGCGTAGCCGCGGACCGCGCCGTGCGCAATCTGGGTTCCGTAATCGACTGCCAGAGTGCGTTTCTCGATCGCGTCAAGGTATTCGGGAAAGCTCTCCCACCGCCAGGTGATGCCTTCGGCCAGCGCGGACCCCGGGATGTCCTCCACACCTTCCATCAGTTCGATGAGCCACTGCTCGCGGCCGGGACGCACCGGCGCGAACCCGACGCCGCAGTTGCCGCTGACGACCGTGGTGACGCCGTGGCGGCTCGACGGCTCCAGCGTCTCGTCCCAGCTGACCTGCCCGTCGTAGTGGGTGTGCACGTCGACGAAGCCCGGTGCGACGATACGTCCCGTCGCATCGATCTCGTGTGCTGCTCCGGTCTGCAACCCCGGGTGGTCACCGTCGCGGCGGCGCACCTCGACGATCACGCCGTCCTTGACGCCGATGTCGGCTCGGAACCGGTCGGCGCCCGTGCCGTCCACGACCGTGCCGCCGGTGATCTTCAGATCCAGCATCGATCGCCCCTCACACCAGTCCGGTCGCGTCGAAGACCCACGACATGTCCGCCTCGGCGAAGTCCGCCAACCAGCTCGGCGGGGCATGGTCGGCCAGCGCGGCCATGTCCCAGTAGTCCTTCCACAGCGTGATCGCACCGTCCTGCACGCGGTGCACGCTGACGAACTTCAACAGCGCGAATTCTCCTGTGGCCCAATGCCACTCTTCGCTGTGCTCGTACATCACGTCGACGCCGTCGCTGACCATCAGCCCGGGGAAGTTCCGGTAGGCCGCCAGCGGCTCGATGCCGATCTTCAGCCGTTTGACGATGTCCTCGGGGCCGCGGGCGGCCGCGGCCGGGCCGACCGGCACGTCGAGATAGATACACCCGGGGGCGAGGAAGGTCTTGAGCGCATCCCAATCGCGATCCGACAGCGCGGCCCACATGCCGTGCACGGTGGCTTCGACCTCTGCGGTGCGCGCCGCCTGGTCAACCGGCATGCGCCAGCGCCTCTTCCTGTGCGGCCGGTGCGGGCGCCCTGTGCGCTGCGCGCAGGAACCGCCCCGTGCGCCGGGTACCGACCAGGGCGGTGGCTTCACTGTTGAGGAACACCGCGCGGCCCCCGACGAATAGGGCGTTGACGGTGTCGTCGTTGCGGTTCACCATCCGCGACAGCCCGCCGTACTGCGCGACCGGCTCCTCGGCATAACGGTCCAGCGTGTCGTCGAGCTTCGCGGGATCGACGATCACCACGTCGGCACGGTCCCCGAGGCGCAGGTGGCCGGCGTCGATGCGGTACCAGTCGGCGAGTTCACCGGTGAGCCGGTGCACCGCCTGCTCGACGGTCATGAACGGCCGTCCGGTCCGCTCGGCGTCGTGGACGTGACGAAGCAGTCGCAGTCCCATGTTGTAGAACGCCATGTTGCGCAGATGCGCGCCCGCGTCCGAGAAGCCCATCTGGATACCGCCGTCGGCGGCGAGCTTCTTGAGCATCTCCGGCCGGTGATTCGAGATCGTGGTGCGCCACCGCAGCGCCTTGCCGTGCTCGAGCACGAGGTCGAGAAACGCGTCCACCGGGTGCAGGCCGCCGCGGTCACGTCCCACGTCGCCGAACGACTTGCCGACCACCGACGCGTCGGGGCAGGCGACGATCTCGGCGTCGAAGAAGTCGCGGTGCCATACCCGCATGCCGAACTTCGCGTCGTAGTCCTTGCGGAACCGGCGGCGGTAGGCCTCGTCGCGCAGCAGCGCGTTGCGCTCCACCTCGTCGGCGAGGTGCAGCGCCGCCGCACCCGACCCGAACTCCTCGAAGATGACCAGGTCGATGCCGTCGGCATACACCTCGAACGGCACCGGCAGGTGTTGCCAACGGAAATTGCCGCCCAGCCGGTTCACCAGCCGGGCAAGGGGTCCGAGCGTCTTGACCGCCACCGGGTTGGACTTGATGTCGGCCGCCGAGAGCAGGCTCGTCTTGAGCGGGTTGCCGAACAGGCCGAGGGACTGGAAGACCTGCGAGCCCACGTTGACCGGGTTCGTGATGTCCGGTCCGGCCTGCAGCACCCGGCCGGACCGGCGCAGCAGCGATTTCAGCCGGCGCAGTTCGCGGGCGCTGGCATAGGTGGACGGAAGTGTGCGCGACCGGCACACCTGGCCGTCGAGCTTGTCGAAAAGCAGTTGCTGCGAAGACATCCCGACGAACCCCGCACGCAGCGCCTCGGTGAGCATCTGCTCCATCCGTAGCTGTTCACCACTGGTCGGCCGTTCGTCCTTGCGGGTGGCCCGGTCCAACCCCATGACCGCCGTGCGCATGTCGGAATGCCCGAGAAACGCCGCGACATTCGGGCCGAGCGGACGCGATTCCAGTGCCGCGATGTACTCCTCACCGCTCGACCAGTTCTTGTTGCGGTCCACCGCGTCGATCACGTGCTCGCGGGGGATCGCCTCGACCCGGCCGAAGATGTCGCCTGCGTCCACGCCGTCGACGTACACGGTGGACAGCGAGCACGATCCGAGCATCACGGTGGTGACACCGTGCCGCAGCGACTCTGACAGGGCCGGCCCGTCGAGCACCTCGATGTCGTAGTGGGTGTGGATGTCGATCAACCCGGGCAGCACCCACTTGCCGGCCGCATCGATCACCTGCGGGCACCCTGTCTCGTCGAGGTCGTCCTCGCTGATGGCGGCGACGTGCCCGGCCCGGATGCCGAGGGTGCGCACCGCCGAGGGCGCACCGGTGCCATCGAACCACCGGCCGTTGCGGATGATCGTGTCGTAAGTCACAACGCTCATCGAACAGCCCCCGCAGACGGGTGTCAACGAAATCGGTGAACAGAATTTTCCGAGTGTCTACTCGCGGTCGCCGAGCTGGCCGAAAGCGCATAATCAGGGCTTGTGACGCCTCTGCAGCGCTACATCGCCGAAGAGATCGCGACCGACCACGTGGACGGTCTGATGTCCCGACGCGAGGCGATGCGCCGGCTGGCACTGCTGGGGGTGAGCGCCGCGGCGGCCTCGGCGCTGATCGCGGCGTGCGGGGAGAACAGACAGGAGGCCGAGAGCGCGGCGGCGCCCCCCGAGTCCGGCACGCCCCCGGCCACCCCGCCGCCCGGCATGGACCGGGCCCTGCCCACCACGCCGGTCACCTGGGCCGGCCCGCGCGGGGAACTGCAAGGGGCCTGGGCGCCGGTCGGAGGGGACCAGGCGACGGCATCTGACACCACGCCCGGCGCCCGCGGCGGCATCCTGGTCATCCACGAGAACAAGGGGCTCAACGACTGGGTGCGCTCGGTGGCGGGTCGGCTCGCCGGGGCCGGCTATTCCAGCCTGGCCATCGACCTGCTCTCGGAGCAGGGTGGCACCGCGACCTTCGCCGATCCGGCCGAGGCCACCGCCGCGCTGGGCAACCGGCCACCCGAGGACATGGTGGCCGATCTGAAATCCGGGATCGCCGAGGTGGCGCGCCGCACCCCCGGGAAGAACACGGCCGTGATCGGCTTCTGCATGGGAGGTGGGCTGGTGTGGCGACTGCTCGCTGCCGGCTCACCCGAACTGGCGGCGGCCTTTCCGTTCTACGGGCCCACACCTGACAATCCGGACTTCGCCGGGTCGAAAGGCGTGGCCGTTCTGGGCTTCTACGGCGAACTCGACCAGCGCGTCAACGCCACCGAACCGGTCGCCGCTGCCGCGCTGCAGAAGGCCGGCCTGGTTCACGAGCTCGTCACCGAACCGGGCGCCAACCACGCCTTCTTCAACGACACCGGTGACCGCTACGATCCGGCCGCCGCAGCCGACGCCTGGTCACGCACCCTGGACTGGCTGGCCGCCCACGTCGGCTAGCGGCACCGGCACGACACCGCCTGTTCGGCCCGCGGCCGACCTGGCGTTGCTCCCCGAACACCCGTACACGCTCTGATGCAGCCATGCGGGTGGTCCAGGTGGCGAACTTCTACGGTCCACGATCCGGGGGGCTGCGCACCGCGGTGGATCGGCTCGGCGCCGAATACCGCGCGGCCGGGCACACGGTGTTCCTCGTGGTGCCCGGACCCCGGCCGGACCACACCGTCCTGCCCTCCGGTGTGGTCCGAATCGGCGTGCCCGCGCGACTGATCCCCGCCACCGGCGGCTACCGCGCGGTTCACCCGCGGCCGGTGGTCGAGCTGCTGGAGCGGCTGCGACCCGACGCTCTGGAGGTGTCGGACCGGTTGACCCTCAGGTCGCTGGGCACGTGGGGGCGCGGGCGCGGCGTGTCGACAGTGATGATCTCTCACGAACGCCTGGACCGTCTTGTCGGGCAGGCACTTCCGGGCGCTGTCGCGCGGGCGGTGGCCGATGTCGCCAACCGGCGCACCGCGGCCGGTTACGACGCCGTCGTCTGCACGACGGCGTTCGCGCGGGAGGAGTTCGACAGGATCGGCGCGACCAATGTGGTGACGGTGCCGCTGGGCGTCGACCTCGACCAGTTCCACCCGCGCCGGCGCTGCGCCCAGACCCGGCGTCGCTGGGCAGCGCCCGACGAGCTGCTGCTGGTGCACTGCGGACGGTTGTCGGTCGAGAAACAACCACACCGCAGCGTCGACGCTGTTGCCGCGCTGAGGAATTCGGGCGTAAATGCCAGACTCGTGGTGGTCGGCGAGGGGCCGCTGCGCGCCCGGCTGCAGCGCAGGGCGGCTCGACTGCCGGTCGAGTTCGCCGGGTTCATCGGCTGCCGCGACACCGTTGCGACGATCATGGCCAGCGCCGACGTCGCCCTGGCTCCCGGGCCGCACGAGACGTTCGGCCTTGCCGCGCTCGAAGCGCTGGCGTGCGGCACGCCCGCAGTGGTGTCCCGCACCTCGGCGCTGGCCGAGATCCTCACCCACGACAGCGGCGCCACCGCCGACAACCACGCCGACGCGATCGCCGCCGCCGTGGGCACCGTGCTGACCCGCCCCGAGCACCTTCGCAGGCACAGCGCACGACGGCGCGCCGAACACTTCACCTGGCCCCGAGCAGCCGCCGGAATGCTGACCGCTCTCGGCGCCGGGTGACCTACGATCCATAGATGTTCCGGACGTTCGCAGCGCTGGCCGCCACCGCGTCGCTGCTTGGATCGACGGTGGCCTCCGCCGCCGCGCAACCCGCTCCGGTCTCTGCCTGCGCCTATGAGCTCAGCTCCCCGGCCGTGGTGAACGTCTCCGGCACCGACATGGTGGCCGCCGCCCTGACAATCGGGGCCTGCGACGGCGCAGTCACCTACGCCACCACCGTCTGTATCCAGATGCAGGGCGACGCCGGACCCGGGCAGTGCGCGCGGGGCTTCGGCCTCGTCCCCGCGCAGGTGTTCTTCCAGCCCTATCGACCGGGGCTCACCTACACCGCCACCGGCCGCGGGTGCGCGTCGAAGGGCAATCCGCCGCAGCAGCACTGCCAGGAGAGCGGTCCGCTCACCGCCACCCTCTGAGCCGGCCCCCGGTTTAGCGCCGGCACCGCCCGGGCACCCGACGAATCAACGGGGCCGTCAGTCGCGGCGTCCCGCGAGCTAAGGAGCCGGGCATGGACACCAACAACGTCGTCTGGATCGTGATTGCCGCCGTGATCGCGATCATCGTCATCGGGGTCATCGTCTTTCTGGCGCGCAAGACCCGAAACCGGCGCCGCGCCGAGGAAGCCGACCGCATCCGCGAGGAGGTCCACCACGACAGCAGGCGTGTGCAGCGGCAGGCCTCGATCGTGGAAGAGACGGAGGCCAAGGCCCGTGCCGCCAAGGCCGAGGCCGAGGCGAAGGCCGCCGAGGCGGCGCGTCTGGCCGACACGGCCGCCAGCCGACGCGACGCGTTGAGCCACTCGCAGGAGCACCTGGACGCTCGCCGCGAGCACGCCGACCAGCTGGACCCGCGGAACACCTCGAACGACAAACTCGACGACACCGCGCGCGATGGAAAGCACTCCGGGACCGCCCAGCAGATGCACCCGGACGTGCGCGGCCGCTAACGGCGCCAGGAAACCGGCAGCCGCTTGATGCCGTGGATGAAGGCCGAGTGCAACCGGTCCGGTTCCGCCACGGCGTGGATGTCGGGCACCATCCGGTGTAGTTCCTCGAATGCGACCGTGATCTCGCGGCGCGCGAGATTGGCGCCCAGACAGAAGTGGGCTCCGCCGCCGCCGAAACCCACATGCGGATTCGGGTTCCTGCCGACGTCGAACAGCCACGGATCCGCGAACTTGGCCTCGTCCCGGTTCGCGGATCCGTACCACAGCGAGACCTTGTCTCCCGCGGCGATTTTCACGTTCCCCATGTCGACGTCGCGGGTGGCGGTGCGCCGCATATAGGCCACGGGGGAGGCCCACCGGACGATCTCCTCTACGGCGGTGGGCGCCATACCGGCGTAATCGGACCACCACCGGTCGCGCTGCTCGGGATAGCGGCTCAGCGCGAGCACGCCGTGGCTGATCGCGTTGCGGGTGGTTTCGTTGCCGGCCACGACCAGCAGGATGAAGAACGACGCGACCTCGGCGGAGGTCAACCGCTCACCGTCGAGCTCGGCGCGGACCAGACTGGTGGTCAGGTCGTCGCCGGGACGGTCCCGGCGATCGTCGGCGAGGGCCGTCGCGTAAGCCCCGATATCCATTGCGACGGAGACGAACTCGTCGAAGTCGGTGGCGATGTCGGGGTCGCCGAACCCGAGGATCACGTTGGTCCAGTGGAAGACCTTCTGGTGGTCCTTCTCGGGGATGCCCATCATGTCGCAGATGATCTGCAGCGGTAGCGGCCCGGCCAGTTCGGCGACGATATCGCCCCGGCCGTCGGGATGGGCGGCCACCATGTCCTCGACGAGGCTGCGGGCCCGCTGCCGCACCGAGTCCTCGATCAGGGCCAGCACTCGCGGGGTGAACGCGCTGCGCACGATGTTGCGCAGCCGGGTGTGGCGGGGGTCATCCATCGCGATCATCGAGCCGAAATACTCGGCCAGCTCAGGGGTTTGATCGCCGACGGTGATCCCCAACGCGGAACTGAAGATCTCCGGATGCCTGCTGGCGAAGAAGACGTCCTCGTGTCGGGTCAGCGCCCAATGTCCGGCGACTTCGGAGTCGGTGTCGACCACGTAGGCGGAGTGGAACGAGATCGGCGCCTCGCGGCGCAGCGTCGCGAACGCGCCGTCGCGGTAGTCGTCGTCAAGACCCCAGAAATCCCATGACCCCAGATCGATGTCGGCCAGCGGCACCGGGGGCGGTGCCACCCCGTTCGGCCGGATGACCGCCGCGTCGTCGATGCCCAGGCCCATACGGCCCCAGCGTAGCTTCAGGGCAGGCGTTCATGACCCTTTCTGCCGTGCGTGCGCCGTTGTTCCTTCATGCGCGCTTCGTGCGTATGCCGTTCGCCGCCCACCAGTTCGTCGCGGACCCGGCGCACGTGCTCGCCGAACAGCGACCAGTATTCGTCGTCGAACTCCTCGACGATCTGGAAGGTCCACCGCCCGTGGAGCACGTTGCGTCCCACCAGGTCGGATTCAAGCCGCTCGGCGATCGCGTCGTGGCCGGCCGCACGCAGCGCCTCCGCACCTTCACCGAGCAGAAGATCGGCCCGGCCGATCAGCTGATGGAACGAGTACAGATGGCCCCGGGCCCGTTCCACGTACTCCAGAGCCTCGCTCACCTTGCCGACGGCATCGACCGTCTCGTCACTCGCGTCAGTCACCGACGCGAGATACCCGCCGGGAGGCCCCGGCAACCGCGCTCAGTCCGTCCGGTACACGTGGTCGGGGGTCAGTTCGGCGGTGACCGCGGTGGCCAGCAGCGCGCTTGGCTGAGCGCCCCGGAACGCGATGTCGGTGTTGGTCATGATGACCAGTGTGGTCTGCCGTCCGGGCAGGTGCACCGACACGCACTGGAGCGTCCCGTTCGCCAGCGCCGGGGCCCAGATCCGCATGTCGTGCAGTGTGGAGACCATATTGCCGGCGGCCCACGATCGGGACGGATTCCAGTCGGTGGCGGTGGTCTCTCCGTCATCGGGCGTCTGCACGGTGTAGCCGGCGGCATGAGGCCTGGGAAAACTGGCGTCGGTCGGGAAGCTGGTCGCCTCCATACCCAGTGGCGCACTGATGTGCTCGCGGATGTAGCCCGCCAGCGACTGTCCGCTGACCTTCTCCACCACGAGGCCGAGCAGCACGGTGTCGGTGTTGCTGTGGTGGTAGCCGGCACCGGGGGCGAACACCGTCGGTGCGGAGAACGCGAGCTCGAGCAGTTGCGCGGGTGTGAACGCCCGTGCAGGATCGGCGAACGCCGCGGACACGAACTCCGGGTTCGTCGTGTAGTCGGGCAACCCGCTCCGCATCCCCGCGAGCTGGCGCAGCGTGACGGCCTCCCCACCGGGGATGCCGTCGAGGTGTTCGGCGATCGGGTCGTCGAGTCCGAGCTTGCGCTGATCGGCCAGCAGCAGCACCGCGGTGACAGTGAAAGTACGTGTCAAGCTTCCGATCCGGCTGTAGAGATCGGTCTTCATCGGCGCCCGGGTCTTCTTGTCGGCCACTCCGAACGCGCGCACGTAGTCTCCGTCGGGGGTCCAGATCCCGATGATCGCCCCCGGTATGCCGGCCTCGGCCATCACCCGCTCGACCGCACCGTCGAGCCGGTCGGCGAGTGGGGCGGCCATCGTGGCCGCGGTCGCGGTGAGGCCGGGACGCTCCCGGTGCGCCGGGTGCGGCGCCTCTACCGGCTGTGCGCACCCCGCCGCGCCGAGGGCCACGGCGAGCGCGGCGGTGGCGACACGGCTGATCATCGGGCTCAGGGTAGTGGCCGCGACACCGTCGCCGTGCCGGTCAGCGATCGAATTCCGGCTCGTCCTCGGGCACGGGGATGGACTGCTCGATCAGATCCGCCTCGCTGGCCTGCCAGTCGCGCTCGGCGCCGACCCGATCGGCGTCCGGCCAGGTCTCCTCGTCGACGTCGACGTCGACGGCCGGGGTGAGTTGTTCGACCACGTCGGCCTCGGCGGCGTCTATGAACTGGTCGTCGTCGGGGGTGGTCATCGGCGATCTCTCCCAAGAATGGTCGGGGACTTTCGGGGGACGTTGAGGACGTTGAGGACATGACGCGCTGTCTCCACCATAGGCGCGTCCGGGCGCCGGCGGCTGCCGGACCCGACCCGATTACCCGCTTGCACCCGCCGCACACGGGGGCGGCCCGACAAGATCACCCGCTTTCGTTCCGGTCTTGCTCTGGGGGTGTGGCTGGTGATTCACGGGTCCGTGGGGCTCTCGGGTACGCTACGTAAACTGCGACAACGGGACAGGCCCTCAAGCCCGGTGGGGCCGCCCCACCCGATCAGCTTCTGAGAATCTAAGGGCCTGTATTTTGCCAGAAACCACGAGCGGCTCTTCGGAACTGCAGCCTCACTTCGAGGACGTCCAGTCCCATTACGACCTGTCGGACGATTTCTATCGGCTGTTCCTGGACCCCACCCAGACCTACAGCTGCGCCTACTTCGAGCGCGACGACATGACGCTCGAAGAGGCGCAGCTCGCCAAGATCGACCTGTCGTTGGGCAAGCTCGGCCTCGAACCCGGTATGACGCTTCTCGACATCGGATGCGGGTGGGGTGCGACGCTACTGCGCGCCATCGACAACTACGACGTCAACGTCATCGGCCTGACGCTGAGCCGCAATCAACAGGCGCACGTGCAGAAGCGACTTGATGCGCACCCGAGCCCGCGCAACAAGCGCGTCCTGCTGGCCGGTTGGGAGCAGTTCGACGAGCCCGTCGACCGGATCGTGTCGATCGGCGCGTTCGAGCATTTCGGCCGCGACCGCTACGACGAGTTCTTCAAGAAGGCCTATCAGGTGCTTCCCGAGAACGGTGTGATGATGCTGCACACCATCATCAAGCCCAGCGACGAGGAGTTCGCTTCGAAGGCGCTGCCGGTGACCATGAAGCTGATCCGGTTCTCGAAGTTCATCATGGACGAGATCTTCCCGGGCGGTGATCTGCCCAAGCCGGAGACCGTCGAGGAGCACGCGACCAAGGCCGGGTTCACGCTGACGCGGCAGCAGCGTCTGCAGCCGCACTACGCCAAGACGCTCGACATCTGGGCCGAGGCGCTGAGCAAGCGGGAAGACGACGCGGTGGCCATCCAGTCCCGCGAGGTCTACGACCGGTACATGAAGTACCTGACCGGCTGCGCGGATCTGTTCCGTGACGGCTACACCGACGTCTGCCAGTTCACTCTGGAGAAGAAGGCCTGATTTCCCGGTAGGAACGCGCCGGCTGGCCCGGCTCGGCTCCCGCCACGTCGCGCCGCCGGGCCGCCATCCCGGCCAGCGCCTCGAACACCACGCGGTGCGCGGCATTGACGGTCAGTTCGGCGTGGTCGTAGGCGGGCGCCACCTCGACCACGTCCACTCCGACGACGTCGTGTTCGCGGCACAACTGCCGCACCATCCGGAGCAGGTCGGCGCTGGTGATGCCACCCGGTTCCGGGGTGCCCGTGCCGGGCGCGTGCGCCGGGTCGAGCACGTCGATGTCGACCGACACATACAACTTCTCGGCCTTGGCCAGCGCCTCGCCCACGGCGTCGGCCATCACCGCCTTGAACCCGCGCTCCCAGATCTCCTGCATCGTGTGCCAGGTCATCCGCTGTTCGAGCATCCACTCGAAGGTGTCCTGCGGCGGCCAGTAGCCGCGCAGACCGACCTGAACGAACTGCGATCCGGGCACCGCGCCCGATTCGATCAGCCGGCGCATCGGGGTGCCGTGGCTGGCCAGGTTGCCTTCGATCTCGTCGGCGGTGTCGGCGTGGGCGTCGAAATGCACGATGCCGACGTTGCCGTAACCGTGGACGTCGGCCACCGCCGTCGCCGCCGGCCAGGTGATCGAGTGATCACCGCCCAGGATCACCGGGACGATGCCGCGGCTGGCCACCGCGTGCACACGCTCGCGGATGTTGCGGTGGGACACCTCGGTCTGGCCGTGCGGACAGTAGGCGTCACCGAAGTCCACAACCTCCAGCCAGTCAAAGATCTCCAGGCCCAGATCCAAGTGGTAGGTGCCCGGCTCGTAGGCCGTGGCCCGGATCGCCCGCGGCCCGAACCGCGCACCGGGACGGTTGGTGGTCCCGATGTCGAACGGCGCCCCGACGATGGCGGCGTCGGGCTGCCAAGCGTCGAGCTGTTCGGGCTCGGTCAAAAACGGGCGGTGCCCGAAAGAAGCCACGCCCGCGTAGGGCAGATCCAACTGCTCCGCCATCCCCGGCGGGAGCTCACGTCGAGGTCCGTGCTCGTGGCCCATGCGAACGACGCTACCGGTCACTCGCCGCGCTCACATCCAGCGCCGACCGCAGCCTGTCGGGGATCGTCCGCTTGGCCCAATCCGTCGTGGACACCAGCACATAGACGTTGTGTCCCCGCACCGCGACCCGCTCCGCGTCGGTGCCCGAGCGGGCCAGCACGGTGAAGCCGATGCTGAAGCTCGCCGTGCCCACCCGGGTGCAGCGTGCCTCGACCCGCACCTCGTCTCGCCAGCGCACCGGCGCCGCGAAGTCGATCTCGGCGTGCACCACCTGGAAGTCGTACCCGTCGGCGTTCAACGCGGGATAGCCGATGCCGAGCGAGTCGAGCAGCCCGGTGCACGCCTCGTCGAACCACGTCAGGTAATGGCCGTTGAACACCACGCCCTGCTGGTCGATCTCCGCGTAGCGCGGCGCGATGGCCAGCGAGAAGTCCGTCACCCGACTCACCCTAGAGATCGGGGACGGGCGGTCTGCAGGACACTGGGATCCATGAAGCTGGTGACGATCGACGATGTCCGGGCGGCGGCTGACCGGGTCCGATCGCATGTGGTGCGTACGCCACTGCTCGCCGCCCGCTGGGGCGACCCGGACCGGCCGCTGTGGATCAAGCCGGAGAACTTGCAGCCCATCGGCGCGTTCAAGGTCCGTGGCGCCTTCAATGCCGTGGCGGCGTTGACGTCGGCCGGCGAAGGCGCCGTCACCGATGTCGTCGCCTATTCCAGCGGCAACCACGCGCAGGCCGTCGCGTACGCCGCGGCGGCGTTCGGGTTGCGGGCCCACATCGTGATGCCGGAGGAGACGCCGACGGTCAAGGTGCAGTCCACCCGTGATCTCGGCGCGCGGGTGGTGTTGTGCGCGGCAGGGCAACGCGAGGCGGTCGCCGAGCAGGTGCGCAGCGACACCGGCGGGGCGATGATCCCGCCGTTCGACCACCCGGATGTGATCGCCGGACAGGGCACGATCGGCCTGGAGATCGCCGAGGACCTGCCGTCGGTGCGCACCGTGCTCGTCCCCGTCAGTGGCGGGGGACTGGCTTCGGGCATCGGCACCGCGATCCGTGCGCTGTGCCCGGACGCCGCGGTCTTCGGGGTCGAGCCCGAGCTCGCCGCCGACACCACCGAGGCATTGCGCCTCGGCCACCGGGTCAACTGGTCGATCGAAGACCGTAACCGCACGATCGCCGACGGGCTGCGGTCGCAGCCCTCGGAGCTGACCTTTGCCCATCTGCAGCAGGTTCTCGACGGGATGCTGACGGTGTCCGAGGACGAGATCCGCGCGGCGGTGCGCGAGTACGCGTACCGCGCGCACCTGGTCAGCGAGCCGAGCGGTGCGGTGCCCCTGGCGGCCTACCGGCAGGGCATGACACCGCCGGGGCCGACCGTGTTGATCCTGTCCGGGGGCAACATCGACGCGCGCATGCTCGCGCAGATTCTCGGCGGGTAGGGTCCACCGGGTTTTCGATTCAGTGGTGTGTGGGCGCGACGCTGGCGTGCTCCGGCAGCGAAGGACTCGACCCGTTCCGACCCTTCGAGCCCTTCGAGCACGACAGCGCAGGGCGTACCGGGCAGGTCCGCCGGCCGACCGTGGCCCGGTCGCGCTGCTCGCTGCGGGTGCTGCCGCTGCCGCAAGTCATATCCTGGCGGGAATGAGCCTCCCCGTCGCCCCCACGCACCCGTCGCTCGTGCGCACCGTTCTCAGGCTGGCGATCGTCGGCTGTGTCGCGGCCGCGCTGCTGCTGGTGGAACTGACCTCCACCCGGGGAGTGGGATGGCGGCTGATCACATTCACCTACCAGGCCAATCTGCTGGCCGCCGGATACTACCTGTGGACTCTGTGCTCACCGCGGGCCGACAGTCGGATCGGGCTGCGGGGCGCGGTGGTGCTGTATGTCGTCATGGCCGGGGTGATCTGGAACCTCCTGTTGACCGAGCACAGCATGGGGTACACGCCGGCGAACTTCCTCCTGCACGTCGCGGTCCCGGTGCTGGTGCTCGGTGACTGGCTGCTCGTCGGTCGCGGCGCGATCCCGATGGCGTGGTGGCAGCCGGTGGCGTGGCTGACGTATCCGGCGGCATATCTCGCGCTGGCCCTGCTGGTGCTCAACGATGCCGGCCGGCGCCCGCCCTATTACTTCCTCGATCCGGACAGCGTGGGCACCGCCACGGTGGCGATGAACGTCGCCGCGCTGTCGGCGTGCGTGCTCGCACTGGGATACACGCTGCTGGCGCTCAACCGCGCGGCGTCCGAGGCCCGGGCCTGAAACATCGCCGCCTGCGGGACCGATAGAAGGGGAGACAGTTGTCGTTTGCCGGGCCCGTGTTCGGCCGCGGCACCCGCCACGACCAATTAGGATGGCAACGTGCTGAGACGTCGTCTGCAGCAAATGGTGAGCGCGCTCGGGTGCGCTGCGCTGCTCACGGGCGGCTCGCTGCTCGGGCCGCTTCCCGCGGGCAATGCCGGGTCAACCGCCGGAACGCCGGTCGCCGGGGTGACCCCCGCGCCTGGCCAGACCGTCGGCGTCGCGCATCCGGTCACCGTCAGGTTCGCCGGGGAGGTGCCGAACAGGTCGGCCGCGGAACGGTCTGTGGCCGTGGTCCCGGCCGGGTCGCCGGTCCCGGCGTCCGGATCCTTCACCTGGCTCGACGACCGAGTCTTGGAGTGGACACCCACCGACTTCTTCCCCGCCCATACGCCGATCTCGGTCACGGTGGGCGGCTTCACGACGAGCTTCCAGACCGGATCGTCGGTCGTCAGCGTGGCCGACATCGGCGACTACTCGTTCACGGTCAGCATCGACGGTGAGGTGGCGCGCCGGATGCCGGCATCGATGGGCAAATCGAAGTTCCCGACGCCCACCGGCCGGTTCACCGCGCTGGAGAAGCAGCGCAACGTCACCTTCGACTCCCGCACGATCGGCATCCCTCTCGACGATCCCGAGGGCTACCTGATCAAGGGGGAGTACGGCGTCCGGGTGACCTGGGGTGGCGTGTACGTCCACTCCGCACCGTGGTCGGTCGGATCCCAGGGCTATGCGAACGTCAGCCACGGCTGCATCAACCTCAGCCCCGACAACGCCGCGTGGTATTTCGACACCGTCCGGGTCGGCGACCCGATCATCGTGCAGGCCTGAGGATCCCGGTCAGCAGTTGGTCTGAATCCGGAAGTCTGCGGTGACGGCGTCGCTGGGCTTGTCGTCGAACGCCCCGTCGGCCTTTCCGGTGATCGTGTAACGCCCGTTGTTGCCGCTGACCTCCGCCTGGCCGATGTTGTCGCTCCAGAACGTGCCACTGAAACCGCCGACGCCGCGGAATTCGACGGACTCGGCGGTGAGATCGCCGTCGGTCGACAGCACCGCGGTGAAGCCGTTCTCTTCCCCCGGGGTCTCGATGTACCACGACCATCCGGTCTGCCGGCATTGCACGGCCTGCGCGCCGCCGGTGTCGTTGCCGTCGATCGTCACGGTCGCCGTGGTACCGCCCAGGGCCGGCTCGGGTGTCGCGCAGCCGGCCACGCCGAGTACCGCGACGCCGCCGACGACGGTCGCCATGAAGTGTCGAGTCCCCATGGCGCCCGACTCTATTCGCTCGACCGCCCGTTCCCGGCCGGAATGCCGGTGTATTCGGGATTGGGCGGTACCGACAGTGCGATCCCGATGCGGTTGGTGGCGCCGATGAACGCCGCGAGGCATGAACGGGGTGGAGTCAACGCAATGCGGCGGCGGTAGCGTCGTCGGCGGGCAGGAACGCTTCGATGCTCAGCTCGGCCGCCGTGAGGTCGAGGGCGGTGCCGAATGTGGTGACCGTGCTCAGAAACCTCAGCACCCGGCCGTCCGCGGCCTCCAGCTCCAGCGGCACGGCGACGCCGCCGAGGTCGGGGGAGTCCTCGAAACCTCCGGGATAGGACTCGATTTCACACAACAGCTCACCGAGTTCTGCATGTCCGGCGCTGCCGACCTCGCGGCAGAGCCGCTCGACGAGGTGGGTCCGCCACTGCCCGAGGTTGCGGATGCGGGGGGCCAGCCCGCCGGGGTGCAGCGCGATGCGCAGCGCATTGGGCCGCTCGAGCAGCTCCGGCGCCACGCCGTCGAGCAGCACACCGGCCCCTGCGTTCGCCTGCAGGATCCACCAGCCACGGTCGACCACGACGCACGGGTACGGCTCGTAGGCGGTGAGCACCCTGCGCACCCCGTCCCGCACCGCGACCATCTCGGGCGCGTCCAGAGAGCGCTCGGCGTACACCGGGGCCAGGCCCGCGGCGACGAACAGCCGGTCCTGTTCTCGTTGCGGCACACCGAGAGCCGTGGCCAGCCGCAGCACCATCGCCCGGCTCGGTGAGGAGCGGCCTGTCTCGATGAAGCTGACGTGGCGCGCGGACACGCCGGCGGCCAGCGCGAGATCGAGCTGGCTGAGCCGGCGCCTACGCCGCCATTCACGCATGAGTTGCCCTGTGTCAAGCCGCCCTGGGTTGATCCTGGTTGATCAGCTTTTGGAGGGCCCTGTGTTGGGTGGGATCGTAGGCGACTTCGTCGTGCCAGCAGTGCCAGAGGATGTAGAGCCAGGCGCGGGCGAGGATGCGCACGGCGTGGGGGTGGTCGTGTCCGCGGGCTCGGGCGCGGTTGTAGAGATCGGCAGCCCAGGGGTTGGCTCGACGACTGTCACCGGCGAAATCGCATACGGCGTCGCGGAGTTGTTTGTCTGCAGCCCAGCGGAATCCGACGTGTTTGACTTTCCCGGACTGGCGGGTGGAGGGGGCGACTCCGGCCAGGCACGCCAGCGATTCGGGGGTGGGGAACCGTGCGCGGCAGTCGCCCATTTCGGCGAGCAGTCGGGCGGCACGGAAGGTGCCCGAGCGGGGCAGGCTGGTGAAGATATGAGCATCGGCGTGAGCGTCGAGTTGCTCGGCGATGCTCTGGTCGAGGGTTTTGATCTGGGCGCTCACAGTGCTCAACACCTCGACGAAGGTCGCGGTGATGGTGGCACCGTCGATACCGGTGGCGCCGCGAGGCGCGGCGGTGAGTCGTCGGTGCAGTTCACTGGCGTGGGTGCGGCCGCTGTAGCCAACGCTGGCCAGCCAGTTGGCCATCCGGGTGACCGAGAGCCAGTCGGCGCGGTCCTGGCAGTCAAAGCGGGCCAAAAAGGCCAGGCTGATCGGCGAGTCGATATCGGCGAACAGCCCGACCGCGCCGGGAAAGACGATCATCAGATGAGCCCGCAGCTGGTTGGCGATCGCCACGCGGTGAGCGACCAGATTTTTGCGGGCTCGACAGGTCTGACGCAGGGCGACGGTGGCCGGGCTGTCGGGCTGCAGGGGCCGCAGCCGGGTCCGGTCGGTGCGCAAGGTGTCGGCCAGGACGAACGCGTCGAAGCGGTCGTCTTTGTTGCCGGCCGATCCGTAGCGCCCGCGCAGGTTCTTCACCTGGTTGGGACTGATCACCACGACGGTGATCCCGGCCTCGAGCAGGGCATCTACAACCGGACCGTCGGGGCGTTCGATGGCGACTTCTCCGACACCGACGCGCTGCAGTGTGGTGAGCAGATCACGCAGCCCAACGGCGTGGTGACCGATCGTTTTGCGGGTGATCTCGCGGCCTTTGGCATCGACGATCGAGACCGCGTGATCATCGCGGGCCCAGTCGATTCCACAGGTGAGCCCATTGGTGGGTTCCGTTGGCAGGGTATTTCGGGCAGACTTCATGACAGCCTCCTCGCTGCTAAGCCTCGATCCACCGATGAATCGCCTGTTCGGAGGGTGTTGATGTAAGGAAAGTGCCCTTTGAGCTGGGATGATTGGAGTTACCACACTTCGATCAGCCCACGTTCAGAAAGGCACTTCCGGTGCAAGTGTCCCATAGGTTCGCCGTGTCGTCGGCGGTCTTCGATGATGCACATCTCGTGTCGTGCGCCGGGCTGGTGCCGGTGATGACCCTGGCCGACCAGACCGGTCTGTCGCAGCTATTGGCCGACAAGATCCGGTTCACCTGTGAGCGGATCCGTTCGGGTGCGGCCCATCCGTCACCGAAGCTGACCACGCTGATCGCCGGGATGTGCGCCGGCGCGGACAGCATTGATGACCTAGACGTTGTGCGCTCGGGTGGGATGAAGACCCTCTTCGGTGGTGTGTACGCCCCGTCGACGATCGGAACCTTATTGCGGGAGTTCACCTTCGGGCATGCCCGCCAGCTCGAATCTGTCCTGCGCGAACACCTGGCCGCGCTGTGCGGGCGTGTCGATCTGTTGCCCGGCGCCGACGGACGGGCGTTCATCGACATCGACTCACTACTACGCCCGGTCTACGGGCACGCCAAGCAGGGCGCCAGCTACGGACACACCAAGATCGCCGGCAGGCAGATCCTGCGCAAAGGCCTCTCACCGTTGATCACCACGATCAGCACCGACCACGGTGCGCCGGTGATCGCCGGGGCGAGGTTGCGGGCGGGCAAGGCCAACTCCGGCAAGGGCGCAGCCCGCATGATCGCTCAAGCGGCCGCTACCGCCCGTGCTGCCGGGGTCACCGGGCAGATCCTGGTGCGTGGCGATTCGGCCTACGGCAATAGCACCGTGGTCACCGCCTGCCACCGAGCAGGTGTCCGGTTCTCGCTGGTGCTGACCAAGACCGCCGCAGTTGCCGCCGCCATTGACGCAATTCCCGAGACCGCGTGGACCCCGGTGAACTATCCCGGTGCTGTGCGTGACCCCGACACCGGCGCCTGGATCTCCGATGCCGAAGTCGCCGAAACCACCTACACAGCCTTCGGTTCCACCAAGACTCCGGTGACCGCCCGGTTGGTCGTGCGCCGGGTCAAAGACGCGCGGTTCCTCGATGCGCTGTTTCCGGTGTGGCGGTACCACCCGTTCTTCACCAATTCCGACGAACCCGTCGACGCCGCTGACATCACTCATCGCCGCCACGCCATCATCGAAACCGTGTTCGCCGACCTCATCGACGGACCTTTGGCGCACATGCCCTCGGGGCGGTTCGGCGCGAACTCGGCCTGGATCCTGTGCGCCGCGATCGCCCACAACCTGCTGCGCGCCGTCGGCGTCCTGGCCGGAGGTGCCCACGCGGTCGCCCGCGGGGCGACACTGCGCCGCAAGATAATCACTATCCCGGCCCGCCTGGCCCGTCCGCAACGCCAACCTATCCTGCACCTACCAGCGCACTGGCCCTGGACAGAGCACTGGCTCACGTTGTGGCGCAACACCATCGGCTACAGCCCACCAGAAATCGCCACCACCTGACCATATGCCGAAAGGCCCGACCGGAGCGCACAGGAACAGCTGGACAGACCAGCAGATACCCCCTGCCCGCGACCAGGACCAGCCCTCAACAGCCCAGCGAGGCACACCTACCCCAATTCATCAGTGGATCGAGGCTAAGCCCAGTGGGGAGGCACCCTTATGTGCAGGTTCCGGGGCACGACTGCCGGTTCGCTCACTGAGCGGCGCTCGGTGGCGCATAGCCCTGTCGACGGTCAACGCGCCCCGGGTAACCACTGGCCTCCGCAGAACTCATGCTGGACATCGAATGTGTCGAGCGAGCAGGGCGATAGATCAGCGGCACCTCGGGTGCATCGGCAATCCATCCAAGATCACCGACACAAGGATGGTGCACCAGTGAGCGCCCCGAACGGAGCCGGCCGCTCGACAGTGGTCACTTCTTCAGTTTGACCGGTGCTGCGCGGCCGGGCCATGACCTCCGAGGTAATTGCGGTGGTTACCTCCCTGGGCGCACGGTGAAGGTAGGCACCCGAGGAGGCGAGCGACATGACAACCGCACACCCGAACGCCGACCCGATTCCCCGGTGGTTGCGCTTCGTGCTGATCTGCGACCGCGCCGGGTCGTCCTGGTACATCGGTACCGGATTCTTCTTCGCGCCGGTGCTGGCGCTGGCTTCTCCGTGGCCGGCACTGACCGCTGCGCTGTGGGTGTTCATCGCGCTGGCCGGGCTGTGGTTGGGCCTGCTCGGTGTCGCGATGGCCACGGGTCTGGCCATGGTGCTCCGCTCCGACGCCGAGATCCCGGAGGACTACTGGCGTTCGCTGCTGGACTACCCGAAACTCACCCGGTGAGCAGTTGGTGGGCGAGTGTGGCGGCCAGCCAGCTCTCGAAGCGGCTCCCGGACCAGCCATGGCCGGCAACGAGATGACGGTGCATCGCGGGATCGCTGAACAGACACGCCAGATCGATTGCGGCCGAACGACTCAACCCGGCCCGTAGCGCATCCCGCGCGGTCAGCGCATCGACCACCGCACGGGCGCCGGCGCGCCGCTGGGTGTGCAGCTTCTCCAACAGCTCCCGCGCGCTGTCGTCCTCCGACGCCGCGGCCTCCAGCGCGGCGAACAGCGCTGAGACCCGCGTGTCGATGTCGGCGATCATCCGTGCCCACGCGGTCAGCAGAGCACGGGCATCGTCCAGCTCCAGCAGCGCGGCCACCTCGGGCCGCTCGGCCAACGGCAGCGGCTCGTCGTCTCCGGCGATGGCGAAATTCAGTGCCGCCGAGAGTAGTTCGGCTTTGCCGCCGACCGCGGAGAACACCGTCTTACGGCTCACCCCGGCCGCCGTGGCGATCGCGTCGACCGAGGTGCCTCCGTAGCCGGTGGCGACGAACAACTCGGCCGCCGAGGCGACGATCCGGCGCCGGGTGCCGCGCGCCTGCGCGGCGCGCAGATCCGACCGATACCTGCGCTTGACATCCTCACCCATTTGGAGTGACCCTTAGTGTATTCATTACATACGATGCTACCTGAAATGAGGCACGATGCGCATAGTCGTCGTCGGCGCGGGACCGGCCGGCCTGTTCACCGCAGTCGCGCTGGCCCGTCGAGGCGGGCACGTCACCGTCGTCGAGCGCGACGCCGGTCCCGGCCGGGACGGCGGCTGGCCGCGCAGGGGGGTCATGCAGTTCGACCACCCCCACACGTTCCGCGGGCCGGTGGTCGACGCGCTGCAGGCGGAGATCCCCGATGCCCTGCAGGCAATGCTGCGCGTCGGGGCCTCGGTCGAGACCGACCCGGGCGGCGCCCCGGCTGCCCTGCGCATCCGGCGGGTGACGTTCGAACGGGCACTGCGCGACGTCGCGCTGGCCGAACCCGGGCTGACGCTGCTGCCCGGTTGTCACGTCGACGGGGTGTTGCGCGACTCCGGACGAGTGGCCGCTGTCGATGCGGGGGGCCGGCGCCTGACGGCCGACCTGGTCATCGACGCGTCCGGGCGGTCGAGCCGGGTGATGCGCGCGCTGTTCGGCGCCGGGGAGGTGCGACCGTGTGGCGCGACGTACGTCAGCAGGCAGTACCGGCTGGCTGACGGCGCCGCGCCGGGCCCGGTGAACTCGCCGGTCGGTCTGTCGCTGCAACTGGCCGGATATTTCGCGGTGGTGTTCCTCCACGAGGCCGGGATCTTCTCGGTCACGATCACCCACGCCGGCACCGATGACCGGCTGCGACTTCTGCGGCACCGTCGGGTCTATGACGCCGCGGCCGAGGCGATCCCGATGCTCGCCGACTGGGTCGATCCGCGCCGCGCGCAGCCGCTGACCCCGGTGCTCGTCGGCGGCCGCGTGCACAACACCTTCCGTTCCCCACTCGGCGTGGACGGCCGTCCCGCGGTTCCCGGGCTGATCGCCGTCGGAGACTCCGTCTGTACCACGACGCCGTTGGCCGGCAGAGGCGTCACGCTGGCGTTCCGCCAGGCACAGGCTCTGGTGCGCGCGCTGGCTGCAGACGACGTCCCGGCCGCCACGGTGCAGTTCGCCCGGTGGTGCGCCGCCGAGGTGCGTCCGTGGTTCGTCGACCATGTGCACTGCGACGATGACCGGATGCGGCGGTGGGCCGGTGGCGATGTGGATCTGGGCAGGCCGCTGCCCTCGGACCTGGTGGTCGCTGCGGCCGTGGCCGACCCGGCGCTGCGGCCGGCCGTCCGCGGGTACGAGCAGATGACTGCGCTGCCGTCGAGTCTGGACGCGGTGCGGGAGGGGGCCCGCGCCGTCTACGCCTCCGGCTGGCGACCCCCGGTGGCCGAGGGTCCCGACCGACAACAACTGGCTCAGTTGTGCGTCACCGTCGGCAGCCGGACGCTGGCCACGGTCTAGTGCGCCACCGGGCAGCCGCCCGAGTAGTCGACCTGCCAGTGCTTGATCCCGTTGAGCCAACCGGACCGCAGCCGGTCGGGAGGGCCGGCCGAGGTGAGATCGGGCAGGTGGTCGGCGATCGCGTTGAACATCAGCTCGATGGTCATCCGCGCCAGGTTGGCGCCGATGCAGTAGTGCGCACCGGTGCCGCCGAAGCCGACGTGCGGGTTCGGATCGCGCAGGATGTCGAACCTGAACGGGTCGTCGAAGACCTCCTCGTCGAAGTTCGCCGACCGGTACGACATGACCACGCGCTGCCCCTTCTTGATCTGCACGCCGGACAGTTCGTAGTCCTGCAGCGCGGTGCGCTGGAACGAGGTGACCGGGGTGGCCCAGCGCACAATCTCGTCGACGGCGGTGGCGGGGCGCTCGCGTTTGAACAACTCCCACTGGTCGGGGTGCTCGGTGAACGCGATCATGCCGTGGGTAATCGAGTTGCGCGTGGTCTCGTTGCCTGCGACAGCCAGCAGCACCATGAAGAAGCCGAACTCGTCGTCGGTCAGCTTGTGTCCGTCGACGTCAGCCTCGATCAGCGTGGTGACGATGTCCTCGCCGGGATGCTCGGCCCGGGCCGCGGCCAGCTGCATCGCATACATGATCAATTCGGTTGCGGCATTGCGGTTGTCGTGATGGGCGAACTCAGGGTCGTCGTCGCTGACCATCTGATTGGACCAGTCGAAGAGCTTCTTGCGGTCTTCCAGAGGCACGCCAAGCAGACCGGCGATGGCCTGCAAGGGCAGCTCGCAGGACACCTGTTCGACGAAGTCGCCGACTCCGGCGGCCGCCGCGCCCTTGGCGATGCGCTGCGCGCGCTGGTCGAGGTCCTCGCGCAGACGTTCGACCGCACGGGGCGTGAATCCGCGCGAGATGATCTTGCGGAGGTGGGTGTGCCGTGGCGCATCCATGTTGAGCAGCACCAGACTTCCGGTCTCCACCTGCTCGCCGGTAGAACCCTCCGGGTAGCGCGGCAGTGCGGTCTTCTCCTGGCTGGAGAACACGTCGCTGCGCTTGGAGATCTCCTTGACGTCTTTGTGTTTGGTCACCACCCAGTAGCCGCCGTCGCCGAAGGGACCCGCGCCGCCGAAGGTCTGCGCGTTCCACCAGATCGGGGCGCAGCGGCGCAGTTCGGCGAGTTCCTCCACAGGCAGACGCTCGCGGTTCAGGTCGGGGTCGGTGAAGTCGAATCCGGGCGGGAGCGTGGGAGTCGCCATACATTGGCTCCTAAACGTCAATTGGCCGTACCTCATTGCTACACCACCGGTCGGTTACGGCGAGCGCAGATGAGCGAAGAAAATCCGTCCCTCCTGTAACGAATCCGCTGCGAAGGCGGATGGATCCTGTGACCATGAAGAAACCGGGAGGGTGCATCGTGAGGTTCGGTTTCCACGCAAAGACCGCGTCCATCATCGGGGCGGCAGCGGTTGCGACACTGCTCGCAGCCGCACCGTCGGCTGCCGCCGACCCGGCAGCACCACCGCCGGTTCCCGCGCCGGCGCCCGCACCCGCGCCTGCCCCGATGCCGTCACCCCCGCCGGCCGAAGCCGCGGTGGTTCCGCTCGCCGCCGCCCCCGCCGCTGAGGGCGTGCCCCACCTGGCCAGTCCGGAGAACCTGCCGCCGGGTACGTCGACCACTCCGACGCAGCAGTCGCGGCTGGGTTACCTGCGCGACCTCTGGCATGCGATGCAGACCCAGGAAGTCAGCGGGAGCAACGCGCTGCTGCTGCTGACGCAGCGTCCGTTGAGCTCGTCGGCGCCGATGGGCATGCCCGCGGGCCCGCAGCCGGCGGCGCCTCCCGCCGCGGCCCCCGCACCCGCCGCGGTACCGGCAGCGCCCGCACCGGTCGCCCCTTAGCCCGACAGCACTTTCTCCAGCCGCGCCGGCACATGCTTGTGCCACGGCGTCCCGGCGTACGTGTCACGCCAACCGGTGGAGGTCAGCGCGTTCGGCGCGACACCCGGGGTCACCACGCCACCGTCCCCGTCGGCGAAGTCGACGCCGTAGCCATTGGGTAAGGACGCATGACCGGCCAGCATCGCGTCGCTGATCTCGACGGTGCCCTCTGCGCTGCCCGCGGCGGTGGTGATCCGCACGCGGTCGCCGTCTCGCAACCCCAGTGCCGACGCGTCGGCGACGCTGATCCGCAAAGCGCCGTCGGCATCGCGCTGGCGCCACGCCGGGTCGCGCATGATGTCGTTGGCCGTGTACGCCCGCCGTTCCCCGGCCGACAACACGATGGGGTAGTCGGGTGAGGTCAGCTCGGCCGGCGCCGCGGCCAGCGCCCGGACGTCGGCGAGCAGTTCCGGGATCTCGATCGCGATCTTGCGGTCGGGGTGGGTGATCAACGCGAAGTCGTCCTCGTAGTCGTGGACGGTGAACGTCACCCCCGACCGGCCTTCGAGAATCGCGTCGAACAGCGCGTTGCCGTCCGCGTGGCCGGCCCGCCGCACCGCGTCGGGATAGGTCATCGCGGCCTTCTGGGCCAGACCCCACAACGCGGCGGCGCCGGCCAGTCCGTCGGGCAGAGTCGGCCCGAGCGTCTCGTACAACACGAACGGCAGCACCTTGCCCAGCCCCGGGTTGGCCCCGACCGCGGCCAGGAACGCCTCGGTGAACGCCGGGCGTCCCTGTTCGGCGGCGCGGCGCAGCGGCACCAATTCGGCATCGTCGACGACGCCCAGGGCCCGCGTCAGCCGGGCCCAGATCTCGGGTTCGGGCAGGGTGCCGGACATCGGCTCCATCAGCCGGTGCCGCAGATGGAAGGTGTTGTGCGGGAACTCGAGGTTGAAGAACGTCGCCTCCGGCTTCTCGAACTGAGTCGCCGCGGGAAGCACGTAGTGTGCCAGCCGTGCGGTCTCGGTCATCGCCACGTCGATGACCACGATCAGTTCCAGCCGCCCCAGAGCCGTTGCGACGGCGGCCGAGTCGGCGACCGAATGCGCCGGGTTACTGCTCTCGACGATCATCGCGCGGAACCGGTCCGGGTGGTCGGTGACGATCTCCTCGGGAATGACGTTGCTGGGAATCAGCCCGCCGATGATCGGGGCGCCGGTTACCGGGGTGCGGCCTACCCCGCCGGGTCGGAACAATGGGGCGAACGACGAATGAAGGTGCTGCGCACCGCGTTTGGCGAAATTGCCGGTCAGGATCCACAGCATCTTGTTCAGGTACGAGCACAGGGTGCTGTTCGGCGACTGCTGGATTCCGAGGTCTTCGAACACCGCGACGCCGGCGGCTCCGGCTATCCGGCGTGCGGCCGAGCGCAGCAGATCCTCGTCGACGCCGCAGCGCCGGGCGTAGTCGGAGACCGGCACCTCGGCGAGCACCTCGCGCACCGCGTCGCCGCCGGTGACGTGCGCGGCCAGGAAGGCTTCGTCGCACAGGTTCTCCTGCACCAGCACCGCGGCCAGCGCGGCCAGACACCACGCGTCGGTGCCGGGCCGGACCCGTAGGTGGTAATCGGCCATCTTCGCGGTTTCGGTGACCACCGGATCGATCACGATCATCGACCGAGCCGGGTCCTTGGCGATCTCGTGGAGCACCACGCGGGCCCGCGGAAAGCTCTGGGACATCCACGGGTTCTTGCCGACGAACACCGCGACCTCGGCGTGCTCGAATTCGCCGCGGGTGTGCCCGCCGTAGAACTGTGCGTCGACCCAGTGCTCCCCGGTCTTCTCCTGGGCCAGCGCGTTGGAGCGGTAGTGCGAGCCCAGTGCCTTGAGGAACGCGCCGCTGTAGGCGCCGCCCAGGTGGTTACCCTGCCCGCCGCCCCCGTAGTAGAGGATCTTGTCGCCGCCGTGCGTGTCGGCGATCGCGCGGAAGCCCGCGGCGACCTCGGAAATCGCGGTGTCCCAGTCGATCTCCTCATACGTGCCGTCCGGCCTGCGCCGCATCGGCGACGTGAGCCGGTTGCGGCTGTTCTGGTAGTGATCCAGCCGTAGCGCCTTGTTGCAGGTGTAGCCGCGCGAGGCCGGATGGCTCTTGTCGCCGCGGATGCGGACCAGCGACCGGTCCTCGACCTGAACCACGATGCCGCAGTTGCACTCGCACAGGATGCACGCGCTGGGATGCCATTCACCGTCCCGGCCGCTCGTCACTTCCGCCCACCCGGCTGCGCACCGATCACCTGGCGCAGTTGTTCCTGGACCAGAGTCAGCGGTTGCACATCACGTGAGGCGCGCGCGACGACGAGGGCGCCCTCGAATGAGGCGAGCACGAGCATGGCCAGTGCGGCGGCATTCTCCTTGTCCACACCGTCGGCGATCAGACGCTGCCTGATCACCTCGCGCCAGCGGTCGAAAGCCGCCGCGGCACGCTCGATCACCGGCGCCGACTGGTCGGGCTTGCCCGGATCACCGGCCTCCACGGCGACAGCGACGACAGGACAACCTGCCCGGAAGTCGCTATCGCGCAGTAGTTTCCGGTAATCGTCGAAAAGCCTGTCCAGCGCTTCACGGCCCGAAGACGCCTGCGCCAGTCGGTCCGCCATGAAGTCGGCCGCGTAGTCGACCGCCTCGCAGAGCAACTGGGTGCGGCCGCCGGGAAAGTAGTGGTAGGCCGAACCGCGCGGCGCGCCGCTGTGCTCGAGCACGTCGGCGATGGCGGTCGGGTGCGCGCCGCGCTCCCGGATCAACAAAGCAGCGGAGATGATCATCCGCTCGCGGGGAGTCGTCACGACGCGGCCCCTTTCACCCGGCTATGTATGCAACTCTACATAATCCCGGGACGACCGTATAGCCAGTCCGTAGATTCCCGGGTCGCCGTCACCGGCTCGGCCCGGGGGGCGATCAACGCCATCGACCTGAACGCCCCCTACGACGGCACCAAATCGCTCAACGGCCGATCCTGGACCGGATGTCCGATGTCGGGCTGGGCTATCTCACGCTCGGCCGGCCATGGCCCACGCGGACTGAATGCCGCATCGTCTTCGCGGGCACCCCACGCGAATTGGCCGATTCGGCGTGCACTCTCACCGGCCAACACCTCGCGCCGGCGATCTGCTAAACGCTGGCGGCCTCGTTGAGCTCATTGAGCGTGTTGGTGGCCTCCAAATACTCCTGCACCCAGCGCTCGATCACCGTCGCGGTCTTCTCGACCTTGGTGAACTGACCGACGACCTGGCCGATCGGGTTGAACGCGACGTCGACGGTCTCGTTCGGGTACTTGTGCGTCGCGGCCACGGCCATCCCGGAAACCATGTACTGCAACGGCATTCCGAGCGGCTTCGGGTTGTTCGGATCGTCCCACGCCTCGGTCCAGTCGTTGCGCAGCATCCGTGCCGGTTTGCCGGTGAACGACCGGCTGCGGACGGTGTCGCGGCTGGTCGCCTTCGCGTAGGCGGCGTGCTGGACTGCAGTGTTCTCCGACTCCTCGACCATCACCCACTGCGAACCGGTCCATGCGCCCTGCGCGCCGAGCGCCAGCGCCGCGGCGATCTGCTGCCCACTGCCGATACCGCCGGCGGCGAGCACCGGAACCGGCGCCACCTCCTTCACGACCTGCGGCCACAGCACGATCGAGCCGACCTCACCGCTGTGCCCGCCGGCCTCACCGCCCTGGGCGATGATGATGTCCACCCCGGCGTCGGCATGCTTGCGGGCCTGCGACGGCGAGCCGCACAGCGCGGCGACCTTGCGGCCCTCGGCGTGGATGTGCTCGATCATGTCCTTGGGCGGCGTGCCGAGCGCGTTGGCGATCAGTGTCATCTTCGGGTGCCGCAGCGCGACCTCGACCTGAGGGGTGGCCGTGGCCTCGGTCCAACCGAGCAGCTGCAGGGCGTTGTCGTCGCTGTCGTCGGTGGGCACCCCGTGGTCGGCCAGGATCTTCTTGGCGAAGTCGAGGTGCTCCTGCGGGACGAGCGCGTTCAGCGTCGACTTCAGTTCCTCGGCGGACACGTTGGAATCCATGCCCTCGTACTTGTTCGGGATCACGATGTCGACGCCGTAGGGGTGGTCGCCGATGTTCTCGTCGATCCAGTTGAGCTCGATCTCCAGCTGCTCGGGGGTGAAGCCCACCGCGCCCAGCACGCCGAAGCCCCCCGCCTTGCTGACCGCGACGACCACGTCACGGCAGTGGGTGAACGCGAAAATCGGGAACTCGATGCCGAGCTGATCGCACAGGGGAGTATGCATAGTTGGCTCCTGGTATGGCCATGGGGACACAAAGGGTCAAAACTGAAACGTGTTCTACTTTAGTACACCGAGTAGGCCGCCCGTGTTGCCCTTTCCCGGCGTGCTGACCCGAAGCACCGGCCAACCCCGCTCCACGGCCACCGCCGCGAGTTCCCGGCGCGGATTCACCGGCCGCGGATGGCCCACCAGCGACATCAGCGCAATGTCCTCGTTGCCATCGGCATAGAAGTAACTGCGCGCCAGGTCGATCCCGCCGCTGGCGCAGAACCGCACCACCGCGGCTGCCTTCTGTCTGCCCCAAATCACCGGCCGGGCGATGCGGCCGGTGACCCGGGCGTGCTCGTCGAGTTCGAAGTGGTTGCACAGCACGTGATCGATCTCCAGATAGCGGGCGACCGGTTCGGCGTGGATGGTCAACGCCGACGAGCTGAGCACCACCGTGTGGCCGCGGCGCTGATGGGCCAGCACGATCTCGTGCATCACCGGGAAGACCCGGGACCTGACCCGCTCGGTGAACAGCCGCTCACCCACGACGTCGAGGTCGGCCAGCGATTCACCCCGCAGGTACCCGGCGGCGCGCTCCAGCAGTTTCCCGAAGTTGACCCGCCCGATCTTGTAGCGCATTGCGGCCTCGATGACCCCGGTGACCTCGCCGATGCGGGCCTGACGGCGCCGGATCCGGTCGCCGGCGTGCGCCGTGGCGGTGAACCCGTCGACGAGCGTGCCGTCGAGATCGAAGAACGCCCCGACCTGCGGCCCGGGCGCGGAAGCGGCGATGTCGGCGACCGGGTCCACCGGAGTCGCGGCGTCGGCGGTCACATTCCGCTCCTCATATCACGGGGTCGCACGGGTGCTGACAAGCCATGCTACGGGCGGCGCCCTCACTCCTGGTTTAATCTGTGGCCTGGTCGCTGCAGCAGCCGACCACGGTAGTTTGGTCTTGCCGGGTTCAGGATGCAGCCTGCGTGAGAAGCACTGATGTGCCCTCGCAGTATGCGAAGAGCGGCCTGACATGGAAGGTGAACCTTGGACGAACAAGCAGCCGAAGGCACGGGCGCCGCAGGAGCGTCGAACTGTGTCGTCACTGAACACTGGGTCGATCGCACGGCCGTCGTCGGTGTGTCCGGGGTCGTCGACATGCTCACATCGCCCCAGTTGGAGACGGCGATCGACTCCGCGCTCAAGCAGCAGCCCGCCGCGGTGGTGATCGATTTCACCGAGGTCGAGTTCCTGGCCTCCGCCGGCATGGGCGTGCTCGTGGCCGCACACGACAAGGCCGGCTCCGATGTGACGATCAGCGTGGTCGCGGACGGTCCGGCGACGAGCCGGCCGCTCAAGTTGGTCGGCATCGCCGACATCGTCGCGCTCTACCCGAACCTCGACGAAGCCCTCGCCGCGCGCGACACGTAGGAAGCCCGCTTAAGAAGAAGCTTTGTGGGGTAGCCACCGACTGCCATGATCGATTCCATGCCTCCGGCGCAGGTAGCCAATGCCGAACGTTTCGAGCGGTTCGGCCTCGATGCTGATGCTGGCGCGGTTGCGCGGGTGCGCCAGGAGTTCTCCGAATGGTTGCGCCAGTTCTTCGCGCTCGATGACGTCCGCACCAGCGACGTGGTGCTCGCGATCAACGAAGCGCTGGCCAACGCCGCGGAGTTCGCCTACGTCCAGGCCGAGCAGCCCGGCACCATCGACATCCGCGCAAGCCACGATCCGCAGGCACAGACGCTGATGGTGTGCATCGAAGACCGCGGCATCTGGCGGAAGCGCCAGACCGAGCCCGCACCCCGCACCCGCGGCCGGGGCATCCCGCTGATGGAGACGCTGTCCGACTGCGCAACGATCGAGCCGTCGGCCGGCGGCACCACCGTCCGGCTCGAGTGGCGCGACGTCAGCCGGAGCTGATCAGGACGCCCGGTAGGTGCCCTTGCCGGTGACCAGCGGAAGGTCCAGCGTGCTGTGGATTCCCGGCTCGGCGGCGACGACGTCCGGGATCGCGTTGACGATCCGGCCGGCCGCCGCGAGGATCGCTGCGTAGTTGTGGTCGCCGTTGCGGCTCGTCGGGCAGATGTCCATCACATAGGACGGTTCGCCGGTGATCTCGACCCGGTACGAGCCTCCGTCCTGGGCGGGTTGCGCCCAGTCGGGACGCAGATCCCCGCGCAGCCGGGTGATGTGTTCGACGACCACCGCCGATCGCCCCTCGACCTTGCCTTCGATCAGGAACCGCACGGCGGCCACGGTGCCCTTCTTGATGGTGCCGACCGCGACGTCGAAGTCCTCCGGCGCCGGTTCCTGCTCGACCGAGTCGGTGATCTCGTCGACCTCGATACCCAGTCCGGCGGCGAGCTGACGGATCCCCACGCCCCATGCCAGGCTCAGCATGCCGGGCTGGTACAGAAACGGCAGATCGCCGATCTCGTTCCCGAAGCCCATCACGTCGAACATCACCGTCGCACCGTCATAGGTGGCGTAGTCCGCGATCTCCATCGTCCGGATCTGTTCGATTCTCTGGCAGGTGCCTGCCAGCGCCAGCGGCAGCAGGTCGGTGACGAAGCCGGGGTCGACGCCGGTGACGAAAACGCTCGCGTTGCCTTGGCGCGCAGAGGCTTCCACCCGTTCGATGGAGTGGTCGGGAATCACGCCCCACGGGTACTCCAGTACGCCGGGAGCGGAGCCTACGACGTTGATGCCCGCCTCGAGGAGGCGGCGGACGTCGGCGAGGGCCTCGCGGGTGCGGATGTCGGCCATCGCGCAGTACACGACGCAGTCCGGTGCGGCCGCGATGATCTCGTCGAGGTCGCTGACCGCGGACACACCGGTGGTGACGTCCAGCCGGGCCAGCTCGCCGGCGTCCTTGCCCACCTTGGCCTCCGAGGACACCCAGACCCCGGTCAGCTCGAACCGCGCATCCTCGATGAGCTGACGCAGGGCCAGGCTGCCGCAGTTGCCGGTTCCGATGAGCCCCACACGAATTGCCATGCGCAGCAGTATGCGGGCTCCGATGGAAAATTGGAACAGGTTCTAATTCATCTCCGCGGCGTGCGGTACCCTGACGCCCCATGGGACGCGTGGACGGAAAAGTGGCACTGATCAGTGGCGGCGCTCAGGGAATGGGCGCCGCCGACGCACGGGCGCTGATCGCCGAGGGTGCCAAGGTGGTGATCGGGGACATCCTCGACGAGAAGGGGCAGGCGCTGGCCGACGAGATCAACGCCGAGACACCGGATTCGATTCGCTACGTCCATCTCGATGTGACCCAGGCCGACCAGTGGGAGGCAGCGGTCGCCACCGCCGTCAACGACTTCGGCAAGCTCAACGTGCTCGTCAACAACGCCGGCACGGTCGCACTGGGGCAGATCGGCCAGTTCGACATGGCCAAGTGGCAGAAGGTCATCGACGTGAACCTGACCGGGACGTTCCTGGGGATGCAGGCGTCGGTGGAGGCGATGAAGGCCGCCGGCGGCGGGTCGATCATCAACATCTCCTCGATCGAGGGCCTGCGCGGGGCGGTGATGGTGCATCCCTACGTCGCGTCGAAGTGGGCGGTGCGCGGTCTGACGAAGTCTGCGGCCCTGGAGCTCGGCGCGCACAACATCCGCGTCAACTCGGTGCATCCCGGGTTCATCCGCACCCCGATGACCAAGCATTTCCCGGACAACATGCTGCGCATCCCGCTGGGCAGGCCCGGCCAGCCCGAAGAGGTCGCGACGTTCGTGGTGTTCCTGGCCAGCGACGAGTCGCGGTACTCGACCGGCGCCGAGTACGTCATGGACGGCGGCCTGACCAACGACGTCCCGCACAAGTAGCACGCCGCAGGCCCACACCCGGGCCTGCGTAAGGTCGTCTCTCGTGAGCGCACGCGCCGGCATTGTGGTGACGGGGACCGAGGTCCTCACCGGACGAGTACAGGACCGCAACGGTCCCTGGCTGGCCGACCGGCTGCTCGAACTCGGTGTCGAGCTGGGCCACATCACGCTGTGCGGCGACCGTCCCCCCGACATCGAAGCCCAGCTGAATTTCCTTGCCTCCCAAGGGGTGGACCTCATCATCACGAGCGGAGGCCTCGGGCCGACCGCCGACGACATGACGGTCGAGGTCGTGTCCCGGTTCTGCGGTCGCGAGCTCGTGCTCGACGCCGGGCTGGAAGCCACGATCGGCGACATCGTGACGGGCATGATGGCACGCTTTCCCGGCGTCGACGCCGAGGCGGTGCTGGAGGCCAACCGCAAGCAGGCCCTCGTCCCGGCCGGCGCCGTGATCCTGGACCCGGTGGGCACCGCGCCGGGGGTCGTCGTACCCGGCACGCCGACGATCGTGGTCCTGCCCGGCCCGCCCCGCGAACTGCAGCCGATGTGGCAGGCGGCCGTGGCCACCGAGGCCGTGCAGGCCGCGATCGCCGGCCGCACCCGGTATCGGCAGCAGACGATCCGGATGTTCGGCCTGCCCGAGTCCGGGCTGGCCGACACGCTGCGCGACGCCGAGAAGACGGTCGCCGGATTCGACCGGCTGGAGATCACGACCTGCCTGCGGCGCGGCGAGCTGGAGATCGTGACCCGCTACGAACCCCGGGACGCGACGGCCTATGCCGACCTGGTCGCGGTGCTGCGCGACCGGCACGCCCGTGAGATCTTCTCCACCGACGGCGCTTTCGTCGACGACCAGGTTGCCGCGCTGCTCGCCGGGCGCAGCATCGCCACCGCCGAATCCTGCACGGCCGGCCTGCTGGCAGCCCGACTGACCGAACGTGCCGGCTCCTCGGCGTACGTCGCAGGCGGGGTGGTGGCGTACTCGAACGCGGCCAAGACCGAACTGCTCGGGGTCGCCGCGACGCTGATCGAGCAGCACGGCGCGGTGTCCGAACCGGTCGCCGAGGCGATGGCCGCCGGTGCACTGCGCCGGTTCGGGGCCGACACCGCCGTGGCGATCACCGGTATCGCCGGACCGGGTGGCGGCAGCGAGACCAAACCCGTCGGCACCGTGTGCTTCTCGGTGGCGCTGGCCGACGGCGCGACGTTGACCAGGACCACCCGGCTGCCCGGAAACCGCTCCGATGTCCGGGAGCGCTCCACAACCGTGGCGATGCATCTGCTCCGAAGGGCACTCACCGGCGAACGCTAGGGTGGTCGACAGCATGGACGACCCGCCCGAGACAGTTGGAGAACTCACCGATGGTTGACACCGACGAGCGGCAGGAGGTCTCGGCGCTCGCCGAGCAGGCCGGCTGGAATCACCGCGTAGCCGATCGCAGCGACTACTTCGACAAGGGCGTGGTGCGGATCCACGTGGTCTGGCAGGGCGACGCCACGATCAGCGGCGGCACGCTCTACCACGACGACTTCATGCAGACCTACAGCAAGGATCTGCCGACCGTGCGGGGCTGGCTCAAGCGCTGAGCCGCGGCCGGCACCGAAGCTACGCCTTATCGGCGCTGTCCCAGAGGTCGCTCATCGCCCGCATGATCGTCTCGGCCTCGCCCAGCCCGCCGAGATGACTCTCGCCGGGCAACGGGTAGAACTCGGCGTCGGGCAGCAGTGACACGACGTGCTTGCCGTGGGCGAACGGCACGATGTGGTCGCAGTCGCCATGCCACCAGCGCACCGGCACCTTGACCTCGTCGAGCCGGAAGCCCCAGTCGCGCGCGAACACCACGACGTCGGCGAATGGCGCGGCCAGCTGGCGTCGGCTTCCGTTGAGCAGATCGTCAAGGAACATTGCCTTGAACTCGGGGCGAACCAGCAGCCGGCGGTCGCCTTCGGGCGAGATGCTGGCGTACAGGTACAGCGCCGGTTCGGCGACCGGTTTGATCAACCGGATCAGCCCCGTGGCGACGATGCTGAGCGGGGCGCCGAGGTGTTCGAGCACCGGCGCCACCGGCAGACCGACATTGCCCATGATGCCGCCGCCGATGGCGTCGGAACCCTGCGTCGGGGCCACCCCGCCGAGCACACCGACCGCGACCACCCGGTCCGGCATCGCGGCGGCGCAGCCCAGCGTATAGGGGCCGCCGCCGGACAGTCCGATGATCTCCATTTTGTCGATGCCCAGCGTGTCTGCGACGGTACGCAGGTCGTCGGCGAAGTCGATGACCCGGTGATATTCGTACGGGGTGGACGACCCGATGCCGGGGCGGTCGACGCCGATCAACCGGATGCCGTGGCGTTCGGCGAACACCCGCGCCTCGACCGGGATTTGCCGGCGGGCGCCGGGAGTGCCGTGCAGCCAGAAGATCGCCCGGCCCTGCGGGTCGCCGAACTCGGCGAATCCGAGCTGGCGATCCGAACCGACGAGGACCTTGCCTTCGAGTTTGGGGCGAGCGATGTCGACAGCCATGCGCGAAAGTGTCGCACGCCTCAGTCAGCCGCCTGGTCGGCTCTGGCGAACAGGTATGACCCGACTGTGGTGGGTCTGTCCTCGGCGCCTTCGTAGTTCCCGGATGTCTCGCAGCGTCCGTGTCCTCTGTGTCACGGGTCAGCCCACTGCCGAGGAGTAGCCGACGACGCCCAGGCCGACCGCCAGCACGCACAGCACGAACGTCCCGACGGCGAACGGCCAGGCGGTCTTGCGGCGCACCAGCGCCACCACGGTCGCCACGAGTCCGGTCACACCAACGGCGGCGGCGGCCAGCAGTGAGGTGAAGACGGCGTTGACCGCACCGTCGATGCTGCAGGCCGGCGGTGGGCAGTGGTCGAGGAAGGCCAGTGAGAACAGGCCGAAGAACGCGGCGACGGCGCCGAAGAGCACCGTGAGAACCAGCAGCACGATCGAGATGGCGATGTCGGCGCCCGATCTCCGCGCAGCGGCGGGCACCGGGTATCCGGGGTATCCCATCGCGTCAGTATCACCGGGACGACGACGGCGCGGCGGAATTCGCAGCGAGGTCGCGAGGACGACTGACCATCGAGTCGGTAATGGCGAGCGCGATCAGCACGTCGGCGGCGGTGATGAGCAAACCCCACCAGTACATCCAGCGCACGGTGGGATCCGGTTGGAAAGCGAAATAGACGACGAGAAAGATGGGCCCGACGATCCCGAAGACCAGCGTCATTCCCTGGATCCGCGCATAGAGCCACAGTGTCGACATCGTGGCGAAGTCTCCCGTGTCGGCATTCCGACGTCAACGGTTGCGCCGAGGTGGTCCGCTCCCGCGGGCGGGGTGAGAGAATCCACGGATGCGCCGTCTGGACAGAATCTCCCTCACCGTCGCCGCCGTCGTCGCCGCCTCCGGGTTGGGTGTGATTCCGGGCGGGTCCGGAACCGCCGGGGCCCGGCCGGACATGTCGGCGGGCACGATCACGGCGCCGTTCAGCCAGACGTGGCGACGGTGCGACTTCAGCAAGTTCGCCTACACCGGGCCCACCTCCTACGGCCGGCTCGTCGGCCAGTTCCGGACCGAGGGCGGCACTGTGGTGGCCGACCTGCAGATGGCGACCGGTGCGCCGAACGCGCAGTACGAGGTCCGAGTGGTGCAAATGCCGCGAGCCTCCGCGGCAGGCTGCGGTGCCGGTGACCCGGGGGTGATCGCGGCGACGCTGTTCACCGACGCCGCGGGAGGGGGAGCGGTCAGCGTGCGCGGGCCGATCGCGTCCGGCGCCACCGGGGTGTGGGCTTCGGTGAGCCGGCCGAGCCCGATGTCGCAGACCCCCGCGGAGTTCTATACCACCGACTTCGTGATCTCGATCTAACCTCTGCCGCAACGACTCTCGTCAGGCGGGCACCACGACCGTCAGATGGTCGCCGTGACGCTCGACGCGCATGTCGGCCCGTCGGGCCACCGCGGCGACGGCCGCGGCATCGGCAGGCTCGGAACGGGTGCTCGCCAATACGCGGGCCAGCCGTCCCTTGTGTGCCTTGTTGAAGTGGCTGACGGTCGTGCGCCGGCCGTCGTTGTGCTCGGCCACCACGTCCACCGACACGGCGTGGGGCAGCCTGCCCAGCGCGGCGTAGGACCCCGACCGCAGGTCGACGACCAACTCGCCTGCGGCGATCTCGGCGAGCACGGGTTCGAGCACCGGTTTCCAGCGGGCCGCCAGCGTCGGGCGCCCCGGTAGCTTCGAACCGGCCGACAGCCGGTAGGCCGGGATATGGTCTCTGGCCCGCAGCAGCCCGAACAACGCAGAACCGACGGCCAGCCTCGCCTCGGCGCGGGCTGCGGCCGCCCCCTTCAGCGATTCGACATCCAGTGCGTCGTAGAGCACGCCGGTGTATCGCCGGATGGCCGGCAGCGTCGGCGCGGTTCGCAGCGCGGCGTTGCGGTCGATCTCGCCGTCCTGGGACGGCGAGATCCCGAGGGCCTTGCGGCTGGCGGGCCGATCGGCGGCCAGGTCGACCAGTTCGTCGACGAGCTCGGCGCGCAGGCCACGCAGCTCTGGTGAGCTCATCGACTCCAGCGACAGCGGCGGTCCGTCCCCGCCGGAACGCTTGGTCTCCGAAGGCGGCAGCAGCACGATCACCGCACAGAGGCTAGCCTCGACGTTTCGTGAAATAGGCTGTTGACACGACCTGTAATGCACGGAAGTGCCTGTCCTGTTTGAGAAAATGTGACTTGTCTAGGGTCCATGTTCACAAAGCGGGAAGGCACTCCGTAGGTGAAGCGTAGCGCGGTTCGTTCTCTGCTGGTGGATTCAGGTCGCGAGTCGTTGGTCTCGTCGGCCGGCGGGCTGCTGTTGGCTCGGACGCTGCACGTCTCGGGACTGGAAAAGGCCATGTCAGAGGTCTTGAAGCGGTGGCGGGCACCACGAACCCTGCACGACCCGGCCAAGGTGCTCACCGATGTCGCGATCGCGGTGGCACTCGGCGGTGACTGTGCCGCCGATATCGCGGTGGTGCGTGCTCAGCCCGAGCTGTTCGGGGCGGTGGCCTCCGATGCCACCGTGTCACGTCTGATCGCCACGCTGGCCGGCGACGTCGATGCCGCCGTTGCGGCGATCCGCGCGGCCCGGGCAGCAGCCCGCGCGCACATATGGCGGCGCCAGCAACCGCTGGCCGGTACCTCAGGCAGCCAGGTCATCGTCGATCTGGACGCCACCCTGGTGACCGCCCACAGCGACAAACAGGGCGCCACCCCAACCTTCAAGTACGGATACGGGTTTCATCCCATGCTCGCCTTCGTCGACCACGGCAGCCACGGATCCGGTGAAGCCCTGGTCGGGTTGCTGCGACCCGGCTCAGCCGGCTCCAACAGCGCTGCTGACCACATCAGTGTCCTGGATGCCGCGTTGGCCCAACTGCCCGAACCCGAACGGGCCCGGGTGCTGGTGCGCACCGACACCGGTGGCGGGGTCAAGGACTTCCTGCACCACATCACCGACCTGGGACTGCAGTACTCAGTCGGGTTCTACGGCATGCCCCCGATCGTCGAAGCGCTGCGCCGGGTCCCGCGGCGGGCGTGGCGGGCTGCCCTCGACGGCGACGGCACACCACGCGAGGGCGCCCAGGTCGCTGAGTTGACCCGCTACCTGCCCGACACGCTGAAAGGCTGGCCGGCAGGGATGCGGGTCATCGCCCGCCGAGAACGTCCCCATCCCGGCGCGCAGTTGCGCCTGACCGATGACAACGGGTGGCGGATCACGTGCTTTGCGACCAACACCCGCGGTTGGTCGATCTGCGATCTCGAAGTCCGGCACCGTCAACGCGCCCGCGCGGAAGACCGCATCCGCAACCTCAAAGACACCGGACTGACCAACCTGCCGTTTCACGGGTTCGCCCAGAATCAGATCTGGCTGGAGATCACCCTGCTGGCCGCTGACCTGCTGGTCTGGACCCAAGTCCTGGCCTTCACCGGCCACCCGGCCAGAGGCTGGGAACCCAAACGACTACGCCTGCGCCTGCTTGCCGTCGCCGGACGCATCATCACCTCAGGGCGTCGCCGCTACCTACGGCTGCCAAGAGGCTGGCCGTGGAGCGACCTCATCGAATTCGGCTGGACCGCACTGCAACCCACCTAAAACACAGAAACCATTCCGACGAGCAAAGGACCCAGGAGCACCGGCGAGACGCAACGCCGGAACCCCAGGCCGCCCACGTCAGAACCGCCCACCCACGCCACGAAAAGACCTCAACTACCCGCCACGTGAAAGATCGAGGCTAGTGCCCGCGCCGTCGGTCCCGGCTCAGGGTGTCGGTGCGCTGACTCACGGTGCCGGCGGCGCCGCGATCTCCTGGCCGGCCAGCATCACCGGTTGCGCCGGCGGGGGCGGGGGCGGGGGCGGGGGCGGCACGGCGCCCGGCGGTGGGGCCATCGGCGGGGCGAGCATCGGGTCCGGAACCGGCGGCACCTCGGCCGGCATCGGCAGGAACATGTGATTGGTGAACTGGTCCTGGTAGGCGCCGCCGCCGCCGACCTTCACGCCGCCGCCCTCGCCCGAGGACACCGGCGTGCCGTCGGGCAGCGTCACCGCGGTGTGCCCACCATTCCAACCCACCACCAGCGCGCCGGGCTGGCTGCCGTACTGGAAGCCTCGGGCCAGCAGAGCGCTCTCGATGTTGCCGGTGTGGAACCTGTCTCCATAGACCGGCCTGCCGGTGGCGGCATTGGTCACCCAGGACACCAGGCCCGAACAGTCGGTGCCCGCGGGGGAGTCCCCGCCGGACACGTACGGCGTGCCCGACACCTGGCTGACAAGCGTCAAGAGTGTTGCGATGGCAAACATGCGGACGCACGTTAACAGAGGGTCTCTAATACGCCCAAAATCTGTGACGGCAGGCACAATACACGTTCAATCGGTCTACATCTCACGAAAAACGTTGTGCAGCGCCCGCATTCGCAGGACAGAGGGGTGTCACTCCATGCCCCTCAATCCCATTGCAGTTCAGGGCATTACGCGAATTTCGAGGGAATGCGAGAGCACTCGCGCATTCTCCGGCGCAGATGGTGTGCGGGTTTGCTGCAGGATGGACCGCGAGGTGCTGTGCGGCCGCTCAGCGATGCGCCAGCAACAGCGGGATCCGCTGCTCGGCGTCCGTCAGCGACCCATGCTGTCCCACCAGCGACGACTCCAGGGGTTCGGCACTGCGGCGCAGCAGACCCGAGCAGCCCCGGGCGGCGGCCACCACGTCACCGATCCGCGGTCGGACCTCATCGGTGACGCGTTCGCCGAACCAGCCCGCCGCCACCGCCTCGTCGCGGGTGACGACCCACGCCCTGTCACCGAGAGCGGTGCGCCAGGTCGCCAGCACCTCGTCGGTGGCACCGGGCCGGGTATAGATGTGGCGGGCGCGCACCTCGCCGCCGACCGCGTCCACCCCGTCGGAGAGTTCGGAGACCGCGTCGAGATCCACTGCGCTGTCGTCGAGCTCGACCATGCCGTGGTCGGCCACCACCGCGAGCAGACCCCCGACGGGCAGATTCCCGACGATCGATTCGACCATGGTGTCCACCTGCCGCAACTGCAGGCGCCACGCCGGCGAACCGGGCCCGTGCAGATGTCCGACCAGGTCGAGGTCGGCGTGGTACCCGTAGCAGAAGCCCCGACCGGTGATCACCGCACCGATGGTGTCCGCCAGGTCGCCCATCGCGTGCACACCTCGGTAGGTGCCACCACGCAGCACCGCGCGGGTCAGTCCCGAACCGGCGAACTGGGCGCCCGAGATCACCGAGACCGCAGCACCGGCCGATGAGGCCCGTTCGAACACCGTGGCCTGCGGTTGCACGGCCTCCGGAACGGCCTTCTCACGCAGGTCACCGCCCCAGGGATGCGGCAGCCATCGCAGCGCGTTGATCACCCCGACGTCGGGCAGACGGAAGGACATCCCTACCATGCCGTGTTCGCCGGAGCGGCACCCGGTCCCCACGGCGGCCAGCCCGGCCGCGGTGGTCGAGGGGAAACCGACCTGCAGGGTGGCACCGCGCAGTCCGGCGAGCACCGGTGCGTCGGCAGCGTAGGTATCGAGCAGTTCGGCGCCCAGCCCGTCGATCAGCAGCACACACGCGCCGGCCACATCGTAGGGCAGCGGGATACGCGGTTCGAACCCCGTCACGCCCATCGCCGCCAGCACCGAGGGCGCGACGTCGGCCAGGTGCGGTAGCGCCGGATCCGGACGGGGCAGCTCCACGTCAGAACTGCGGAAGCCGGACCACCTGCACGAAGAACTCGTCGATCTGGCGTACCGCGTTCATGAACTGGTCCAGGTCGACCGGCTTGGTGACGTAGGCGTTGGCGTGCAGCTTGTAGCTGCGCAGAATGTCCTCTTCGGCCGACGAGGTGGTCAGCACCACCACCGGGATGTGGCTCAGGTCAGGGTCGGACTTGATCTGCTCGAGCAGCTGGCGACCGTCGTACTTCGGCAGGTTCAGGTCCAGCAGGACCAGGTCCGGACGAGGCGCATCGGTGTAGGCGCCGCGCCGGTACAGGAAGTCCAGGCCTTCCTCGCCGTCGTGGGCGACGTGCAAGGTGTTCTTGATCTTGTTGTGCTCGAACGCTTCCCGCGTGATCAGCTCGTCCCCGGGGTCGTCCTCGATGAGCAGGACGTCGATGGCGCGTTCAGCCGGAGTCATGTGGTCGATCCTTCCAGGAGTCTGGGTGCCGTGTCATCCGCGGTGATCGGCAACGTGAAATGGAACCGGGTGCCACCGGTGTGCGCCGTGTCGATCCAGATGGTGCCGCCGTGGTGTTCGACGATCTTCTTGCACAGGGCCAGCCCGATGCCCGTGCCGGTGTACGCGTCGCGGCCGTGCAGGCGCTGGAAGATCACGAACACCTTGTCGGCGAACTCGGGCGCGATGCCGATGCCGTTGTCGGTCACGGTGAACGACCAGTTGTCCGCCTGGTTCCCGTCGCCGTCGGCGACCTCCCGGACCACGTCGATGACGACGCGCGGGGCCACCCCCTCGCGGCGGAACTTCACCGCGTTGCCGACCAGGTTCTGCCACAGCATGGTCAGCAGCGTGGGGTCGCCCTTGACCGTCGGCAGCCCGCCCGCCGGCCGCTCGATGACCGCCCCGGACTCCTCGACCGCGGTGGACAGGTTGCCCAGCGCGGTGTCGAGCGCGGTGCCGAGGTCGACGTCGGCTTCGGTGGCGTTGAGCCGTCCCACCCGCGAGAAGGTCAGCAGATCGTTGATGAGGACCTGCATGCGTTTGGCGCCGTCGACCGCGAACCCGATGTACTCGACACCGCGTTCGTCGAGCTTGTCGCCGTAGCGCTTCTCCAGCAGCTGGCAGAACGAGGCGACCTTGCGCAACGGCTCCTGCAGGTCGTGGGAGGCCACATAGGCGAACTGTTCCAGCTCGGCGTTGGATCGGCGCAGTTCCTCGGCGTGGATGTCGAGGGTCTCGTTCGCCTCGCGCGACGCCTCGAGTTCGGCGACGATCCGTTGGCGCATGTGCTCGACGTCGAGACTGATGAGCCGGATGTCGCGCGGGCCCTGCGGGACGATCCGCTCACCGAAGTTGCCCTCGGCGATACGCCGGCACGCCGCGGCCAGCCGGGACAGCGGCCGCACCAGCGCGACGCGCAGCAGCACCGCCAGCGCCACGATGGTCACCGCGAACGTCACCGCTATCGCCAGCAGCACCGCGTTGCGCAGGGTCCGCACCCGCTCGAGCTCGGCGACACCGTCGGTGCGGGCCTGTGCCAGGTGCTCGTTCTGCGTGGCGAAAAGCGCGCGCAGCGTGTCGAAATCGTTCTTGCCGATCTCGGTCAGGGCGGGATTGACCGGGCCCGGGGCGCCCGGGCGAACCTCGGCGATCACCGGCTCGGCGTACTCGACGCGCCACGCGCCGGAGGCCTGCTCGATCGCGTCGAGATCGTCGAGCAGATCGGGACGGTCCTGCTCGAGTTGGCGGATGTCGGCCGCGGCCTGTTGTTCGACGGCGCGGCCCTCGTCGTAGGGCACCAGAAACTGACGGTCCGCGGTGATCAGGTAGCCGCGCACCGCGGTCTCCTGGTCGCGCAGCGCGGCCTGCAGTTGGTAGGCGGCCACCCGCGCCGGCTGGATCTGGTTGATGACCTGACCTGACAGGTGATCGGTGCGGTTTAGCAGCACCGCCACCGTCACACCGCCGAGCAGCACCACCAGGCCCATCACCGACAGCACCAGGTACTGCCAGCCCTGCACCGTGAGGGCGCGCACGCCGCGCTGGTCGGGGCTCACTGGTGCACCATCCTTGTGTCGGTGATCTTGGATGGATTGCCGATGCACCCGAGGTGCCGCTGATCTATCGCCCTGCTCGCTCGACACATTCGATGTCCAGCATGAGTTCTGCGGAGGCCAGTGGTTACCCGGGGCGCGTTGACCGTCGACAGGGCTATGCGCCACCGAGCGCCGCTCAGTGAGCGAACCGGCAGTCGTGCCCCGGAACCTGCACATAAGGGTGCCTCCCCACTGGGCTTAGCAGCGAGGAGGCTGTCATGAAGTCTGCCCGAAATACCCTGCCAACGGAACCCACCAATGGGCTCACCTGTGGAATCGACTGGGCCCGCGATGATCACGCGGTCTCGATCGTCGATGCCAAAGGCCGCGAGATCACCCGCAAAACGATCGGTCACCACGCCGTTGGGCTGCGTGATCTGCTCACCACACTGCAGCGCGTCGGTGTCGGAGAAGTCGCCATCGAACGCCCCGACGGTCCGGTTGTAGATGCCCTGCTCGAGGCCGGGATCACCGTCGTGGTGATCAGTCCCAACCAGGTGAAGAACCTGCGCGGGCGCTACGGATCGGCCGGCAACAAAGACGACCGCTTCGACGCGTTCGTCCTGGCCGACACCTTGCGCACCGACCGGACCCGGCTGCGGCCCCTGCAGCCCGACAGCCCGGCCACCGTCGCCCTGCGTCAGACCTGTCGAGCCCGCAAAAATCTGGTCGCTCACCGCGTGGCGATCGCCAACCAGCTGCGGGCTCATCTGATGATCGTCTTTCCCGGCGCGGTCGGGCTGTTCGCCGATATCGACTCGCCGATCAGCCTGGCCTTTTTGGCCCGCTTTGACTGCCAGGACCGCGCCGACTGGCTCTCGGTCACCCGGATGGCCAACTGGCTGGCCAGCGTTGGCTACAGCGGCCGCACCCACGCCAGTGAACTGCACCGACGACTCACCGCCGCGCCTCGCGGCGCCACCGGTATCGACGGTGCCACCATCACCGCGACCTTCGTCGAGGTGTTGAGCACTGTGAGCGCCCAGATCAAAACCCTCGACCAGAGCATCGCCGAGCAACTCGACGCTCACGCCGATGCTCATATCTTCACCAGCCTGCCCCGCTCGGGCACCTTCCGTGCCGCCCGACTGCTCGCCGAAATGGGCGACTGCCGCGCACGGTTCCCCACCCCCGAATCGCTGGCGTGCCTGGCCGGAGTCGCCCCCTCCACCCGCCAGTCCGGGAAAGTCAAACACGTCGGATTCCGCTGGGCTGCAGACAAACAACTCCGCGACGCCGTATGCGATTTCGCCGGTGACAGTCGTCGAGCCAACCCCTGGGCTGCCGATCTCTACAACCGCGCCCGAGCCCGCGGACACGACCACCCCCACGCCGTGCGCATCCTCGCCCGCGCCTGGCTCTACATCCTCTGGCACTGCTGGCACGACGAAGTCGCCTACGATCCCACCCAACACAGGGCCCTCCAAAAGCTGATCAACCAGGATCAACCCAGGGCGGCTTGACACAGGGCAACTCATGCGCGTGCCGTCCGTTCCACCCGCACCACCGCGATGTCGTCGGCGATCCCGCCGTGCGACGCCGCCCGCTCCTCGACGGCGTCGATGAGCGCGTCGACGAATGCGCGTCCGGGTAGCGCGGCCAGCGAGCGCGCCAACTCGAGCAGGCCGTGTTCACCGAGACGCTCGTTGCCACGGCCGATGTGTCCCTCGAACAGGCCGTCGGTCAGCAACACCAGCCCCTTGCCCGGCGGCAACTCGATCTGCTGGGGCTCCCAGTCGCGTCCGTGCAGGCCCAGCGCCGGGCCGCCCGGCGGTTCGACCCAGTCGACGGTGCCCTGGCCGTGCAACAGCATGCCCGGATGGCCGGCCCGCACCGCGGTGATCATCGGACCCTCCGGCGGGATCGCGAGGCTGAGCACCGTCGCGAAGATGCCGCGACCAGCGCGCTCGGCGCGCAGGATCCGCTCCAGCTGTTTCATCCGGTCCGCGCCGCGCAGCCCGGCGAAGGTCAGCGCCCGCCACGCGATGCGCAGCGCCACCCCGAGCGCGGCCTCATCGGCGCCGTGACCGGCCACGTCGCCGATCATCACGTGCACCGTGCGGTCCGGCGTCTGCACGAAATCGTAGAAGTCGCCGCCGAGCAGCGCGTTCTCCCGGCTGGGCCGGTACTGGGTGACGATCTCGACGCCTGGATCGTCGAGCAGCAGCGGCGAGGGCAGCAGCCCGCGTTCGAGCCGGGCGTTTTCGCGGGCCCGCAGCTGGCTGGCGTGCAGGTCGACCGCGGTGAGCTCGGCCCGCTTGCGTTCGATCGCGTACAGCACCGCGCGACGCAGCACCTCGGGATCGACCCGGTCCTTGACCAGATAGTCCTGTGCGCCCGCCGAAACCGCCGACACGCCGACGTGTTCGTCGTTGAGTCCGGTGAGCACGACGATCGGGATGGCCGGGTCGTGTTTGGCGATGCGGTTGACCCCGTCGATCCCGTGGGTGTCGTGCAGGTGCAGGTCCAGCAGGATGCAGTCGGGCCGGGCGATCGAGATCTCCTGCTCGGCCCGCGCCATCGATTCGGCCCAGACCACGCAGATGTCGGCCCCGGCGTCGGCGATCAACTCTTCGACCAGGATCGCGTCTGCGCGATCGTCCTCCACGAGGAGCAGCGACAGCGTGTCGCCGTTACTCGGGGCGAGCATGTGACCCGACACCCCCGTTGACCCGCGCCGCACGGACGCGGGGATCTGTTCGATTGACAATTTCTGGAGAATACCCGGGCGCGTCCCACGCGAAGGACAAGGCGTGCCGCGGCGTTGCGTCCCCTGTGCGCGGGACGGTCGCTGGTAACCTGCGACCGGTCGCCGGTATGAGATCACGGGGTGGGCGGCCCTGCCGCGTTCGCCGTCTCCCGAGTCACGGCCGGGACCGTCACCGACGACGCTGACCGCGAAAAGCTGCCTGGAATCTTACGAAATGAGTCGTGTGCGCACCGGAGAGATCAGAGCCTTGTCCGGCTTGCGCATCGTCGCCGCGCTCTGGGTGGTGCTGTTCCATTTCCGGCCGATGCTCGCCGAGGCGGCGCCCGGCGCCACCACCGCGCTGGCGCCGATCCTGAACGCGGGCGCCCAGGGCGTCGACCTGTTCTTCATCCTCAGCGGGTTCGTGCTGACGTGGAACTACCTGGATCGCATGGGGGAGAGTTGGTCGACACGGTCGACCCTGCGGTTCCTGTGGCTGCGGCTGGCCCGGGTGTGGCCGGTGTATCTGGTGACGATGCACCTGGCCGCCGCGTTCGCGGTCTTCACGCTCTACGTCGGCGGATACCCGCTGCCGCCGCCGGTGATCGAGTCGCTGAACGCGTTGAGCTGGCTCAAACAGGTGCTGCTGACCCAGCTGTGGTTCCAGCCGTATTTCGACGGGTCGAGCTGGAACGGGCCCGCCTGGTCGATCAGCGCGGAATGGTTGGCCTACCTGTTGTTCGGCGGACTGGTGCTGGTCATCTTCCGGATCGCGGCCGCGACGCGGGCCCGCGGGCTGATCTGGCTGGCCGTGGCCGCCGCGATGGCGCCGACCCTGCTGCTGCTGGCGCACGGGGTGTTCTACACGCCGTGGAGCTGGCTGCCACGCATCGTCATGCAGTTCACCGCCGGGGCGCTGGCGTGCGCGGCCGTGCGCAAACTCGTGCTCACCGACCGGATGCGCCGGACCGCGGGCGTGGCATCGCTGCTGCTGGGCGCCGCGATCGTCGGCGGGTTGTACCTGCTGGACGCGAACCCGCCCGGCGACATGCTCGACGGCGGCGGCCTGGTGGACGTGCTGTTCGTGCCGCTGGTGATCGCATTGTCGATCGGCGCGGGCACGCTGCCGGCCCTGCTGTCCACCCGGGTGATGGTCTACCTCGGGCACATCTCGTTCGGCCTCTACATGATTCACGAGATCGTGCACACGGTGTGGAACTGGACTGTCCTGCAATTCGACATCCATCTCGTCCCGAGCTGGTGGGCCAAACTCGTCGTCGTCGGGCTCATCCTGGTGTCGGGTGCCGCGGCGGCCATGCTTTACCACCTGGTCGAGGAACCGGCCCGGCGGTGGATGCGCCGCATGGTCGAAGCGAAGGAGCCGCGTTCCGCGCAACCGGCTGAGCGCACCGAGCCGGCAGCGGGACGGCTGCAATCAGTCGCGCGGGCCGGATAGCGGTGCCCCCGACGGCGAGTCGAACGGCGGTCTCGGCGCCGGTGAAATTAGGCTGGTCCGGTGAGTCGCCTTCTGACAGTGGTGCTTTCCTTCGCGGTGCTGCTCGCCTGCGGGTATGCCCACGCTCCGCAGCAGCGCGAGGTGCGCCTCACCGAGTTCGCCGGAAACCGCGTCTCGGTGATCGGTGATTCGTACACCACCGGTAGCGACCAGGGCGGCAACGGTTCGAAAGGCTGGTCGCCCCAGGTGTGGAGGATGCTGACCGAGCACGGGATCGCGGTGACGCCGACGGTGGCCGCCGAGGGCGGCGCCGGGTACTGCACGCGCGGCAACCGCGGCAGCGTGTACGAGGACCTGACCGTGCGCGCGGTCAAACCCAGCGACGTGCTGGTGGTGTTCTTCGGTTCCCGCAACGACATGAAGGCCGACCCGACGCGGCTGTCGATCGCGATGTACGGCACGTTCTCCCTGGCTCGCCGGATCGCGCGCACTGCCGACCTGCTGGTGATCGGACCCCCTTGGCCGACAGCGGATCCGCCGCCGGAGATCGTGCGCGTGCGCGATGTGCTGAAATATCAGGCCGAGTTGGCCGGGGCGACGTTCTTCGACCCGATCGCCGCGCGCTGGTTCGTCGGGCGCCCCGAGCTGATCGGCGCGGACGGCGTGCACCCCACCGACGCCGGGCACGCCTACATGGCCGGGAAGATCGCGCCGCTCATCAGCGCCAAATTGCATCCCTTCTGATCAGAGAGTGAGCACCTGCACGGCGTACGCGTCGAGGCACAGCGAGCCGGGGCCCGACGGTGGGGATATCTCCACGGGTGCCGCGGTCTTGTTGATCAGCAGAAGTCTGCGTGTGCCGTCTGGGCTCACGAAGCCCTGTGCGCACACCCGGGGGTCGGGCATCTGCGGTTCGCCGGTGGCGGTGGACACCACGGAATCACCCGGTCCGAAGTGCTGCATCAACAGTTCGAGGGCGCGGTAGCGCGCATTGGGCTCGCCGGTGGCCCAGTCGAGCAGCGTGACACCGGGAATCATACCGGGGTAACCGACGAACTCGGCGACACCGACGAGATCGACGCCCAGCCTGACCAGTTGCGCCCAGAGGTAGGACTGCACGGCCGCGCTGAGCTCCCAGTACTCGTCCGGGATGTCGGGTGCCGGGTCCATCACCTCAGGGGTGAAGGTGCCGATCTCGTTGACGAAGGTCTGGGTGGCCGGGGCGATCCGCCGGCGGATCGATTCGATGAAGCGTGCCTGCTCGACGAATGCGTCGGCCTGTGCGAAGAACACGTCACGCCACTGTTTGAACGGTGGATTCCCTTCGCGGGAGTAGGGATTCACGATCTCCGGGTGGGCGTAGAAGTGGTAGGAGATGGCATCGGGCGCTGCGCCGTCGTCGTGATTGGCCGGATCGAGGAACTGCCAGAAGTATTCGGGATCCCGGTGCAGGTGCGTCAACGACAACCCGACGAACTTCATCTCGGGATCCAACGGGCGGAGCCGGGTCACCACCGCGTCGTACAGCTTGGTGTAGGTCTGCGGTGACATGCCGCGCATATCCGGCTCGCACAACACCTCCCAATAGTCGAAGCGGTAGCGGTGGCCGGATTCGTGCCACTGCCCGAGTTCATCGGTGAATCCGCCGGCGATGTACCAGCTGGCGATCCGGAAGAAGTAGTCGGCCACCTCGGCGCAGGTGGGATCGCGCAGTTCGGCACCTGCCTCGTAGTTCCAGACGATCTCATCGGGGTCCTCGGGGAGATCTGGGACATCTGCGGTGAACATCCATGCCGGGATGGTGGCGAAGTTCATCACCACCTGCCGCCCCTGCGTGGCCTCCATGAAGTCGGCCACGAAGGGATCGAGAAGCTCGAAGTTCCACGATGTTTCGGTCGTCGTCGGCGGGTTCAGCGCCGGGACCGAGATCCGCGGATGTGAGAACCAGGGCAGGAATCGGGCCAGGTCGGCGTTGAGGTCGCGTAACGCCTGGAAGGCCTTGTCGTGGATCGGCGAGCTCCGCCGCAGTGGGGGAGCAGTCCACAGGTGTGTGGTGAGGGTGGTCTGCGATATGCGCTCGACAGTGTCCCAGTCCACGTCGATCCGGATCGTCACCGCGTTCCTTTCCTGGGGCTGAACCCGACTGCGGGCAGGATCGCCTGGTCGACAATGGCGGCCCGGACGGCGGCGTCGGGCAGGTCGCCGGTGTCGATCTGGTGCTTGATCACCAGCGCCTCACCTATGTCGCAGACCACCGGTGTCACCAGCCGGCCGTCGATCTCGCCGAAGGCGGCGTAGTGCTCGAGGACCACACGCGTGAAGCGTCCACCGTGTGAGTGGAAGACGCGGCTGTACAACGCCTCGGCGAGATCAGGCCGTCGTCGACGGTCGGCGAGGACGGCGGCCACCGCAGGTGCCGACGGCCCGCTCAGCCACGCCGTGAGCAGGTCAAGCGACCGCAACAGGTCGGCCCGTAGATCGCCGCCCGTCGGGGAGGGCTGCTCGACGGGGTAAGCGTCGTCTAACGCGTCGAGGAGCAGGTCCTCGACCGTGGGCCAGTGCCGGTAGATCGACGTCTTCGCCACTCCGGCGCGCCGGGCGACGCCCTCAACGGAGAGCCGGCCGATCCCTGACTCGGCAGCCTCCGTCAGGACCGCGGCTCGGCAGTCGCCGATCAGCTGATCCAGCGTCCGTCTGTGCACGCCCTCACTATAGAAACTATGGTGTAGCTACACAACCGTTTCTATCTGACAAATAGTGCCAAGTGCTGGGCGCCCCTCGTCGGCGTCCATCACCTTGGGCCCACGCGACTTGGCGATGTGAATGCGCCGTAACCGCCTGCAGTACAGCTGGTCTCGGACCGTCACACGCAGCTGCGCAAGAAACTAGGTAGGTGCGTGTGGCCCTGTTAGGGTTCGGCCGTGATCCGAAACGTGGTTCTGGCGAAGTTGACGACCGGCTACGACGCCGCCGAAGTGGAACGCATCCAGAACGGCCTGCGGGCGTTGAACTGCCCCGGCACCGTGCGCTACACCGTGGGCTCCGACGCCGGCCTGCGCGACGGCAACTGGGACTTCGTGATCGTCGCCGACTTCGAGGACGTCGCCGCCTACCGCGGTTACGACGAGGATCCCGCGCACAACGAATTACGGTCGCGGCTGGCGCCTTTCATCGAACAGATCGCCCGCGCGCAATTCGAGATCCCGTCGAGCTGAGACCGGACGGGCCGGCGCAACCCGCTAGCCCGCCCGCCGGTACCGCTGCACGAACCGCCGCAAGACCGTCATCGGGTGCATCACGGACCGTTGCCGCGCATCGTCTTTGAGCGCCTGCGCCGTCTCGGGGGCGAAGTAGCCGTGGTTCTTGTAGACCTCGATGCGGGTGCACAGGCCGTCGACGTCGAGCTCGGGATGGAACTGCGTGGCATAGACGTTGGCCCCGACCCGGAACGCCTGCACGGGGCAGTCCACCGAGCGCGCGAGCCGGACGACATGAGCCGGCAGCCGCGTCGCGGCCTCCTTGTGTCCGCCGAACGCGTCGAAGGTGTGCGGCAATCCGGCGAACAGCGGGTCTCGGTGGCCGTCGTCGGTCAGATGGACGGTCATCCCGCCGACCGGCTCGCTGTAGGACCGGTCGATCACCGCGCCGACCGCCGTGCCGACGGTGCCGATGCCGTAACAGCAGCCCAGGAACGGAAAGTCCGTCGCGATCACCTCGGCGAGCAACGCGGCCAACTCTGCCTCCACCCGGCGCTGCGTCGCAGATTTCGCACCGGGCTCGTCGCTGACGTTGTAGGGCCCGCCGCCGAGGATGATGCCCGACCACCTCGCGAGGTCGACCGCACCGAGTTCCTCGTGGGTCAGCCGGACGCGGCGCAGTCCAGCCTCGTCCAATCCGGAGAACCGCATCATCGCCGCATACTCGTCGTCCGCGGCTTCGTCCTCCCCGCGGATCGACAACAGCAGAAACGCGGCGTCGGCCACGGCGTAAGCGTATCGACGGGCTACGTTGTCGGTCAGTGAGAACCTTCATCGATTTCGACGACGCCCCGGTGTTCGCCGTCCCCACCGCCGCCGGCACGCGGGAGGGAGTGCTGCTCGACGGACCCCAGGGCTGGGGCGAGTTCAGCCCGCCCGCCGGTGCCGACGACGCGCTCGCGGCACGCTGGCTGACCGCGGCCATGGAGCCGAGCACGGTCGGCTGGCCGGACGGCGTTCGGGGCCGGGTGCCGGTCGGTGACGGCGCTGGGCGGGCCGTGGTCGAGGTCGACGACGTCGACGCCGCCCTTTCCCGGATCGCGCGGCACGCCCATGTCGGGCTCGTGGAGCTGGTGTGCCGCGACGCCGCCGACGCCGGCCTGATCCGGCGGCGCGTCGACGTGCGCCTCGCCGTCGATGCGGAGCTGCTGGCGGTGGATCCCACGTGCGCCGACGTCGCGATCCTGCGGTGCGGGGCGCTCGGGGGAGTGCGGCGCGCGCTGCGACGGGCCGAGCGGCTGGGCATGCCGTGCGCGGTGGCTTTCACCGGCGTGACGAGCATCGGGCTGGCCGCCGACCTCGCGCTGGCCGCCGCGCTGCCCGAGGCACCGATGCTCCTCGGACCGGTGCCGCAATGGCTGGCCGATCACGATGTCGTCTCCGTGTCACGCTCCCTCGTGCCGACAGACGGTTTTCTGCCTGCGGCGCCGATGCCGGCAGGGCCGGACCCGCAACGGCTGGCCCGCGTCGCGGTCAGCGACCCGGCCACGCTGGGGCGGTGGCGCACCCTGCTGCACCGCGCCGCCGCGCTGCTATAGCGGTGGCCAGGCCGCGTCAGCCGGCCGAGGTGTGCAACCTACGCAGCGAGCCCAGCACCAGCCGATCGGCGGCCAGTTCGTAGGACTGGCGTTCGGACAACGATTCCACCGAACGCAGCATCGCCCGGATCTCGGTGTGCACTCGCGGCGCAGCCGCCAGCAGCACGTCGACCTTCTCGGCGATCACCGCGTCGAGCGTGTCCACGTCGCCGACCGCCTCGTTGATCAGGCCGATGCTGACAGCCTCCTCACCGCTGACCGGTGCGCCACTGGCGGTCAGCCAGAATGCGGCACGACGGCCCACCATGTGGGGGAGCCAGGCCAGCACCAGAGCCGGCGCCAGGTTGATCCGCACCTCGGGGAAGCTGAAGCGGGCGGCACGGGTCGCGACGGCGACGTCGCACAGCGCCGCCAGGCCCACCCCGAACCCGGCAGCGTCACCGTGGACCCGGGCCACGGTCACCAGGGGTGTCGCCGCCAGCGCGTCGTTGACTGCAATCAGTCGGCGAACCTCGCCCGGGAGATCGTCGGGTGTCGCTGCGGTTCGCTCCCGCCCGAGGCAGAAGCTGTCCCCGGCGGCAGACAGCACCAACACGTGCACCCCGTCAGGTGGCGTGGTGAGGATACCGGCCAAGGCATCGCACATGTCCATCGTCATCAGATTGCCGCCGGGACTGTCCAGACGGACCGTCAGCACGGCGCCGTCCCGCTCGACCTTCAGCCCCTGAACGGTCCAGACATCTTGAGTGACAGTCATTTTCAATTCAGCCTTTCCAACGCTACGCCGCCGTACCAGTCGACGTCGTCCGGGGCGGTCCGCACCGTCACCGCGCGCACATGGGTGAAGTCGTCGAACGACTCGGTACCGCCTTCGCGGCCGTGGCCGCTTTCACGCACACCGCCCCACGGTGAACACGGGTCAAGCCGGTGGTGGTCGTTGACCCATACGATGCCGTGCTCCAACTTCGAGGCGACGCGGTGCGCCCGCGCCACGTCGCGGGTCCAGATCGACGAACCGAGACCGTACGGGGAGTCGTTGGCGATGGCGATGGCATCGGCCTCGTCCTTGAACGGGATCACCACCAGGACGGGGCCGAAGATCTCCTCCCGCGCGACGCGCATCTGGTTGGTGACGTCGGCGAGCACGGTCGGCGCAACGAAGAAGCCGTCGAGACCCGGCACGTCGACGGCCACACCGCCGGTGGCCAGCCTCGCCCCTTCGGAAACGCCGATCTCGACGTAGTTCAGGATGCGCTGGCGGGCACGTTCGGAGATGACCGGGCCAAGCTGGGTCTGCGCTTCACTCGGATCACCGATCCGGATTCGTTCGGCCTGGGCCGCCAGCGCGGCCACGAAATCGTCGTATACGGTTTCCTGCACCAGGATTCGGTTCCTGCGATGCAGGTCTGTCCGGCGCCGACGAAACCGCCGAACGCGGCGCCCCGCGCCGAAACCTCGGTGGGCACGTCATCGAACACCAGGACCGGGGTCTTGCCGCCCAATTCCACCGTCGACTTCGCGAAACGCGACGCGGTGGCCACCGAGATGATCCGGCCGACCTCCGTCCCGCCTGTGAACACGACTTTGTCGACCATCGGATGCTCGGCCAGACCCGCGCCGGCCACCGGCCCCAGACCGGGGATGACGTTCAACACGCCGGGCGGGATCCCCGCCTCCAGCGCAAGCTCGCCGATCAGCAGCGCGGTCAGCGGGGTCTGCTCAGATGGCTTGAGTACCACGCTGTTTCCCGTGGCCAACGCCGGGGCGACGCTCTTGAGCGACGCCGCGGTCGATGCCCTCGTCAGCGGGGCGTCCCTGACCGGTCGGCATGCGTGGGTGACCGGCGCGGGGTCGGGCATCGGCCGCGCCTCGGCGGTGGCGCTGTCGCGACTGGGCGCAACACTGCACCTGGTCGGCCGCACGGCCAAGTCGCTGGACGAAACAGCCGAGCTCGCAACCGAATACGGCGGCGCGGCGAACGTCCACGTCGGCGACGTCACCGACACCTCGTTTGTGAGGTCGGTGATGGCCGGTCACCGCGTCGACGTATTGGTCAACAGCGCCGGACGCAACATCCCCCAGCGCCTGGACGAGATCACCCGGCACACCTATTCGGCGGTGATGGCGGTGAACGTCGAAGCCGCGCTGTTCGTCACGCAGCAGGCCGTCGCGCGCATGCGCGAGCACGGCCAGGGCGGATCGATCGTGTCGATCAGCTCACAGATGGGACATGTCGGAGGACCGCAGCGCACGCTGTACTGCGGCTCGAAGTGGGCTCTCGAGGGCATGACCAAGGCGCTGGCACTGGAACTGGCCGGCGAGCGGATCCGGGTGAACACCGTCGCGCCGACGTTCATCGAGACCGAGTTGACCGCGCGCAGCCTCGCAGAGCCGCAGTTCCGGGACTGGGTGCTCGGCGAGATCCCGCTGCGCCGGCTCGGCACGGTGGACGAGGTCGCGGCGGCGGTGGCCTACCTGGCCAGTCCGGCGTCGTCGCTGACCACCGGTACGTCGTTGCTGGTCGACGGCGGTTGGACCGCGCACTGACCCACCTTCCAGGCTGCAGGACACAGCAGCCACAGGTATCCACCTTTTTCAGACGGCTACTCGCACTTTCCCTGCAGAACGTGGATACCTGTGATTCGCCGGGCCTGGAACCCCCGCTCAGTCCTGCTTGCTGATCAGCCGCAGCAGCGCCTTGCGGTCGGGGGCGAGCAGTTCGTCGATGCGAGCCTGGTTGACGTCGGCGACGATGATCTCGCCGACCTCCTGGTAGACGTCGCTGAAGATGCCGTGCGACTTCATCTTCTCGGTCTGATAGATGTTGTCCTCGGTCGGCGTCACGTAGTAAACGATCTCGGCCTTGAAGCGGTGGATCAGCCACAGATGGATCAGGTCCATCAACCGCTTCTTCCGCATCTGCTCGGCGAACGTGTTCTGGTCTCGGACGGTCAGAATGCTGCGGCCGTGCCGGTCCTTGATCGGGTCGACGACGACGTTGGCCAGCGGATCCTCGCTGTCACCGAGGATCTGCAGGTCCAGCACGTCCGAACCGGCACGCCGCGGCCGTAACTGCACATGCAACCGTTCCGGCAGCTCGTAGTGCTCACTCCACAGTCCCAGCCACTCCTCAAGCAGCTTCTTGGGCACCTCTGTCTGCACCAGATGCTGGTGCTGGGTCGAACCCTTGCCCATCGCCTTGGTGGTCGCCGTCCGTCCCGACGACGCAGCCAGCGCCGCATCGCTGCGCGGCCCGCCGACGAGTGTCTGCGGTGTGCGGTACGGAGATTCGACGAGCCGCATCTTGCGTTGCAGCCGGGCCAGCGCGAGCATGCCCTCCTGGCGCAGCGACGTCGCGAACTCCTCGGAGGCCACGCCGTCGACCTGATGGCCGCCGTAGGTGATGAAGTTGAAGACGAACCCCATCTTGCCGATCTCCTCGGGGAACGCCCGCATCTCCTCGTCGGACATGCCGGTGGTGTCCCAGTTGAACGACGGCGACAGGTTGTAGGCGAGCATCTTGTCGGGGTAGACGGCGTGGATGGCGTCGGCGAACTGCTTGGCGTCGGCCAGATCCGCGGTCTTGGTCTCCATCCACAGGACGTCGGCGAACGGGGCGGCCGCCAACGACTTCGCGATCGCGTACGGGATGCCGCCGCGGACCTGGTAGTAGCCCTCGGGCGTCTTGACCCGCTCGCAGTCCCAGGCCACGTCGGCGCCCAGTTCCTTGGCTTTCTCCCTGGCCGTGTACAGCGGCGCCCGCTCGGCAAAGGCCCGCCATTCGGCCACGCTCATCGCCGAGGGCTCACCTTCGCGTTCCCGGAATTCCAGCAGCTCGGCCACGGCGCCGCCGTAGGTGTTGAGTCCGGCGTCGTCCTGCCACGCGTCGACGAAGCGCGACTCCACCTCGTCGAACACCGCGTCCAGTGACGGCTCGGTGCCGTCCTGCCATCCCGCGGCAGCATCGTCGATGACCGCCAGCAGCCCCTGGCGCTCCAGCCACGCCTCGGCAGTGGCGTACTCACCGTCGGGCAACGCGTAGAGCAGATGGCCGTTGAGCTCGGTGACGCCCTTGTCGTAGAACCTGCGCATCATCGCCAGGTAGCACGACTTGTACGACGGGGTCTTCAGGTTGGTCGCGCCGAGCAGGAACGGCTGGTCGCGTTCGTCGGCGCGACTGTCGATCAGGTTGGCCGCCTCGGCGTCGGTGCGGGCGACGATGATGCCCGGCACTCGCATGACGTCGAGCTGGAACCGCGCGGCATTGAGCCGCTTGATCTGCTCGTCCGACGGCACCAGCACCTTGCCGCCCTGATGTCCGCATTTCTTGGTGCCGGGACGCTGGTCTTCGATGTGGTAGCCCGGAACCCCGGCCTCGACGAAACGCCGGATCAGGTTGCGTACGTGCGGGTCCCCGCCGTGTCCGGTGTCGGCGTCAGCGATGATGAACGGCCGGTAATCGTAGGCCGGTGTCGTCTTCCGCTGTTCCTCGCTCATCTGCAGACGCAGGTACTGCTGGTTGCGGTCCGCGGTCAGCAGTGCCCGCACGATGCCGGCGGCCTCCTCCGGCACCTGGCTGAGCGGATAGCTGGCCAGGTCGGGGCCCGGGTCCTCGGAGATGGAGCCTTTGGCCGAGGTCGCCCAGCCGCCGAGGTAGATGCCCTCGATGCCCATCCGCTTCATCACCACGGCCTGGCCGGGGGAGTAGGGGCCGAACGTGGTGATGCTCCTGCCGTTGGCGAACAGTTCGCGCAGGTGCGGGTAGAACGCGGTCGCCGCCTGACGGGCGGTCGGATAGTCGGCAGGGATCGTGCCGCGCTGTTCGGCGACCTGCCGCGCCGTATAGAGACGGATGATGCCGTCGAATCGCGGGCTGTCGAAGTATCGCTGCGTCTCGGCGACATCGTGCTCGAACGGTGTCTGGGGCTGAAGGTCAGCTTCGATGATGGCCATGACACACCCTACGGCGCAAGACGGCGCGGGTGAACACTACTGGCGTCATTTGGTACCGAAGATCCGGTCGGCGACATCGCCGAGGCCCGGCAGGATGTAGCCATCGGGGTCGAGCTCGCGGTCGACGGCCGCGGTGAAGATCGGCACGTCCGGATGCGCGCCGGCCAGCGCGGCGACGCCCTCCGGGCAGGCGAGCAGGCACATGAACTTGATCGACTTCGGGTGGTACTCGCGAAGCCGCTCGACGGCCGCGATCGCGGAGTTCCCGGTGGCCAGCAGCGGGTCCAGCACGATCACGTCGCGTTCGTGCAGATCGCCCGGCATCTTGAAGTAATACTCCACCGCGACAAGGGTTTTCGGGTCCCGGTAGAGGCCGATGTGGCCGACCCGGGCTGACGGCACCACCTCCAGCATCCCGTCGAGGATTCCGGTGCCCGCGCGCAGCACCGAGACCAGGACCAGTTTCTTCCCGTCGATCACGCTGCCGGTGGTGATCTCCATCGGCGTCTGGACCTCCACCTCGTGCAGTGCGACGTCGCGCAGCACCTCGTAGGCCATCAGCGCCGAAACCTCGTGCGCCAAGCGGCGGAAACTGTTGGTGGACAGATCTTTCCGGCGCATCAGCGTCATCTTGTGCTGCACCAGAGGATGGTCGACGACACGCACCCCGCCCGGACCCGCCGCCATCAGAACACCGTCCCGTCACTGGTCACCGGCAGCGGCGGCAGCCCGCCGCGTAGCCGCTGCGCCGACGCGCGCCCGGCTGCCCATGTCCCACCCTCGAGCACACTTCCCAGCGGCATCCGCTGCGCGTCGACCCCGAGCCGGTCGCGCACCCGCGGCGCGATCTCGTCGAGCAGCGCCACCGTCAGCGCCCGCCACTCGACCACCAGCTCGTCAGCCGGCTCCCAGGTCCGCGCCGACGCCTCGCGGTCTCGCAGCCGCAGCACCCCGTGATCGAGCAGCAGCCCGCCGTTGCGGTACTCCGGCAGTCCGGTCAGGGTGTCCGCGCCGGTCACCGCGACGCCAGCCCACTCGAACGGTTCCAGCAGCGAGTAGGTCAACCATTGCGACAGTTTGTGCAGCGGCAGCCAGCCGGCAGTCGGGCCCGGCCCGCAGACCGCGTCGTGACGCCAGCAGTCACCCACCGGTTCGTCGCCGATCACATTGCCGGACAACCAGATCCGGGACAATGACGACAGCAGGCAGGCCAGGATGTCGTGGGCGTGCACCCCGCCCGCTGCGGCCGGTCTGTCGTACAGCCCGCCGGGGCGGCTCTGTTCGCCGAACACCTCGGGTTGCGCGGCCAGCGCGTCGCCGAGGCGGTGCAACAGCGCGACTCTGCCGGCCAGCCCGACCAGCGGGTTGGCCTGGCTGACCTGGAACGCGGCGGCCAGCCGGTCCTCGGTGACCGAGCGCAGCCCGGTGGCATCGGCCTGCAGCGGCCGCGTCGGATCCCCGGAGAACATGCCGGAGACGAAGGCGTGCCAGCTGGCCACCGCCAGCCCCTCCGACCGGGTGAACTCCGCCCGGGCATCACCGTGCGACTCGGTGTAACTCCATCGGGGGCCCGCGCCGGCGTCGAGCAGCACGCTCACCACGGTCAGGTCGATCATCGCGCGTGCCCGTTCGTCGGCTCCTTCGTCACCGAGGAGCACGAGCAGTTCGGCCCGCCGGTCCACCCCGCCGGCCTCGAAGTGGCGCCACCTGCTGTGCAGCGGAACCCGCAGGTCCGGGAACCGCGCGCGGGTGACGGCGGCGACCTCGGCGGCGGCGCCGTCGAGTGCGACGTCGTCGACGGTGAACCACCGGGAATCCCCCGAACGGGCCCGGGCCAGCAGCTGCGCGGACCGGGTCCGCACCGCATTCGTAGACCGCAGCAGCGCGGCGGCGCCGGCGGGCCGGGCCGGGTCCGGCGGCGCGGTCACCGGGACCGTCATCCGTCGAGCCCCCGGCCCTTGGCCTTGCGCAACTCGTCGGCGTCGGGCACCTGCCCCGGGGTGAAGTAGCCGGCCGCCATCTTCGCGTCGATCTCGACCCGGGCGTCGGCGGGGATGAGCTCGTCCGGAATCGACACCCGCTCACCGACGTCGATGCCCGACCCGGTGATCGCGTCGTACTTCATGTTGCTCATCGACACCAGGCGGTGGATCTTGCGGATCCCGAGCCAGTGCAGGACATCGGGCATCAACTCCTGGAAGCGCATGTCCTGCACGCCGGCCACGCATTCGGTGCGGGCGAAGTACTGATCGGCCGTGTCGCCGCCGGCCTGGCGTTTCCGGGCGTTGTAGACCAGGAACTTGGTCACCTCACCGAGCGCCCGGCCTTCCTTGCGGGAGTAGGCGACCAGGCCCACGCCGCCGCGCTGCGCGCCCAGGATGCACTCCTCGATCGCGTGCGTGAGATACGGCCGACAGGTGCAGATGTCCGAACCGAACACATCCGAGCCGTTGCACTCGTCGTGAACGCGTGCGGTCAACTCGACCGACGGGTCGGCCAGGTCCCGCGGATCACCGAAGATGTAGACCGTCTGCCCGCCGATCGGCGGCAGGAACACGTCGAGATCCGACCGGGTGACCAGTTCCGGGTACATCCCGCCGGTCTCTTCGAAAAGCACTCGGCGCAGGTCGGTTTCGCTGCAGCCGAATCGCTGCGCCACCCCGGGCAAATACCAGACCGGCTCGACCGCGGCCTTCGTGACCTGCGCGGCGCCGGTGCCCAGCAGCACCCGGCCATCGGGGTGCAACCGCCCCTTCAGGAGCGCGTCGTGCACCTCCGGCAGGATCACCTGCGCCTTGGTCACCGCGATCGTCGGGCGGATGTCGACACCCGCGGCGATCTCGCCGGCGAAGACGTCGGCGACCATCGCACCCCACGGGTCGAGGCTCACGATCGCGACGGGATCGGCCCACTGCGGATACGGCCCGATCACGTCCGTCGGCGCGGTGTCGGTCAGATCGGCACGGTGCTCGCGCGAGAGCTTGCCCGCGGCGACCGCCAGTGCCCGGTACACGCCGTAGGCGCCGCTGTGGGTTCCCACGACGTTGCGGTGCCCGCGGCTGGTGGTGGTGCCGACCACGGGGCCGCGCTCGGCGGCGGTGGGAGCGCCCCAGCGCAGCCGCGGCGCATCAGCGCCCGCGCTGTGTGACGTCAGCCTGATGTGGCCGCCCGAAGACTTGGCGGGTGGCGGCGCGGCATCGGCGGACATCGGCCTCCTCGGCGAACGGCACGCTCAACAGGAAGCCGCCAGCTTAATCACTGCGAGCCTGTCACGCCGGTCATCCGCTCAGACCGGCCACTGCTCGCGCCGGTACCCGGCATCGAAAAACATCCACTCGTAGCGCGACGTCGTGACGAAATGCGCACGCGCACATGCCTCCTCGGCGGGAGTGAGCGCCGGGCCCATGTGGTCGGCGAGGGTGAGCACCTCGGTGACCGTGGCGGCGAACTCGTCCCCGCCGTAGCTGTCGATCCAGCGCTGATAGCGGGGATCGGTGGAGCCGCGCTCGAGCAGTTCGGCCCCGACCTCGGCGTAGATCCAGTAACAGGGCAGCACCGCGGCCAGTCCGTCGGCGAAGCTACCGTCGTACACGGTCGCCAGCAGATAGCTGTTGTAGGCCTGCGTGGTCGGGGACACCGGCACGCGGTCGACGCTGTCGGGGGACAGCCCGAGGGCGGGCAGCAGTTCGGCGTGCAGCGCCAGTTCCACGTCGAACACCTCGGCGGCGTGCCGGGCGAACATCGCCGTGTCGGCGAGCGTCGGCGCCTTGCCGCCGACCAGCGCCAGGGCTCGGGCGTAGGTCCGCAGGTAGTGCACGTCCTGGGCAACATAGCCGGCGAACGCGTCCGGGTCCAGGCTGCCGTCGGTCAGACCGGTGACGAACGGGTGAGCCACGATCGCATCGAAGATCGGTGCGATGTCGGTCCACAACCTCGTCGTCCACGAGTCAGGATGGTGGGAACCGATGCGCGGGGCGACGCTCATGGCGGTGTTCCTTTCCAACGATGAGTTCTGCGCAGCCGCTGAGTCGATATGGGTGTCATACCGACCGATCTGCCGGAGGCCGACTGTAATGACCGACACCCACGCCCTGCCGCCCGTGGTCGACGCCCAGACGTGGCGGGCGGCCCTCGACGAGCTCCGCAAGCGCGAGAAGGCCGCCACCCGCGAGCTCGACGCGATTGCCGCCCAACGCCGGCGCCTGCCGATGGTGCAGCTGCCGGACTACACCCTGACCGGTGCCGACGGCCCCGTCCGGCTGGTCGACATCTTCGAGGGTCGCGCGCAGCTAATCGTCTACAACCACATGTGGTCCGACGGAGCGGAATGGCAGTGCGGCGGCTGCACCGGATACACCTCGCAGTTCACCCGGCTGGACTTCCTGGCCAACTACGACGCGAAATTCGTGATCGTGACATCCGGGCCGATCGAGGAGGCCCTGGCCTATCGGACGAAGGTCGGCAACACGATGGAGTGGTACTCGTCGGCGCACAGCCCGTTCGCCACCGATGTCGACGCCGCGCCGAACACCGGATTCGCGGTCAACGTGTTCCTGCGGCACGGCGACACCGTGTACCGCACCTGGCACACCAACGGCCGGGGCACCGAGCAGCTGAGCTACACGTTTCCGCTGATCGACGTGCTGCCGTGGGGACGACAGGAAGAGTGGCAGGATTCGCCCGAGGGCTGGCCGCAGCGCCCCACCTATTCGGGCTGGCTGGATTCTCCTGACGTCGCCCGCCTCTACGGTCACCGCTGAACCAACCCCGTCGCGACCGACCGCGTCAAGCTTGGCAGACTGTGCGGCATGGCACAGATAACTTTGCGTGGAAACCCGATCAACACCGTCGGCGACCTGCCCGCCGTCGGATCTGCGGCACCCGGCTTCACCCTCACCGGAACGGATCTCGGCACCGTCGAGGCCGGTCAGTTCAGCGGCAAACCCCTGCTGCTCAACATCTTCCCGTCGGTCGACACCCCGGTCTGCGCCGCCAGTGTGCGCAAGTTCAACGAGAGCGCGGCCGGCGAGGGTGTGACGGTGCTGTGCGTCTCGAAGGATCTGCCGTTCGCGCAGAAGCGGTTCTGCGGCGCGGAGGGCATCGAGAACGTCACGACCGCCTCGGCGTTCCGCGACAGCTTCGGTGACGACTTCGGCATCACGATCGCAGATGGACCGATGGCCGGACTGCTGGCCCGCGCCGTGGTGGTGGTCGGAGCCGACGGCAACGTCGCCTACACCGAACTGGTGCCCGAGATCGGCCAGGAGCCGGATTACGACGCCGCACTCGCGGCGCTGCGGTACTAAAGACGCGCGCCACACCATAGAGGGCGACGCGCCGGGATAGGTCACCGTTCGGTTCCAGTCCCGCATCTCCTTGATCGACCGTCCTGCGACGACATCAAAACACCATGTCATGTGGTGTAGAAGTGGTTGTAGTGACTGTTGTTAATCGATGAGACCAGCGCCCGCGACGGCGCTGGCAGCGGAAAGCGGTGGACTGCAATGCGACGCGTCTTCATCTTCATGATCGGTATCGCTCTGGTACTGGCGACACCGGGCCTCGCGTCGGCACAGCCCGCGCGATCGGCGACCAACCAGAAAGCGGTCGAGGTCGTGATCGCGCGGGCTCTGTCCCAGCGCGGCGTGCCGTTCGCCTACGGCGGTGGCGGCGCGTCCGGCCCCGGCAAGGGCACGGTGGCGGCGCCCCTGCCGGAGTCGGCCACACCCGCTGCCCCGGACCAGGCCGAGATCGACGCGCAGTCCCTGGACCTGACCCCCGGACTGAACCTGCCGAGCGTCACTCCCAACTTGGCCGTCCCCGCTCCGGCGCCGGCCCCCCGCATCGAGGTGGTCGGGTTCGATGCCTCCGGCCTGATGGTCTATGCCTACGCCGGCGTCGGGGTGAAGCTGCCGCGGTCCTCCGGCGAGATGTACAAGGTGGGCCAGAAAGTCCTTCCCGCACAAGCACTGCCGGGCGACCTGATCTTCTACGGACCCGAGGGGACGCAGAGCGTGGCCCTGTTCGTCGGCAACGGTCAGATGGTCGAGACCACCGATTCCGGGGTCGCCGTCTCGCCGGTGCGCACCAACGGCATGACTCCCTACCTGGTGCGCATCATCGCGTAGAACCGCAGCGCGCGACGGCTCATCGCCCTAAGGGGCGACGGCTCCCGGCACCCGGTAGGCGAACGATCGCCAATCGGTGCCTGGCTGTTCTTCAACATGGCCGTTTCGACCACACTGCGCTACATCGAGTCCGACGACCCGATCAGCCTCGAAGAGCTCCGCGCCGGCCTGAAGTTCGCGTCAGCCGGTCTGCTGGTGGGCGATCCAGGTGCAGCAAACACATTTCCGGCGGGTTAACCCCCCGGTACATATTGGTGACGGTGTTCGCTGACAGCGTCTCGCGCGTCCCGCGGACCTGTTGTGGGATCGACCCCTGTCGATTAGGGTCGTCTCGCCTGACTACCTTTGTTCCGTTCTGGTAGCCCACTCCATACGAAGGAACCACACGTGCGCGGAATCATCGCCGCGGCCGGTGTTGCATCGGTTGCTGCATTGGCCGGCTCCTGCCCACCGCCGTATGCGCTCGCAGCAAACGTACTGACGGTGACGGGATACACCGCGGCCGGGACGCTCGAGTGGGACATGAGCAAGGTTTTCCAGGGCGGCTACTGCGACGCCGACTCGGGAAACACCTGCACCCCGGTCCCGTACCTGTCCGGGCTGCCGCTGGTCGGAGAGTACGACGGGTTGCGGGCGCTGCGATCGGCGATCAGATCATCGACGGGCGAGACGATCGTGATGGGGTACTCCCAAGGGGCGCTGATCGCCGCGGACTGGATCGAGCAGCACAGGGGCAGGGCGGGCAGCCCGTCGCCGGAGAACCTGTCCTTCGTTCTCCTTGGGAATGCGCTGCGCAAATACGGCGGGGTCCGCCCGATCTACGACATCGATCCGCCGACGCCGCACAGCGATTACCACGTCACCGACATTGCGCTCGAATACGACGGCGCGGCCGACTTCCCGGACAATCCGTTCAACCTGCTGGCGCTCGCCAACGCGTTCGCGGGCTTCCAGTACGTCCACATCTACGGATACGACGACGTCGATCTGGACGTTGCCGACAAGCTCGTCTGGATCGACGGCAACACCACTTATGTGCTGATCCGCAGCCAGAACCTTCCCTTGCTGGAGCCGTTGCGCCGGCTGGGCCTCGACGACCTGGCCGACAGACTCAACGGGCCGCTCAAGGAGATCGTCGACTCCGCCTACGACCGGGACTATCCCGGTCTGGTCGACCCAGAAACCGTTGCACTGCACAGCATTCCGGATACCTCGGGCGGTGACGCCGAGGTCGAGATCGCCGACACGAGCGGCACCAACCCCGCGCCGACCGCCCGGTGGGTGCCGGAATCCGACGCCGCACTCCACGACTCCGTCGACCACAAGGACGAGAACCTCTTGCAGACAGTCGAAGTCGACGACCGAGGGCAGGACGGGGATGAGGAGCCAACCGACGCGACCGTCGAGGAGAACACACCCGAGGAACCGTCCGGCGCTACCGAACCTGCCGACGCCGACGAACCCTCCGAAGCCGAGGACGCTCCTGAGCCCGGATCCGGCCACGCGTTTCAGGGCGCCGCAACCGAACCGAACGGCTCGCCCAGCTCGGACCAGCCGGACAGCTCGGAGCAGTAGCTTTCTTTACTTCACAAGTCCTGCTGCACAAGGAGATTCCGGCGGGGTCCGCCACCCTGCCTAGACTGCAGACATGCACCGCGACACGACGCGAGAGGCCGTCCCAGAGGGGCTGCTGCGGATCGAGGACTGTCTCGACGACGCCGGCGAGATCGTGTTGCCGCCCGGAGTCACCCTGATCTCGCTGATCGAGCGCAATATCGCCCACGTCGGAGACACCGTGGCCTACCGGTTCCTGGACTATTCGGGCGGGGACGACGCACACACCGTCGAGATGACCTGGAAGCAGCTCGGTGTCCGGATGCAGGCGATCGGCGCGCACCTGCAGCAAGTGGCCGGCCGGGGCGACCGGGTGGCGATTCTTGCGCCGCAGGGGCTGGAGTACGTGGCGGGTTTCTTCGCCGCGGTGAAGGCGGGGACCATCGCCGTGCCGCTGTTCGCACCCGAATTGCCCGGGCACGCCGAGCGCCTCGATGTCGCGCTCCGTGACTCGCGCCCGGCCGCCGTGTTGACGACGGCTGCCGCGCGCGGACCCGTCGAGGACTTCCTGGCGGCGATGGGCGATGCCGAGCGGCCCGCGGTCGTCGTGATCGACGACGTCGCCGACTCCGCTGCCCGCGATTTCGCCCCGGTGATCATCGACGTCGACGACGTGTCACACCTGCAGTACACCGGCGGCGCGACGCGCCCACCTGTCGGTGTGGAGATCACTCACCGCGCCGTGGGCACCAACCTGCTGCAGATGATCCTGTCGATCGACCTCCTGGACCGGAACACCCACGGCGTCAGCTGGTTACCGCTCTACCACGACATGGGGCTGTCCATGATCGGCTTTCCCGCGGTGTACGGCGGGCACTCCACGCTGATGTCGCCGACGGCGTTCATCCGCCGGCCGCTCCGGTGGATCGAGGCGTTGTCGGCCGCCGCGCGCAGCGGACGGGTGGTGACGGCGGCCCCGAACTTCGCCTACGAGTGGGCCGCCCGGCGCGGAGTGCCCGACCCCGACGCCGGTGTCGATCTTCGCGACGTCGTGCTGATCGTCGGCTCCGAGCCGGTCAGCATCGACGCGATCAACGCCTTCAACGCCGCCTTCGCACTGTTCGGCCTACCCGGCACCGCCTTCAAACCGTCCTACGGCCTGGCCGAGGCAACCCTGTTCGTCTCTACGATCGCGCCGGATGCGGAAGTCACCGTCCGATATGTCGACCGGCAGCAGCTGATCGAGGGCCGCGCGATGCCGGTACGACCGGACCACGAGCGGGCCGTCGCCCAGGTGTCCTGCGGTCAGGTTGCGCGTAGCCAGCGGTGCGTGATCGTCGACGGCGACGGCATTGAACGCCCCGACGGCGTGGTCGGGGAGATCTGGCTGCACGGTGACAACGTCGGCCGCGGCTATTGGGGTCTGCCCCAGCAGACTGCAGCCACGTTCGGGGCGCGGCTGGCCGGCACGCAGCCCGACGGTAGCCACGCCCTCGGCGTCGGCGTCGATGAGAACTGGCTGCGCACCGGCGATCTCGGGTTCTATCTGGACGGCGAGCTGTACGTGAGCGGGCGGATCGCCGATCAGCTCTTCGTGGACGGGCTCAGTCACTATCCGCAACACATCGAGGCCACCGCGGCCGATGCCTCGCCGGTGGTGCGGCGCGGGTATGTCACGGCGTTCACCGTCGACGGGGACGTGGTCGTCGTCGCCGAACGCGCGGCGGGCACCGCGCATGTGGACACCGCACAGGCCGTCGAGGCGGTGCGATCGGCGGTGCGGCGCCGGCACGGGCTCCCCGTCGCCGACGTGCGGGTGGTGCCGGCGGGCGCGATCCCGCGCACCACCAGCGGCAAGCTCGCCCGGCGGGCATGCCGCGCCGAGTATCTCGGCGGCGGCTTCGGCTGACCGGTCACGCCGCGGGCAGCACTCCTGCGACGGTGAACATCAGCACAAGGCCCGGCAGCAGGTTCGTCACCTGGTGCGCGACGATGCTCGCCGTGAGGTTCCCGGTGTAGAGACGGGCCAGGCCGATCGGGATCGCGATGACCAGCAGCAGCGGGACGCGGCTCCATTCGAGGTGCGCGACGGCGAACACCACGGTGCTGACCCCGAACGCGGCCCAGCGCCCCCAGCGCTGCTGCACCGCACCCCACAGCAGTCCGCGGTAGACGATCTCCTCGAAAACGGGCGCGATGATCGCGATCAGCAGGAACACCGCGATCGCCCACGCCCAGTCGCTCCGGATTTCGCCGAACACCTGGCCGGCCGCCGAATTCGCGTCCTCGCCGACGATCTGGATCCACAGCACCGAGGCCGGGATCGTGACCAGTAGGCCGCAGACCCCGAACAGCAGCCCGGCGCCGGCGCTGCGCCAGGACCATCGGAGGGCCAGATCTGCGCGAGGCCCGTTTCCGCGCAGTCGGGTGATGACGATCGCCACCGCCGCCGCGCACGCGCTGGGCACCCCGACCGCCAGCAGGATCACCGCGACGTGCACCGTGCCGGCCCCGGAACGGCCTCCGAACAGATAGCCCAGCAGCAGCGATGTCGCAAGATAGACCGCTTCAACGAGCACGAAGGCTCCCAGTCCCCAGCGGTGCCGGATCTCGGTCCGGTGTGCGTCGACCACGGTCGAACGCTAGTTCACGTCTCAGGTGATGGTGATGAACGGGCTGAGGACGTCACGCACGAACTGCGCGACATTGATCGACGGGTTGCCGTCGGGGAAGCTCACCGTCGCCAGCACGTTCCCACCGGCGGCGGCGAAATTGCCGTCTGCGCGGTCCTGATGGGACGACGAGGTCACCAGGATGATCCCTGACGTGCTCGCTTGTTCGGCAAGCGGCACCGAGAACGCGGCGTTCTGCACCGTGCTGTTGGCTCTGCCCTCGACGATGATGCGGTGGTCGGGGATGCCGTAGAGGCGCAGCATCTTGCGCATCTGACCGGCTTCGGTGTTGCCGTTGCGTGGGTTGCCGCCGGTGACGATGATGGGCGACTGCGGGAACATGTGTCCGATGGCCATTCCCGCGAGCACACGGGTGTGCAGGATCGTGCGCATGGTGCCGTCGGGTTTGAGCCCGTACCCCAGAATGACGATCGCCGGCTTCGAGAAGTCCTTGACCACGAAGGTCGGGGGAGCCGCCACGGCGGTGCCGACGGGCCCCAGGCTCAGCAGCCCGATCGCCATCGCCAGCGCGACGATCACCACGTTGCACCGGGCCACCAGCCGGCGACGTGTCACTGCCAATCGCGGAGTCATCAACCGGTTCATCGCCGTGGCGGCCGATGTCATTACGGTCGGGTCTCGAACCGTCAACAATGCGTGATCATCGGCGATGCGGGTTCGCACGGCCGGCCGAGGCGTGGTCTGGTGGATGGTGATGTCTGTCCACCGCTGTGCCTTCCGCCGTGCGGCGCTCGCCGCGACCGCCTCGCTGGCGTGCGTCCCGTGGGCGCTCGCCGCCGCCCCGACCGCCACCTCGGCGCCTCCGCCCTACGACGGTCAGGGGTACCTCGACTCGACGGCTCGGTGCGCCGCACCGGCCACCCTGGTCGTGTTCGGCAGCACCGCGGGGTCGCGGGTGGCGATCTGCCGCGACACCGACGGCGATTACCAGTACCGGGGCGTGCGCATACGCGACGGGGCCAGGTTGATCACCTCGGCGACGCAGTCGCCGGACGGCGCGTTCACCGCGACCAATGACGGCGTGGACTACATGGTGACCTCGGAGGCATTGGTGATCAGCGTGGGGGAGAAGGTGATCCGCGACGAGCCGATGGTGGACTTCCACCGGGCGGGTTCATCGGCGCCGTCGACGACCTCCCCCCGGACACCGTCGAGCACCTCGACCCCAGCACCGTCGTCGACCGCGAAGCCCACCCCGCTGCCGCCGCCGTTGCCCGCGGAGGTCGGCGGGGCCGAAGCCGACGGGTCAACCGGCGGGTAGCACCTCCACGTCGTCTCCGACGCGGAGCGCGACGACCTGCACGATGAACCGGTGAATTGCGAGCTGGAATCGCGTTTTCGCTCGAATCCCAGCGGCGCGTCCAGCGAAACGATTCGACATTCGTCGCGAAGCCCCGGCAGAGTTTGCTGCATATCACACCTCAATTAACTGACGCACACGTCAGCAAATGACCAAATGGTGAGAGTTTGTCTCATCCAGCTAGACAGAAGGTTCCATTCTGGATACTTTTCTTGCGGTCGGGGCCGATCACAGCAACATAGGAGGGGCGCGTCATGCCCGCAGTCGCACGTACCTACGTCACCGCCGGGGTCGCCCTGGTGGGGGCGGGTGTCATCTCCGCGGCACCGATCACCACACCACAGCCGCTGCACCGCACAGCAAGCTTTGAGGTCGGCCTGGTCGCTGCCACCGCAAGTTGCGAGCCCGGCGACTCCAGCGCCGTGTGCAGCAGCCCATCGGGGCTTCCTTCGGCGACCCCTTTCACCCCGACCGCCGACAGCACGAATGTATTCAACATTCCGGCCAACCTGTTTATCGCGCTGGCGAATACGCCGTACAACTTCTTCACCGCACTCGGCCCGGGAAATGTGCAGCTCGGATCCGAACCCGATGGTGGCCCGAGCTTCCAGCCGACCTACGAGGGCGTCACCCTGAACCAACCCGACGGCAACGTCGTCGGCCTGGGCGCAAACTTGCACTACGGCGGTAGCTGGTGGGTGTACAGCCCCACCAACATCCTCGGAACCGACGCCGCCGACGTTCCGAGGTATCAGGCCATCACCAACCTGCTGGTGCCCTTCCCCGCCTTGTCCGTGCCGCTGGGAAACATGGTCGCCGCCATCGCCGCATCCCAGCTTCCGATGGACGAAGGCTGCACCGGAACCGGTTCCGGCGCCTGCGAGAATCCCTCCGGCATCACCAGCAAAATGTTCGATGTTCGTGCTATCGCGGCGCTGTTTTCGCCCGAGGGATATACCTATCCCGAGGCGCGTGAAGGCATCACCTGCAGCGAAGACGGCCAGTGCTACGTCAAGGATCCCGACGGCCGGGAGGTCCCGTGGTCCGGCCAGACCGTCAAGCTGGATCCCACCACGCCGTTCACCAGCTTCTACAACAGCCTGACCGGCACCCCTGACGTCTCGTCGATCAAGTTCGTGACACCCGAGCTCGTGTTGGCGAGCCTGGCCAGCATCTCCCGCGGGCTGAACACCGCCTACAACCCGTTCGTGCCGGGCACCCAGTGCGCGATCTGCGCGCCGTTCGTCCCGAATCCCGACAACGAGCCGGTGCCCGGACCGGTGTTCGAGGATCCCGACACCACGCCAGCTCCGGAGGCGCTCGTGGCCGGTCCGGCCACGGACAGCGCCGTCGACGCCCTGGCGGCTTCCACCCCGGCCACGGACAGCGCTGTGGTCGCCCAGGAGGCGCCCGCAGCCGCGGTCGCCCAGGACGAGGACCTCGACGCGCCGGAGCAGGCCACCGGTCCGAAGCACCGCAAGCCGACGGCCACCGGCGTGGCGGTGAAGAACGTGCGCGATTCGATCAACTCGACGATCTCCAAGCTGACCGACGGATTCAAGAAGCCCAGCTCGAAGAGCAGCGAGACGGACGGCAAGAAGGCCGAAGAGAGCACCTCGTCGAAGCAGCGCGAGTCCGGATCAGGTTCGGGTAGCAGCGATTCCGGCAGCAGCGATTCCGGCTCGGGCGGCTCGCAGGACTAGCACCTCGGTCCCGAGGACCGGCCCTTCTGCGCTCGTGACGGCGCCGACCGGCCTGCTCACAGGTACGGGTCAGCCCACGCACTGATGATGCGGGCCGCCCGTGCCGCCTGGTTCTTCCCGGTGAGCAGGTGGTCGGCGCCCTCGAGCGAGACGAAGCTGCGCGGGTGCCGCGCGGCGCGGAAGATGTCGCTGGCGTTCGCGATCCCGACCGTGTTGTCGGTCGGGGAGTGCATCACCAACAGCGCCCGGCGCAACGTCTTGATCCGCCCGTGCAGGTCCGCTTCGCGGACGTCCTCGACGAAGTCGCGGCGCAGCGTGAGCGCCTTGCCGCCGATGTGCAGAGGCGCTTCCCCCTCTGCCTCGACACGGGCCACCAGCGCGTCGTAGATGTGTTCGACGTGGGCAGGCCGGAACGGCGCGCCCACACTGGCCACGGCCGCGACCGACGGGCAGTGGTGCGCGGCCGCGATGGCGGCCGCACCGCCGAAGGAGTGCCCCACGAGCAGTCGCACCCCGTGACCGCGCTCGTTCATGAACTCGACGGCACGCGCGGTGTCGGCGACCTTGTGGGAGAACGACCCGTCGCCCCAGTCGCCTTCGGAGTCGCCCAGGCCGAGATTGTCGAACCGCAGCATGCCGATGCCCTCCCGGGCCAGCTCCTTACAGATCCTGCTGGCCGCCGGGCTGTCCTTGCCCAGGGTGAAGCCGTGGGAAAACACCCCCCACCCACGGGTCGGTCCTTCCGGCGCGTCGATCAGCCCGGCAAGCGTGGGGCCGCTGCTGCTGAGGAACGTCACGCGTTCTGCCACGGGCTCATCCTGTCACCCGGTGCGTGCCGGTGACGGGCACAAACCCGCCCCCCACTGCGTTGCCTGACGGGAAAGCAGCGACGACAGACGAGGAGTCAGCGGTGAAGGTCCGGTTCGGAGTCAGCCTCGGCGTCGATGTGGAACACGAGCAACTGCCCGCTGTCGTCGACCATCTGGAGAGCACCGGGGTCGACTCGCTGTGGTTCTCCGAACTGGTGTACGCGCCTGCGGTGGAGCCCTTCGTCGGCATGACCTACGCGTTGGCCCGCACCACGCGGCTGAAGGTCGGCACCTCAGTGGCAGTGCTGCCCGGCCGGCATCCGGTGCTGGTCGCCAAGCAACTGGCGTCGCTGGCCGCGCTGGCCCCGAAAAGGGTGCTGCCGGTTTTCGGTCTGCGTTCGGCCCTGCCGGCCGAGCGGGATGCGTTCGTGGTGCCGCACAACCAGCGGGCAGCGGTGTTCGACGAGTCGCTGCGGCTGCTCCGCGCGGCGCTCACCGAGGACCTCGTCACATTCCGCGGCGAGTTCTTTTCTGTCCGCGATGTCGACATCTACCCCAAACCGGCTCCCGGCCTCGATATCTGGCTGGGCGGATCGTCCCCGGCCGGATACCGGCGCATCGGCGAGCTCGCGGACGGCTGGCTGGGCAGTTTCGTCACCCCGGCCGAGGCAGGCCGGGCCGTCGAAACGATCCGGGCGACCGCCGAGGCGGCCGGCCGGGAGGTGCCCGAGGACCACTTCGGCATCAACCTCGCGGTCGGTGACGGCGACCTGCCCGAGTCGGTCCTCGCCGCGATCCGCCGGCGACGCCCCGACCTGGACCCCACCGAGTTGGTCGCGGCCGACTGGGCGCAGCTGCACCGCCGGATCGACGCCTACGTCGGGGCCGGGCTGACCAAGTTCGTGATCCGTCCCGCGGCCCGGATGCCTACGTCCGATTTCCTCGATAGCTTCGTCAAAGAGCTTCTGCCGCGGCAGAACTGACAAACCAAGAGCCGAGTGCACGCCGATTCAGCTTGCCGCTGGGCAGGATCGGTAACTGGTTGTCGGTGGCGGTGAGCCAGCGGGTGGGAACCTTGTAGGACGACAGGGCATCCCGCGCGCGTCGCGCGACCGACTCCACGTCCACCTCGCCCCGCGCGGGTACCAGCACCGCGCAGACCTCTTCACCACGCTCGGGATGAGCGGTGCCGACGACCACACACTGCGCCACGTCGTGGAAGCTCTCGATGACCGCTTCCACCTCCAGCGGTGAAACGTTGGCCCCGGCAGTCTTGATCAGTTCGCTGGTGCGGCCGACGTAGAACAGCCGGGGATCGTCAGACCGGCGGTAGACGCGGTCGCCGGTGTGGTACCAGCCGTCGGCGTCGAACGTCTCATGGCGTTCGCGCTTGTTGTATCCCGCCATCACCCCGATGCCCCGGACGAGGAGTTCACCGACATCACCGTCGGGAACCGGTGTTCCGGTCTCGTCGACGATCTTGATGTCGGTGTAGCCGAATCCGCCCGCGGTCTCGGACATGGTGCGGTGCACCGGGAATCCATCCGGGACATCGGTCATCGCGATGTCGAGCGGGCCCTCACGCAGCATCGGGGCCGAACTGAGGTCCCGCCCCGCGAAAGTGGGGTGTTGACGCAGCTGCTGGGTGAACGCGGGCCAACCGACGAGGCCGGTGGCCCGTTCGTTCTCCGCGAGGTCGAGCGCGGCGCCGGCATCGAGCCTCGGCAGCACCAGTAGCGTGACCGGTTCGTGCAGCGCACCGGTCACGGCGAGCACCCCGCCGATCCAGAAGAACGGCATCGCCGACAGGATCACCGGGTCGGCCTCCGATCCCGTGATCGCGCGGATCGCCGCGGGCCAGGTGGAGGTCTGACGCACCAGCGTGCCGTGAGTGTGTAGGACGCCTTTGGGATCTGCTGTCGACCCGGAGGTGTGCACCATGATCGCGAGGTCGGCGGGGGACACCGCGGTCTCGGCGGCCGTCAGGATCTCCGACGACACGGAGCCGGCACCGTCCAACGCTGTCGCCCACCCGAGGTCGCTGTCTCCGGTGAGCACGATGCGCCGGAGAAAAGGCGCTTCGGGCAACATGATTCGGGGGCCGTGCGCCCCGCTCAGTCCGGGTAACGCCTCCTGCAACCGGTCGGCGACGTCGAAGTCGAGAACCCGGGTGGGGGCGATCAGCATCGCGGCGTCGGACAGCCGCAGCACCTTCGCCAGCTCGACGGGCCGATACATCGTGCTCAGCGGGACTGCAACGGCACCCACGCGTGACACCGCCAGCCACCAGAGGACCCACTCGGCGCTGTTGGGAAAGAACAGGCCGACCCGGGTGCCCTTGCCCACGCCCTGACCGAGCAGCCAGCGCGCCAACGCAGCCGAACGCCGGTCCGCGTCGGCATAGGTGAGTCGTTCGGTCGGGGTCACCACATACGGGCGTTCGCCGCAGGTGCGCGCCGCAGCCACCAGGAGGGCCGGAACGGTGAGAGCTTCCACCCGATGATCTTCCCCAACGGCTCCGCAGACCCGTTGTCGGGTGCCGGTGGCAGGATCGGCGACCGTGACCGAACGCACGACACCGCCGATGAACAGCGACGAGCGCGCGCAACTGGAGGGCTGGCTGGACTTCCAGCGGCACACGCTGCTGCTGAAATGCGAAGGGCCGGCCGAGGCGCAGTTGCGCACCGCGTCGGTGCCGCCGTCGCCGCTGACGCTGCAGGGTCTGGTCCAGCACATGGCCGAGGTGGAGCGCAACTGGTTCCGCCGCATCCTGGGCGGTGAGACGGCGCCGCCGATCTACGCCGCCGGGGCCGGCACCGACGGCCACGACGGGGGGTTCGAGCTTCGCGACGCGGTGTCGTTCGCGGATGCGACCGCAACGTGGCGTGCCGAGGTCGCGGCGGCTCAAGCCATCTGCGCGGCCCGGCGCCTGGATGACACCGCTCCGTTCATGGGCACCGACGTATCGCTGCGCTGGGTCTATCTGCACATGATCGGGGAGTACGCGCGCCACATCGGGCACGCCGACCTCATCCGTGAACGGATCGACGGTGTGACGGGCGTCTGAGTGGGACACTGCGTCTGAGTGGCACCGAGGCACGCAGCCTGCGAGATCCGGAGGTTCCGATGATCGAAATCCTCGATGACATGCCCGACGGTGTCGCGGGTTTCCGCGTATCGGGTCAGGTGAGCGGTGACGAACTGCGCGACTTCGGCACCACGCTGGCGACCATGCTCGGCGGCGACGAGATCAGGCTGGTCGAGGTGGTGGCCGACGATTACCGGGGTTTCGGCCCCGGCGGATTCCTTCAGGATCTGAAGATGGGGCTGGGCACCCTGGTGCACCGTCACTCGGCCTTCCGCCGGGTCGCCGTCGTAACGGACAAGGACTGGGTCGCGCACGCGCTGCATGCCGTCGGCTGGATGGTCCCCGGCGATCTGAAGCTGTTCGGGATCGATCAGCTCGCCGACGCCAAGACGTGGGCAGCGGGCTGACCTCGGCGAAACCGCCACTGCTGCTGGCGAAGTCCGCGTAGGGTGCCCGGCATGGCCGCAGACCGCGCAGCCGTGATCGCCGGCGGTATCCGGCTGGCGTCAGGCATCTCCTTCCTCGTGGATCCGCTTCGGGCGAACAAGCTGTGGGGTGACCCTTCCGAACCACCGCCCACGGCCAGGCTCCTACTGCGCTCGATGGGGTACCGGGACGCGTTGATCGGCGGGCTACTGTTCGCGGCCGGGCTGCGGGGCCAGGACACCCGGGGCTGGTTCCTCGCTTCCGGTGGCGCCGACGCGTCCGACCTCCTGGGCGGCATCGGCGTTCACGATCAGATGCGCCGGTCCCAACGGGTGATCGGCCTCGGGGGCGCGCTCGTCGGCATCGGAGTCGGGGTGTGGGGTGCCGCCCGCCCGCGGCGCCGGGCGCGCTGAACGCGCGCTGTCACCGCCGCCGGGCCAGCAACCACGCCTCGCCACCGGCTTCGCCGTACGCAATCGTGTCCAGGGCGGCGAACGCGACCCTCAACTCTTTGGGCCGAGCCCGGAACCGGCCGGGCGCCGCGCCCACCTCACTGAGCGCGCTGACCGCGAGCAGACCCCCTGGCGCGAGCCGGTCCACGATCGGCCCGTCGAGCCGAGGATCGCGGAACATGTTGCACAACACCATGTCTGGACGCCCGCCCGGGGGTAGTCCGGCATCGAGGTCGATCACCTCGAACCGGCAACGGGCTGCCACGCCGCAACGCTGCGCCAGGTCGCGGGCCTGGTCGACCGCCACCTCAGAGGCGTCGCAGGCCCACACGCTCAGTCCCCGCCGGGCCAGCCACACGGCGGCGGCGCCGGACCCGCAGGCCAGTTCCACGGCGTGGCCACGGGTGGGGAACAGGTCGGCGAACGGCCGGAACCGCTCCGGCAGCGCGACGTCGGTGACCGCGACGGGTCCGCGCGCGGCGTAGCGGCGGTTCCAGCGAATCGCGTCGTCGGCGGTCATGGACGGATCCGGATCCTGATCGGGCCGCGCCACTCGCCGTCGGGGTCGAGCACCTCGCCGCGCTGGGTGATCTCCACTTTCCCCGCCCGGGCCAGTTCGCGGGCGAGGTCCCGGGCGTCGACCATGACGTCGCGCCAGCGCGCGCCACCGACCGCTCGCGCGGCGTCCGACGGGCAGGTGCTGCTGCCGGGTCCGCGATGCGCGGCCAGTGCGAGGATGCCTGCGCGTAGGCGCTGCCTGATCGGAGCGTCCCCCAGCGCCAACCTGGCCCTGGCCGCCCCCGGACCGCCGCCGCCGGCAATCCGCTCCAGCTCTGCCCGCCGTTGCTCAGCCATCCGCCTCAGTGTGCACTAGGCCACACCGCGGGCCGGTGATCAGGGCGGACTGACGAACCTGTGAACCTCCCAGAGGCAGATGTGTTTACCAGCGTGCGGTTGCGGCTAGTTGTCAGCTGTTTTCCGAAGGACTGCGGGTCGTCACCCGGGATTGGAGTTCTCACGATGAAGTTGAACCACGTCCTTGCCAGTGCAGCTGTTCTCGGTGGGCTCACCGCGGGCGCGATGGGCGTTGCGGCCACGGCCGCCGCCCAGCCCGGCTGGACGCCGCCGCCGGCTCCGCCTGCCGGGCCCAACGAGGGCACCGCGCCCGCCTGGGCACCGCCTAAGCCGATCGATCCGCTGTGGGCTAACGGCCAGCCACAGGTTTGGGATGAGGGCTGGCAGCACTGGGGCGTGTGGCTGAACGGCGTGTTCATCCCCACGTACTGATCTTCGAACCGACACACCGGCAGCCGCCGACCCCCCGGTCAGCGACGGCCGGTGCCGTCTGTCGGGCTCCGGACACCGGAGTCTGTCAGGTCCCCAGCACCCGCTGGATGTCGGGCCTCATCGCGTTGAGCTGCGAACCCCAGTAGCCCCACCCGTGGGTGCCATTGGGCGGGAAGTTGAACACGCCGTTCCCGCCGCCGGCCGCCCGGTACTGCCGCTGGAACTCCTTGTTGCTGTCCAGCGTGATCGCTTCGAGCACCTGCCCCGGCACGTCGCCGCCGCCACCGAGCTCACCGGGCCGGCCGGTGCCGCAGTACACCCAGAGACGGGTGCCGTTGGCCACCAGTCGTCCGACGTTGACCGTCGGGTCGTTGCGCTTCCACGCCGGGCCACCGCCGAATCCCCACATCGCCGTCGAGCTGAAGCCACCGGCGTCGCGCATCGCGATGCTGACCAGCAGCGGCCACACGCCTTCGGAGAGGTTGAGATAGCCCGACAGCGATCCCGCGTAACTGAACTGCCCCGGGTGGTAGGCCGCCAGGATCAGCGCCGCACTGCCTGACATCGACAGTCCGACAACGGCATTGCCGCTCGGCGAGATGCCCTTGTTGGCGGCCAGGTAGGCCGGCAGCTCCGAGGTCAGGAACGTCTCCCACTGGTAGTTGTACGTGGCGCCGTTGCCGACGGCCGGGCCCTGCCAGTTGGTGTAGAAGCTCGACATGCCTCCCACCGGCATGACCACCGACACGCCGGACTCGAAGAACGTCTCGAACGCCGCCGTCTCGATGTCCCATCCGCTGTTGTCGTCGCGGGCCCGCAATCCGTCGAGCAGGTAGACCGCTTTCGGACCGCCGCCCTGGAACCGGACGGGAATGTCGCGGCCCATCGCCGCCGATGGCACCATCAGCGTCTCGACGGGCAGTCCCGGTCGCGAGTACGCCGCCGCCGTCGCCGACCCGCCGGCCACCGCGATCAGACCTGACAAAAGAAGAGTGATCACTGCGCTCACCGACAACCGTCGTGCCACGCCTCGTATCGGGTCCATTCGTTACCGCCGTCCTCTCGGCGCGCCAGAGGCGCGCATGCCTGGAAAGGCACGTCCCCTGCAGACCGTTGGTTTGGCCTGCATTGCCCGTGCCGCATCCGTTACTTCGTCATGTGACGATTCGGCGTTACGGTCGGCGGGCGCTTCGGCTGGAAGACGGGCGGGTACTAGCCTCGGCGTGATGAGCCAGAGTCGTCCCAAGGTGTTGATCATCGGCGGCGGGTTCGGGGGGCTGTTCTGCGCGCGCCGGCTGGCCCGGGCCGCGGTGGATGTGACCGTATTGGATCGGTCGGCCGGGCACCTTTTCCAGCCGTTGCTTTACCAGTGCGCGACCGGGACTCTGAGCATCGCGCACATCAGCAGGCCGCTGCGCGAGGAGTTCGCCCGGCACGCCAACATCCAGACGCTGCTCGGGGAGGCGATCGAGATCGACCCCGACCGGCGCGTCGTGACGGCCCTGCGCCCCGACGAGACCTCCTTCACGGTGGACTATGACGTGCTCGTCGTCGCGTCCGGAATGCAGCAGTCTTACTTCGGCAAACCTGAGTTCGCGCAGTGGGCGCCGGGGATGAAGACCCTCGACGACGCACTGGGCATCCGGCAGCGCATCTTCACCGCGTTCGAGATCGCCGAGACCCTGCCCCCTGGACCGGAGCGCGACACTTGGTTGACCTTTGCCGTCGCCGGCGGCGGACCGACCGGGGTCGAGCTGGCCGGCCAGATCCGTGAGATGGCCACCCGGACGCTGGCCAACGAGTTCCACAGCATCGAGCCGGAGGAGTCCCGGGTGCTGCTGTTCGACGGCGGGGACCGATTGCTGAAGAGTTTCGCACCGGACCTGTCGGGCAAGGCGGCCCAGACCCTGCAGAGGCTCGGGGTGGAGATGCATCTGAGCGTCCACGTCACCGATGTGCGGCAGGACGGAGTGACCGTGACCCCGAAGTCGGGCGGGCCCGGGGAGCAGTACGCGGCGCGCACGGTGTTCTGGACCGCCGGTGTCGAGGCGGTGCCGTTCGCGCGGCATCTGGCCGAGGTGCTCGGTGTGCCGACCGACCGCGCCGGCCGCCTGGCTGTCGGGCCCGACCTGTCGGTGCCCGATCGCCCCGAGATCTTCGTCGTCGGCGACCTGGTGGGCCGCGACGACCTGCCCGGCGTCGCCGAGAACGCGATGCAGGGCGGCCTGCACGCGGCCAACTGCATCCGCCGCGACCTGGCCGGCCGGCCCCGGCGCCGGTACAAATACCGCGACCTCGGATCGGCGGCCTACATCAGCCGCGGCCACGCGCTGCTGCAGGTCGGCCCGGTCAGGATGTCGGGGTTGCTGGGCTGGATCGCATGGGGCCTGTTGCACATCGCGTTCCTCACCGGGATGAGCAACCGCATCAGCACCCTGACAACGTGGTTGGCCGCCATTGCCCGCGGAGGCCGCTACCACCGGGCGTTCATGTTGGGCAGTGCCACCACTCCCGAACACCGCTACACGTGGTCGAGCTGGGATCTGCCGACCTCGCCGACGCAAGCAGGTGTGAACAACGGCGCACCGGGCATACGTTCGGCCATGACGATTTCACCGGACGACGTGCGGCGCCTTCTCGACTCCGACGACGACGGTGCGACGCTCGTCCTGATCGAGGGCCGTGCCGAAGTGATCAGCGGCGGACAGAAGGCCGGCGACGCCTACCGCGGCGCGCTCGAAGTGATCTCCCGCCGGGAACTGCTTGACCGCACCGGCGGCGCGAGCCGGCTGACCGATGACCAACTGACCGCGCAGGCCGCATCGCTCGACACCGCGGTCAACGAACTGGGCGGTTAGCCCGCCCCGGCCAGGGTTGCTCGTTGCGTTCCCACCGGGCGCGCTCCTCGGCCTGGCTCTCGGTCCAGAAGTCCTCGAAGCGTTGTCCTGGTCGGGTGTTCGGCACGCGGTTCATGGCGCGGCGCAGCCACTCCGGCGGCCGGGATGGCTCCCATTGGGGCACAACGAAACTCAGTGAGGCCATGGTCTTCAGTGTGACGAAGACCCCGAAGAACGTGCTCGGGGCATCGGTGAGCGCCACCGCGAGGAGGCCTAAGATCAGCGTCAGGTGTACGACGATGACGCGGCTGAATCCGCGCTGGGCGAGCGTTTCGAGCTGACGGAACGACCACGCACGTAATCCGGCCAGGTCAACCACGAAATCGACGCACAGGAACGCCATCACGAACAGGCATCCGTATCCGACACTGCGCCAATCGATTTCGGCGAGACCCTGCTGCCTATTGCGGCTGAGCAGGAACAGGATGACCGCCATGAACACGCCGTGCGCCGCGGTGAAGCTGAGATTGGCGACCAGGAAACCGGACAGGAAGGATGCTGAACTCTTCGACCGTTGCCGGTTGGTGGTCGCCGCGATGTACTCGTGGTGACCGCGCCGAGGCGCCCACCGTTGATGAAGAAGGATGCGCCCGGCGATGAACAGGGAACCGGCGAGCGTCTCGAACCAGTAGACCACCAGCGTGGTCGCCCCTGACCAGCCCTCGACGAACCAGCCGACCGCAGGCACCGCGACGACGCCCAGCACCGCGAGCACATGAGCCAGACGCGTCATGACGGCGCGCTCAGCCGTGCCCTGCGCGCCACTTGTCCAACATCCGGCGATCCCGTTTGGTCGGGCGGCCGGCGCCCCTGTCCCGGACCGCGAGCGGCACCGACAGCGCGGGAGGCGGCGGGGGAGTCCGGTCGAGGTAACACGTCACGGCGTCCGCAGCGCCGACGCGCTTCTGGATGATCCTGGCGACCTCGACGATGCGGGTGGTCTCCCCGACACGGGCACGGACCTCGTCGCCGGGGGACACCGGGGTGGACGGCTTGGCCGGCCGGCCGTTGACTTTGACCTGGCCGCCACGGCATGCCGACGCGGCGTCCGGTCGGGTCTTGGTGAGCCGGACCGCCCACAGCCAGCGGTCCACGCGAGTGGACTCCATGGGATTCATCATCGCCTACCGGCTCTGCCAGGTTTGGGCGACAGGCGTTTGTGGGCAGTGTGACGGGTATGAGCGACGACAAGAAGGTCACGGTGGAGCGGACCATCGACGCACCCGCCGACGCGGTGTTCGATGTCCTGTCCAACCCGCAGCGGCACCAGGTACTCGATGGCTCCGGCTTCGTCCGCGGCGTGGATCACGCCGACCGGATACAAAAGGTGGGCGACGTGTTCACGATGAACATGCAGGGCGACCACATGGGCGGCGAGTACAAGACCGACAACCACGTCTGCGGGTATGTGAAGGACAAGCTGCTGGCGTGGCAGACCGCTCCTGCGGGCACCGAACCTCCGGGATGGGAATGGCTGTGGGAGTTGGAGGCCCACGGACCCAACGAGACGCTGGTCCGTCACACCTACGACTGGTCGAAGGTCACCGACAAGCGGCTGCTGGAAAAGGTCAAGTTCCCGCTGGTCACCGAGGACCAGCTCAGCGATACGCTGGCTCGGCTCGCAGCCGAGACCTCGTCATAACCCAACCCGTCACGACATCGCTCAACCGGTGACTTCGAGGATCTTGATCGCGAAGATCAGCGAGTCACCGGGCAGGATGCCCGCGCCGGGCTGGCCCTCGGGGTAGCCGTCGGCGGAGGTCATCGCCACCGCGACGGTGGAGCCGACGTTCTGACCGGCGATGGCCTTCTGGAACCCGGGCACGACCCCATCGAGCGGGAACTCCACCGGCGCACCGCGCTCATAGCTGCTGTCGAACACCGAACCGTCGCGACCGTTCACACCCATGTAGCAGACGGACACGGTGGCGGTGTCGGCCACGACAGGCCCTTCGCCGGCCTGCAGCGTCTGCACCTGGGTCTCCGCGACGCTGAACGGTGGCGTCACGGTGATCAGCGGAGCTGTCGTATCGGTCGAACCGGTCACCGCGACGTCGCCGGCGGTGCCGGGCAGTGTCCACTCCGGCGAGCCGGTGCCGTCGGGGGTCGCGGTCGGGCAATCCGGCGCCTGGGCGTCCGACGAGGGCACCAGAGTCGAACCGCAGGAGGTGAGGGTCATGGCCGAGACAGCGCCGGCGGCGAGCGCGACGGCGGAACGCAGACGAAGGGATTTCACCGGCGCCACGCTACCGGCATGCCACGGGTGCGCCTGCACGCCGGCGTCATCGGCGACGAGCTGACCGGGCTGTTCTGCACGGCCGACGTGGTGGTCGCGCCGGCGGTGGCAGCAAGCGATCTTCGGTGGTGACGCCAATGGCGTTGCTGCTGAACGGTGATCGCGGTGTTGACGATCAGCCGAGCGGACGTCGCGCATCTACGGAAACCCCGCAATACACGCCTGACGCTCTCCCAACCGGCCCCTGAAATATTCCTTGACAGGAATATCTCACGACCTTAGGGTTGGCGCCATGCAGCCCACCGTCTTCGCGGCACTCGGCGAGCCGAGCCGCCTCCGGATGGTCGAACTGCTGCGCACCGGACCGATGTCGGTGGGGGAGATCGCCGAGAAATTGGACATCCGCCAGCCGCAGGTGAGTAAACACCTTCGGGTTCTTGGGGAATCGGGGATCGTCACTGGTGAGGCTGTGGCCCGCCGGCGGATCTATCACCTCACCGCCGAGCCCTTCGAGCAGATCGCCGAGTGGATCGAATCCTTCGAAACGTTGTGGGAGACCCGTCTCGATTCGCTGGGCAGCTACCTCGATTCCATCACCGATCAAGGGAATGGCCCTGCCCCGGAAGACCTTTGACACGGCAGCCACCGCCGGCACGCCCACCGGAACGCTTCATCGAGAGATCGTCACACGAGCCGTCGGCGGACGGCAGATCGGAGATCACCATGCTCTTGCAGCTCCTGAAACCGAAGAACCTCAGCTTCGAGCGCACCTACCGCGCTCCAATGGAGACGGTCTGGCGGGCCTGGACCGATCCCGACATTTTGCGGCAGTGGTGGGGACCGGAGAAGACGGTCGTTCCCGAGTGCCGTGTCGACCTGCAGGTCGGCGGTGAGCTCTACATCGTCATGGAGGCCGGCGAGGCGATGGGCAAATACCAGGGCACCCGGTGGCCCATGGCGGGCACGTTCACCCGGATCGATGCGGGCGCCGGCCTGACCTACGACGCCCGGTCATGGACCGAGGGTGAGGAGGAGGGGACCACCATCCACCACACCAACGACGTCACACTGTCCGCGGGTGACGGCACCACCACGGTGCGCCTTCAGGTCACGATCACCAAGATCGGTCCTAAGGCCAAGCTGGCGGCGTTCGGCATGAAGTGGGGATACAAGGCGCAATTCGACAAGCTGGAGAAGTACCTTTCAGCCCACGCTTGAACCCGGTTGGTCAGCGCGGCGACCCGCTCCTGGCCGCACCACGTGACGGCGGTACCAGCGCCGCCCGTGCCAGCGCTGATAGTGCCAGGCCGCCGCGGGGAGCGGACCACGCCGGTGCAGCCAATACCGCTGGGGCAGGTCGAGCTCCGGTGTGCGACGGCCGATCTCGATCTCTGCGAGCACCACGCCGGGGCCCTCGTCGGCGCGGCGTTCGGCGATAACCTGACCGCGGGCGTCGGCGATCAGGGTGGAGCCCTCGAAGTGGCCGCGATACGTGACCGGCAGCCAGGGCATGCGGCATGTCAGACCGCCGGAGTGCGCCGCGTGCAGGATGGGTGCGCCCACATACCGGGCGAACATCGGCGCGACAGTTCTCGCCGTCGTGGAGTTGTCGTGTTCCCAGCGGTCGAATACGGCGCGGGGGTGCCACCCGGGGATCGACCACCACCCCGAACCTGTCATGAGCAGATCGACTCTCGAGCGCAGGCGCGCGGCGGAACGCGTGCGCATCAGCTCCCAGCACACCGCGGCGCCCACCTGATAGCCATCTGCTGTGAACACGCCGTCGTCGCGTCCACCGGTGTAGAACGCGTTCTCCCACATCGTCGGGAGGTCTTTGTCATGCCGTCCTACAAGTCCGTTCGGCCCGACCGCCAAGTAAGCATTGCGTACGTGCCCGTCGGCGTCTCGACAGAGAAAGGAACCGCCGACCAGAGCCTGATGCCGACCGGCGAGCGTGATGAGCAACTCGGTCGCCGCACCGTCCGCAGGGAGCGCGGCGTCCTTGAGTGAATCGACGAAGCCGATACCCGTTGAGAAGAACTCGGGAAGCGCGATGATCCGGGCGCCGGCGCGGCCCGCCTGGTCGGCGAGTTGTTCGCATGCGGCCAGGTTGGCGGACACGTCGCCGAGAACCGCCTCCAATTGGACTGCCGCTACCCGCACCATGACTGGACATAGTAGAGAACACACGCAGCGGGCCGCCTGGCAGAACCCGCGACGGGTAAGACCTACCGCTGCCCGTGCAGGTACTTCGCCGTGGGGGACGTGGGGACCGTGACCGGATCGGGGTAGGTGCCCAGCACCCGGTCGGCTGTGCCGGTGCTGGTGACCGTGTACCAGTAATGCGCGTTCTTGAAGTGGTGCTGGCGGTGGTTTCGCCAGATCGCCCGATAGACGGCGGTCTTGGGCTTGTAATCGGTGTGGACGAGGAAGTGACACCACTCGTAGCACAGGCCCAGCACTGTCAGGAAGGTGAGGAAGGTGAGGCCGAGCGCTGTGCGCGGAAACGCCAGCAAAGCGATCCCCAGTGCGACGGGCAGCACCCAGACCACGGCTTGCCATGGGATGAAGATGAGCGCGATGTCCCTCGGATCGACGTGGTGTTCCCGATGTTTGCGTGCCAGCAGAGGGTCGATACGCAGCATGCCGAGCTGGCGTGGTCGCCAATGCAGGATGCACACGTGCACAAGCCATTCGAAGAACGGGAAGGCTGCGAGCATGACTGCGGGCACGAGGACGTCGGTGATCTGCCAATCTCCGAGGGCGATGCGGACGCCGGCCGCCACGACGAGCGTCGCGCCGATCATCCAGGGTGAGGGATGACGCCAGAATTCGCGCCCCGCGTCCAACAGCGTGAATCGTCTGCGGGCTGATCGGGCCGGGCTGGTAGTCATCAGCGTTCCTCCAGGGTGTGCAGTGCATCCAGCAGAGCGTTCGTCGCAGGTTCGAGGAGTTGGTGAGCCTCGGCGTGGGCCGCGGCGGAGTCGCCGGCCAGGACCGCGTCGGCAACCGCTCGGTAGGCGTCCACACGGCCGACTTCGGCGGCCATCATCGTGGCTAGGGCGGACAGCGCGGGTTCGTAGGTGGCGCGCAGCGTGTTGAACATGAGCCGGAATGCGATGGAGTCGGCTCCGTCGACGAGGTGGTCCCAGAAGTCCAGCGCGTGTCGTTGCGCGGCAACGGGATCGGTTTCGTCGTTGAGCGCACGTACGGTGGCATTCAACTCGTCCGACAGCTCGGGGCCGCGGCGCTGCGCCGCGAGCTCGGCCACTTTGGGTCCGTTGTGCAACCTGGTCTCGAGGATGCTGCCGACGACGGCAAGGTCGAGTTCACCGGCCCGGATCAGCAGCCGGGGGAGTAAATCGAGCCCTGCGGTGCGCCGGAAGTCGCGCACCGTGGTGGCGTCGCCCTGGCGAACCTCGATCAGTCCCGCGGCGGCCAGCCGCTTGAGCGCCTCGCGAATCGCGGGCCGCGAGACCCCCAACACCTCGGCGAGCCGCCGCTCGCTCGGCAGCGTCTCACCCGGCCGCATCTCACCACTGAGGACATCGTCGATGATCTGCTCGAAAACATCCTCCGGGACCGAGCGACGGTTCACCGGTCGCAGTGCCATGCCACCGAGGATTGCAGGACCGACGGTCAGACGTCAACTGGTCAGACCAATCCGCAGGGCGTTGTCACCGCTGCCTGGCCTCTACTATGTCGATCTCCTGCTGCCCCGGTGCGTGGGTTTTTTCGGCCTGACAGGCCAACTGTGTGCATCGGGCTTGGGACCGGCAGGACCATGTCGATCGCGCGTCGAGGTGGGAAGGTTCTTTTGCAAACGGTGGGCGCCGGTGATTGCCCCACGGCACACACGACCCCAATAAGGTTGGGAGGCGCGGAGTTGCTGCACTCATCGTCGACCGTACGCCCCTGGGTCTGGATGCTGCGACTGCTCGCCGTCACGGTCACCCTTCTCGCCGGATGCAGTAGCTCGACCAACTCTGCCGAGACCGGTACCCCCGCCCCACCCAACGGCTCGCCGGCCCCAGCCCCGACAGCCGGCACTGACATACCGGCACTCGTTCGACAGGTCGAGCCATCGGTCGTCACGGTGCTCACCGAGACCGGTGTGGGCAGCGGCATTGTGTACAGAGCCGACGGCACAATCGTCACCAATGCGCACGTGGTCGCGGGCGCGCAGGACGTCACGATAGCCCTCGCCGATGGGCAACAGGTTCAGGGAAAGGTTCGTGGCGTCGACGAGGTTTCCGACGTCGCCGTCATCCAAGCCGACCGAAAGAGCCTGCCCGCCGCGAAATTTCAGAATCCGCTGCCCCAGGTCGGCGAACTCGCCGTCGTCATCGGCAGCCCGCTGGGATTCGAGGCGACAGTGACATCCGGCATCATCTCGGGATTGCACCGCCAGATCCCCGGGTCGGCGTCCACCGGCGCGTCGCTCGTCGACCTGATCCAGACCGACGCCGCCATCTCCCCGGGCAACTCAGGGGGTGCGGTTCTCGATGCGCAAGGAGAAGTTGTCGGCATGAGCGTGGCCTACATTCCGCCGACGGCGGGTGCGGTGGCCCTTGGGTTCGCAATCCCGACGGCGACCGTCGTCGACGTCGCCGATCAGCTGCTGACCACCGGTACCGTCCGCCACTCGTATATTGGCATTCAGCCCGCCACCCTCACCCCCGAGATCGCACGCCTGCTGGGAGTCAACCGCACGAGCGGAGTGGTGGTCATGCGGGTCTCCACCCCGAGTCCCGCTGCGGAGGCAGGCATCCGACCGGGCGACATCGTCATCGCATTCAACGGTGAGGAAACCGCGACAGCGGAGGAACTCATAGCAGCGCTTCGCGGCACCAAGCCAGGCGACCGCGTCCGGTTGACGGTCTTGCGCGGAGCCGAGACCCGAGAGATCACAGTGGTAGTGGCGGAGCGTCCCGCCGCGTAGAGCGATCGTGCCGTATTCGGAGTCGGCCTTGTGCTGAGGGGGCGAACTCGGCGCCGAAAATTCGGTTCGTCGGCCCCACTCCGTGGCTCCCTCGGCATCGCACACTACGGGGAGGACGCAGACACTCGAAAAGGAAGCAGTTGTGAACGACGGACCGCGGAGATGCTGCTGACTCGGATCACCCTCGAGAACGTCATGCCGGAGAACGACATTGCACGGGCAATGATCATGGCCGCCGGTCGACGATGACGGTCGACGACGGCAACGCTCTTGGGGGACCGGCCGGGCGCGAACCCAACACCGACGAATTGCGGGGGCCGCAGGAGGTTGAGGGGCGGTCGGTCGGCTACCTGGAGTTGTTCTTCGACCTCACATTCGTATTCGCGATGTCGCAGGTCACTCACCTGATGCTCAGCGACATGTCCTGGCAGGGTTTCGGCCGGGGTATGCTTGCGCTCTTCGCCCTCTGGTGGGCGTGGGTCTGCTACGCCTGGCTGACCAACATGTTCGCAATCGCGCGGGTGGTCTACACCGCTCTGATCGTCCTCTCGATGGCGGCGATGATGATCGCGGTGATCGTGCTGCCCATTGCATTCACCACGGGGACCCTCATTTTCGGGCTCGCGTTGCTTGCTGTCCGGCTCATCAACGCCGGGCTGTTCATCAGCTCGGCATCCCGAGGCGGGGCTGAATTGGTGGCGACGATCCGGCGGCTGAGTGTGGGCCTGCTTGTCGGGCCGACCCTGATCGTCGCCGCCGCGTTTGTGGACTCCCCTTACCGCGAGCTGCTGTGGGTAGCGGCGGCCGCAGCCGATTTCGGCAGTCCCTTGGTAGCGGGAACCAACGGACTTCTGGTCGTGCCTTCGTATTTCGTCCATCGCCACGGTTTGATCATCATCATCGCGCTGGGCGAGGCGATCATCGCGCTGGGAGGCGGTGCATCCGAACACCATCACCATCCCGGTGTCCTGAGCGCTGTGGTTCTCGGAGTGCTGATCACGGCCACCCTGTGGTGGACCTACTTCGGCCTCGCCGCGGGCGCCGAAGAACGTCTTCGACGAACACCCCCTTCCGAGCGGGCGGCGTTGGCCCGCGACGCCTACAGCTATCTGCACCTGCCGCTCGTCGCGGGGATCATCTTCTTCGCCCTCGGGGCACGGGTTTCGGTGGAACACCTCGACAAGCCGCTGGCGCCGCTGGCCGCCCTCGCCCTCACCGGTGGATTGGCGCTGTTCTACGTCGGCGAGGTCGCCTACCGATGGCGTGATCACCACCAGTTGGTAGTCGATCGGCTCCTCACCGCGGCCGCCTACCTCATGGTGTTTCCGGTGGCGACCGAAGTCCCCGCGCTGGTATCGCTGACCCTCCTTACCACGATCGGAGCCTTACGACTCGCATGGGAGCTGTGGCGGCGCCCCCAGATCGGAACCGTCAGAGCGGGAACAGTGCATTGACATGACCTGCCGGGCCGAACCGGCTCGGCGAGATTGCGCCTGCGGGTCCGGTTCGGTGTCGCCGACGACAATGCCAAAGTTGAGCGTTGGCCTGCTCGGGCCGGTCTGGATCTTTGGAGCGGAGGTATCGAGTGACCCATCCCTCAGGTATTCCGGTGTTGGAAAGGTTCTTCCGCTCGGTGGGCGGCATCAAGATCGACAAGAACGATGTGCGCCGCTTCCGCGAGTTCATCGACGAGAAGATCGATGACATTGCCATCGCCGGGCGTAATTCGGCCAAATGGAACGGGCGTGACGTGATCGTGCCGCAGGACCTTCCGATCACCAAGGGCGTTCAGGAGCGAATGCGCGAGTTCGACAAGCTCGAGGAGGCCGAGGAAATCCGTGAGCTGCTGCGCCAGGCGGTGAGGAATCCACCCGGGGACGTCATGTTTGCCGAGGATACCGAGCAGCTGCTGCCGGAGTTGTTCGGCGGGTTGAGTATTGCGGTGGCCCGCTCGTTTCGCGTGGTGGACGCCACCGTGTCCAACCCGTCGACCGAAGATTGGGATCGGGTGTATGAGCTCTTTCGGCTGGTGTTCTGATGTTCGCCGTGTCTCGCCCGTCGTGACGGACTTACCGCTGATTCGTAAAGGGGAAATGACATGACTTCGGCACTGCAACGTTCCGCCGGCCAGGCGGAGAGGCGCCCATGGCGCGAGCTCGAGAATCTTTATGCCGAGATGGGTCGGCTCGCGCAGTCGGTGTTCGGTGGATCCACGAGTGAGGGTGCGTGGATGCCCGCGGCCGATATCGTTGAGACCGACAGCGCCTACATCATCGAGCTTGAGCTTCCGGGGGTGCGGAGCGAAGACGTGGACGTCACGATGAACGGCAACGAGTTGGTGGTCACCGGCGAGGTGAAGGAGCGCAAGCGCGAGGGCCTGTTCCGTCGCCGGACACGAAAGGTCGGTCGATTCGAATTTCGGGTAACGCTGCCGGGCTACCTGCGCAACGGCGACGTCGAAGCAACGTTGGCGTATGGCGTCCTCAAGGTTTATGTGCCCAAAGAAAGCACACAGTCGAACAAGATCACAGTGAGTGAGTCAGTCGAAGGCTGACCCTAGAGACCCGTGGGACCGGGCCGCTGGTCAGCCTCAGGATTGAGGAACCGCCACGCCCGTGTCGCCGCATGGAGGTTGAACCGGGTATCGACTTTGCGGAGGTCGTGGCCGGTGAGTTCGGCGATGCGCGCCAGCCGGTAACGCAGCGTGCTGCGATGGATGTGCAGTGCGGCTGCGGACTCGTCATAGTTTCCACCGCATTCCAGGTAATCGCTGAGCGTCAAGACCAATTCGGAGCTTCTGCTCTCGTCGTAATCCAGGAGTGCGCCCAGCCATTCGTGGACGAAGGCTTCAACCGTCGCGCCCTCATGGGCGGCGGCGATCAGACGATAGAAGCCGAGGTCGTCGAAAGCCGCTGCGCCGTGAGGATTGGCCGAGCGCAGCCGGATGTTCAGGGCGCGACGCGCCTCGACGAAGGACCGCGGCAAGTCGTCGGGCACTTCGCAACGAGTGCCGATGCCGATCACACTACTGGCCTCACCGAGGGCTTCAGTGATCGCGTGGTAGAACGCCCGCGGGTCCGGACGGCCGTCGGTGAGCAGCACCACCAGGCCCTCGCGGAACCCCTGCAGGTAGCTCAGGTGCAACGCAGCCGCTGCGCGCCCAGCGACGGTTGCGACCGCGCTGTCTGCGTGACCGGGGGTTTGCACCGCCACCACGTAGTGCGGGCGCCGCAGGTCATGGCCGAGGGCATCGGCACGCGCGTACGCACCGTCCCGATCGGTGCCTGCCAGCAGATCGTCGACCAGATTGCGGCGCAGATTGAGTTCCATTTCGGCGAGATTTCGCTTGTGGGCAAGCTCCAACGCGAGCACCCTGGCGCCGAAGCACAGCGCGACCAAGCTGTCTTCGGTTACCGTGTTCCCCGAGTCCTGCAATGCCAGGACTCCGAGGACCGCACCTCGGGACTGGACAAGCGCGAGCACGCGGCCTCCGATCCGCGCCGAACCGTTCTGTGCCGCCAGCTCGTGCAGCAACAGGGCGCGCTCGTCCGTTGTCTGCTTAGGGTAGGGGTGGGGCTCTCCAGGTCCGGCCCAGCAGCGCAGGTTGCCGAACCTGTCCTCGAACCCCACAGACAGCCCCGTCAGGGCATACAGCGCATCCGCGACACCCAGTTCCCCCGTTCCCGCTGCCACCGCCGAGCTCAGAATCTCCTGCATGTTGGTTTGGCGTTGCAACCGCAAAACAGACGTGGCGAGCTCGCGATTCGTTTTCTCCAGTTCGCTGTTCGCCTTCGCCAGCAGGCCGGCATAGCCGATGTTGTGGTCGCGCAATGCTGCATACGCCAGGGCGGCGCCGGCTTGCTGCGCAAGGATATTCAGCAACAGCATGTGGTTTTCCGACGGGGCGCTGACGGCACTGAGCACCAGGCAACCCAGAGCGGAGCTCTGGTGACGCAGCGCAAGCCCCCACCCCCACCGTCCGTCCTCTACATCGACCTGCCTGTCGCAGCCGGACTCACGAAGCTGTCGTTCAATTTCGGGATACTCGGGCTGGGAACGTGGAAAGCGAGCGAACTCACGGTCTACACACCTGTAACTGGCCTTCACCTCACAGGGTGAGACGTTTCCGACTGCGCCCGTGGCAACCTCGAAGATCCCGCCAGTGTCACAGTCACCGTAGTCGACGCGCGAGAGCGCGGCCAGTTGCGCTGGCGAAACCAGTCCGGCTTGCCAACTCTGCCCTGGCGGGCTGAGCGATTCGGCATTCATGGTGAAGTGGCCGCGCTGACCGAGTCCTTCTGTTACCACGGCGTAGGCCGCCGATGCGCTACTGCCGAGGGATACCCGTCGCTGGCGACTCGAACCGCGTTTACGGTCCAAAAGTGCCCGCCCGGCGCCCGGCACCGACAGCCTATTCCCACGGGATGCGGTACGGACGAGTTACCGCCAAGAACAATGGGGCGCAACACGAAGCCTCCTGGACCAACGGCGCATTGGCCGAGAGGCGGCGGCTCACCGCCAGGGCACTACAGCCGGAGCTGTCCGGATGATCATCCCCTGACGAGGCCGGCGCGCCTTCGTTCGGCAGGCGCCAGTGCGAACTGCAGCAGGGTGATCAGGGCGTCATCGCATGCGCAGGTGGGCAGTCGCCCCGACGCAGGGTGAGGAATTGATCCGCCAGCCACACCAAAGCCGGACCGTTCGGATCTACGCCGGGGAGCAGGTCCAGCATCGTGTAGGCATCACTTACGCACTTCGCCAGAAAGTCCCGTTCCTTCTGCTCCAGACCAGCCTGTGTCGTCACGGTGAGATTCCTTTCCGAGCCCGTCGAGGAGGCGGCGAACCCGCCCATCGGTACTCTGCCTCACGATCCGGCCGCAGTCGTCGACCCGTAAGGACCATCAAGCAGCATCCGAATCGTCCTTCGAAGGCAGATGAAGTGTCAGCCTGCCGCTCCAGCTGTCAGCGCTGTGGGGTCGGGTTGAGAATGCCGGGGATGACGAAGTCGCGAAGCAGCGCGCGGCGGTCGGGCCTGGTCTCGTCGGAACGCACCGTGAGGTGTTCCATCAGCAGCATCTGCGCCACCCGCACCAGCCAGTCGGCGACGGCATCGGGGTCGAGTTGTTCACGCAGTTCGCCGCCGGCCTTGGCTGCCTCGACATGCGGTCGCAACACGTCGCGGATCCGGTCGCGGAACGCTCCCGACGCCGCGGCGGAAACCGTCATGGTCAGGCTTTCCGGGGAAAACAGCACGCTGAGCCAACGGGACTCTTCGACGGCTCCGACCGCGCCGTCCAACGCGTCGAGCAGGCGCTCACCAAAGGGTCCGACTCGCAGCAGCGCCTGTTCGGCGCTGTCGATGACTCCGGCTGTCTCGCGCAGAAGCACGAAAGCAAGGACGTCGTCGCGGGTCCCGAAGTACCGATATACCGTTGTGCGGTGCACCAAGGCCTCTTTGGCGATGTCATCGACGGTGGTCCGACTGACGCCGCGGCGCTCATAGCAGACCTCGGCCGCGTCCAGTAGGCGCCGGCGTGCCTCGTCGTCGTCGACCGGTGGTCGGTCACCCCAGGGAGCCGGACGAGAGACCTGCCCAGTGACGCGAAGTCGGCGCGGTGCCACGATTCTCTCCGTCCGTTGAGGCCACCCTGAAGACAACCTAGCGAACGCCTCGCAGCATCCGGTTCATTCGCCGACTAACCTCGATCTTTCACGTGGCGGGTAGTTGAGGTCTTTTCGTGGCGTGGGTGGGCGGTTCTGACGTGGGCGGCCTGGGGTTCCGGCGTTGCGTCTCGCCGGTGCTCCTGGGTCCTTTGCTCGTCGGAATGGTTTCTGTGTTTTAGGTGGGTTGCAGTGCGGTCCAGCCGAATTCGATGAGGTCGCTCCACGGCCAGCCTCTTGGCAGCCGTAGGTAGCGGCGACGCCCTGAGGTGATGATGCGTCCGGCGACGGCAAGCAGGCGCAGGCGTAGTCGTTTGGGTTCCCAGCCTCTGGCCGGGTGGCCGGTGAAGGCCAGGACTTGGGTCCAGACCAGCAGGTCAGCGGCCAGCAGGGTGATCTCCAGCCAGATCTGATTCTGGGCGAACCCGTGAAACGGCAGGTTGGTCAGTCCGGTGTCTTTGAGGTTGCGGATGCGGTCTTCCGCGCGGGCGCGTTGACGGTGCCGGACTTCGAGATCGCAGATCGACCAACCGCGGGTGTTGGTCGCAAAGCACGTGATCCGCCACCCGTTGTCATCGGTCAGGCGCAACTGCGCGCCGGGATGGGGACGTTCTCGGCGGGCGATGACCCGCATCCCTGCCGGCCAGCCTTTCAGCGTGTCGGGCAGGTAGCGGGTCAACTCAGCGACCTGGGCGCCCTCGCGTGGTGTGCCGTCGCCGTCGAGGGCAGCCCGCCACGCCCGCCGCGGGACCCGGCGCAGCGCTTCGACGATCGGGGGCATGCCGTAGAACCCGACTGAGTACTGCAGTCCCAGGTCGGTGATGTGGTGCAGGAAGTCCTTGACCCCGCCACCGGTGTCGGTGCGCACCAGCACCCGGGCCCGTTCGGGTTCGGGCAGTTGGGCCAACGCGGCATCCAGGACACTGATGTGGTCAGCAGCGCTGTTGGAGCCGGCTGAGCCGGGTCGCAGCAACCCGACCAGGGCTTCACCGGATCCGTGGCTGCCGTGGTCGACGAAGGCGAGCATGGGATGAAACCCGTATCCGTACTTGAAGGTTGGGGTGGCGCCCTGTTTGTCGCTGTGGGCGGTCACCAGGGTGGCGTCCAGATCGACGATGACCTGGCTGCCTGAGGTACCGGCCAGCGGTTGCTGGCGCCGCCATATGTGCGCGCGGGCTGCTGCCCGGGCCGCGCGGATCGCCGCAACGGCGGCATCGACGTCGCCGGCCAGCGTGGCGATCAGACGTGACACGGTGGCATCGGAGGCCACCGCCCCGAACAGCTCGGGCTGAGCACGCACCACCGCGATATCGGCGGCACAGTCACCGCCGAGTGCCACCGCGATCGCGACATCGGTGAGCACCTTGGCCGGGTCGTGCAGGGTTCGTGGTGCCCGCCACCGCTTCAAGACCTCTGACATGGCCTTTTCCAGTCCCGAGACGTGCAGCGTCCGAGCCAACAGCAGCCCGCCGGCCGACGAGACCAACGACTCGCGACCTGAATCCACCAGCAGAGAACGAACCGCGCTACGCTTCACCTACGGAGTGCCTTCCCGCTTTGTGAACATGGACCCTAGACAAGTCACATTTTCTCAAACAGGACAGGCACTTCCGTGCATTACAGGTCGTGTCAACAGCCTATTTCACGAAACGTCGAGGCTAACCCGAGTCCGCGACGCGCCTACATCGCGGCGTCCGGCCGGCTTCTCGTCGGCGTGAATGTCACCCGCAAGGAATTGGGCCCACGCAGCGTGGTGCCGACTTGGCTTGTGATGGTGGAGGTCTCGGCGTGGCGGGGGTCGAGCGCGAGATCGGGCAACCGCTCAATCAGGGCCCGCAGCGCGGCGAGAAGTTCGGTGTTGGCCAGCCAGTTCCCGATGCAGCTGTGGCGGCCTTGCCCGAACGACACGGTCGGCATCACGTTGCGGGTGATGTCGAAGTCGTCGGGCCGCGGGTACACGGCCGGGTCACGGTTGGCGGCGTTGATCGCGAAGATCATCGGGGTCAGAGCTGGGATGTCGATCCCCTGCCACGTTGTGGCCTCAGGGCAGGCGCGCGGCAACATCCCGACCGCGGGCTCCCATCGCAGGCCCTCCCAGATCGCCGACTGGAGGTAGCGGTCCGGGTCAGAGCGCAGTAGGTCCAGTTGGTCGGGATGATTGAGCAGCGCCGACAAGATGTTGCCCAGAGCCAGCGTGGTGGTGTCGGCGCCGAGTGGAAACAGCATCCGCAGGAACGTGAGTATCTCCTCGTCTGAGAGATGCTCGCCGTCCTCAGTGGTTTCGGTGACCAACATGGAGATCATGTCGTCGCCAGGTTCCCGGCGGCGCGCGGCCAGTAGCGGAGCGACGTAGGCGGTGAATTCGGCGGCACAGGTGACCGCCGTCGGCGGGTCGAAGGGGTACTGGATCATCGCCTGCGCCCAGCGGTGGATCTTGGCTTCGTCGTCGACAGGGAACCCCAGCAGGCGGCTGATGATCAGCAGTGAGTAGCGGTGCGTGAATTCGACGACCAGATCGGCGGTGCCGCGGGCAGCGAACTGGTCGATCAGCTCGTTGATGACCGGTTCGATCACCGGCTCCAGGTAGTCCTGGACGCGGCTGCGCCGTAGCGGCGCCGACACCACGCCGCGGCTGGCGCGATGCTCGGCGCCCGACATGCTGAGCACGGTCCTGCCGAACACGGGTTCGGTGGTCATCGCATACACCGGTGCTGCGGGGAATGTCGCTTCATCGCGGAAGGCCGCCCGGACCAGCTCGTCGGTCAACAACAAGACCGCACTGACTCCGGCAAACGGCACGATCGCGTACGGCCTGCGCTTGCGGAGGCGGGCGAGCACAGCGTGGAGGTCTGGTTGATCGTCGAAAGCGAAGTCGATGCCCTCGACGTCGAGGGATCCCAGGGTGTGCATGAGGCCTCACCCTAGACGCTGTGCAACACTCGACGCAATATGTCGCACGTTGCAAGCGGTGCCGATGAGGCGCGATGCCGTAGCCGCGCGACCGTCCTCAGGAGGCGAGATGACTGACAGCAGATCCGACCACACGATGCCGGCGGGGCCATGGTGAAGCGTCCGCCGCACGAGGATGCCTACAGCGTCCGCCTGGCCGGGGTGGGGCGGTTCGCCGTCACGCACAAGGGAATCGTCATCGGCACCTGGGTGGGTCTGGCCGTGGTTCTCGCGATGTTGTTTCCGCAATTGGAAACTGTGGTCAAACAACAGTCGCTGGACCCGATCCCACGCGACGTGGCGTCGTTCCAGACGCTGGACCGGATGGGCAAGGCGTTCGGCGAGGAGGGGTCGACGACGACGGTGGTCGTCGCGATGGAGAATCCAGAAGGGTTGACCCCGTCGGCGCGGGAGCGTTATGCCGCAATGGTATCCGCGTTGCGCGCCGACTCGGAGAACGTGCCACTGGTCCAAGACCTGCTCGCCGATCCCGTCACCGCCGGCCAAGCAGTGAGCGCCGATGGAAAGGCCTGGTATCTGCCGGTCGGCATTGCGGGGACGCTGGGCGGGCCGCGGGCCGCCGAATCCGTCGCGTCGATCCGCGAGATCGCCGCCCATGCCTTCGACGGCACGTCGACGGTCACCTACGTCACCGGTCCGGCTGCCACCATGAGCGATCAGATCGTCGCGGCGGAACGGGATCTGCTGTTCATCTCGGTAGCCACCGCCGGCCTGATCGCGGCGATCCTGCTGATGGTCTACCGCTCGGTGTTCACCGCGCTGCTGCCGTTGCTCGTCATCGGCGTCAGCCTCGGAGTCGGTCGGGGAGTCCTGTCGGCGCTAGGCGAACTGGGAATGCCGGTCTCGCAGTTCACCATCGCGTTCATGACCGTGATTCTGTTGGGCGCCGGCACCGACTACTCGGTGTTCCTGATCAGCCGGTACCACGAGCAACGACGCCAGGGCGTGGCTCCGGACCAGGCGGTGATCAACGCGACGGCGACGATCGGTCGTGTCATCCTGGCCTCAGCGGCGACCGTTGCCCTGGCGTTCGTGGCCATGGCGTTCGCGACACTGACCATCTTCGCCACGTCGGGCCCCGCATGTGCGGTGGCGGTGATGGTCGGGTGCCTGGCAACGGTGACGCTTTTGCCGCCGGTGTTGGTGCTGGCGGCCAAGCGTGGCATCGGCGAACCCCGCAAGGACCGAACGCGCGCCTACTGGAATCGGATCGCGGTGATGGTGGTCCGCAAGCCGGTGCCGCTGCTGGTGATCAGCCTCGTGCTGCTCCTGGCATTCGGCGGTGTGGCGCTCACCCTGCGCATGAGCTATGACGACCGCAAGGGGCAGCCATCCACCACTGCCAGCAATGAGGGTTATCGATTGCTGGACAGGCACTTTCCCAAAGACGTCATCATCTCCGAGTTCCTCGTCGTGGAGTCGCCGACGGACCTGCGCACCGGCAGGGGCCTGGCCGATCTCGACGAAATGGCGTCGCGGGTCTCCCAGATACCCGGGGTCGATCGCGTCGTCGGCGTCACCCGCCCGACAGGGGAGCGGCTGGATCAGGCGCAGCTGTCGTGGCAGAACGGACAGATCGGCGACAAGCTCGCGGACGCCGTCGCCGACGGTGACGCCCGCAAGCACGATCTGGCGAAGTTGACGGACGGCGCCGATCAATTGGCCGACGGTCTCACCCAGCTCGACAGCAGCGTACGGTCTGCGCTGGGACCGCTGACCGGTCTGCTCGATCAGGCACAGCAGGCCGGTCAGACGATTCAGCGCTATCGGCCGGCACTGCAGCAGTTGACTGCCATGGGGCCCAACGTCGACCGTGTCGTCAAGGACGGACTGCAGATGCGCCCGCTGGCTGAACGGGCAGCCGGGGCGATCGCCGTCATCGATCCGCTGGCGGCCACACTCGGCGCCTCGCCGCTCTGTGCGGCCACAGCGGAGTGCGGGGCGTTGCGCGACCACGTCCAGACGCTGGTGGCGCTGCGCCACGCGGGATTCTTCAACCAGATCGCAGTTCTGGGGGACGAATTGGCCGCGCAGGGCGCGGATTTCTCAACGTCGGAGGCGATCACCCAGTTGCAGGGTGCCGCGGATTCCCTGGACCGGAGCATGGATGTCCTTGGCGGACCTGGCGCCGACCTGCCCGCGCAGATCGCACGCCTGCAGAGCGGCATCGGACAGCTCGCCGCAGGTGCGCGGGCGCTGGCCGTCGGAGTGCACACCCTGGTGGACAGCAATATCGAAATGCTGGGCGGGATGAGCCAGATCGCGGCACAACTGCAGGACTCCGCGCGCGGCACGGCCGGGTCAGACGCAGCGACAGGCTTCTTCCTGCCGGCCAGCGCGCTGCAGAACGAAGACTTCGCAAAGGTTGCCCGGCAATTCATCTCACCCGACGGCAGAACGGCACGGTTTGTCATCGAATCTCAGTTCGATCCCTATACCGCAGAGGCGATGACGCTTGGAAAGCACATCACCGACGTCGCAGCAGCGGCGACACCGAACACGTCGCTGGCCGAAGCCAGCGTGGCCATGGCGGGATTCCCGGCCATCAACACCGACATCCAACGGTTGATGGGGCGCGACTTTCTGCAACTGGCCATCGCGACTCTCGTCATCGTGGCCTTGATCCTGGTGGCGCTGCTACGGGCGGTACTGGCACCGATCTACCTGCTGGCCACCGTCGTGCTCAACTACGCCGCCGCGCTGGGCATGGGCGTGCTGGTCTTTCAGTACGGCCTGGGTCAGGACATCGCGTGGCCCGTCCCGCTGTTGTCGTTCATCATCCTCGTGGCTGTGGGTGCGGACTACAACATGCTGCTCATCTCACGCCTTCGCGAGGAATCGGCCAACAACATCCGCGTGGGAGTGATGCGTACCGTCGCCAGCACCGGCTCGGTCATCACATCGGCCGGATTCATCTTCGCGGCGAGCATGTTCGGGCTGATGGTGGGATCCATCGGAATCATGATTCAGATGGGCTTCGTCATCGGCTGCGGTCTGCTGCTCGACACGCTTGTTGTGCGGACGCTGACGGTGCCTGCCATCGCGACACTGTTAGGAGAGGCAAGTTGGTGGCCGAAACACCGCGTGTAGATCGGGAAGGGCGTCATTCCAGAGGTGTCAGGCTGACGCGAGCCGCGGCTTGAGCACCACCTTTGTCCAACCGTTGTCGCGGGCGTCGAAGTGCTGGTACGCGTTCGGGGCATCAGATAACGGCAGCTCGTGAGAGACGATCCATGATGGCTTGGCCCTGCCCTGGTGGATCAGTTCTCGCAATTCGCGGTTGTAGCGCTTGACGTTGGCCTGCCCAGTTCCCATCCGTTGGCCCTTGACCCAGAAGGTGCCCATCTCGAAAGTGATCCTGCCCTTCTTTTTATCTTCGTCCGGCGCGCCGGGATCCTGGGGCAGGTACAAGCCGACCACGCCGATTCCGCCGGTGAACTTCACCGCGCGCACGAGATCGTTGATGACCATCGACGGATCCTCATGGCCTTGGGGGTCATGCGCCTGATAACCGACGCATTCGCAACCGCAGTCGGCGCCAGCGCCTTTGGTCTGTTCCAGGACCTGATCGACGGCAGGTCCCTTCGAATCGTCGATCGCGATGACCCCGATCTGTTCGGCCAGCTTGAGCCGGTCGGGATGACGATCCACGATCATCACTTTGGCGGCGCCCTTGATCATCGCCGAATGGGCGGCCATCAAACCGACCGGGCCTGCACCAAAAATCACGACCGTATCGCCGGGTTGAAGTCCGGCAAGCTCGGTGCAGTGCCAGCCCGTCGGAAAGATGTCCGACAGCATGACGTAGTCGGTTTCCTTTTCCTGCGCGTCCTCGGGGAGCTTCAAGCAGTTCGAGTCGCCGAACGGTACCCGCAGGTACTCGGCTTGCCCGCCGTTGTATGGGCCCATACCCGCGAAACCGTAGGCCGCCCCAACCATGCCCGGGTCTGGATTGTTGGTCAGGCAGAAGGCCGTCAGTCCTTTCTCGCAATTGCGACAGAAGCCGCAGCTGATATTGAACGGCAGGCAGACCCGGTCGCCGACCTTTACCGAGACCACCGCGTTGCCAACCTCGACGACCTCGCCGAGGTTCTCGTGGCCGAGGACCCTGCCCGTTTCCATCGCCGTCCGACCCTCGTACATGTGAAGGTCGGACCCGCAAATGTTCGTGGTCGTAATTTGGACGAGTACGTCGGTCGGCGCTTCGATGACCGGTTCCGCGACGTCCTCGACGCGGACCTGCATGGGCCCTTCGTACACAACAACTTTCATTGCTTCTCCTCATCTGCATACAGGGTCATTGCGATCTTGAGCGGTCGGTGGCCATGTTTTTGACCGACGAGGGAGACGATTACGCGGCGTCCGGCAACCAGGCTGCTACGGCGCCGTGCGCCCGTCTTCGTCGCAGCAGGTCGAATTCGTGACGCCCACTTAGCCTCGACCCACCGATGAATCGCCTGTTCGGAGGGTGTTGATGTAAGGAAAGTGCCCTTTGAGCTGGGATGATTGGAGTTACCACACTTCGATCAGCCCACGTTCAGAAAGGCACTTCCGGTGCAAGTGTCCCATAGGTTCGCCGTGTCGTCGGCGGTCTTCGATGATGCACATCTCGTGTCGTGCGCCGGGCTGGTGCCGGTGATGACCCTGGCCGGCCAGACCGGTCTGTCGCAGCTATTGGCCGACAAGATCCGGTTCACCTGTGAGCGGATCCGTTCGGGTGCGGCCCATCCGTCACCGAAGCTGACCACGCTGATCGCCGGGATGTGCGCCGGCGCGGACAGCATTGATGACCTAGACGTTGTGCGCTCGGGTGGGATGAAGACCCTCTTCGGTGGTGTGTACGCCCCGTCGACGATCGGAACCTTATTGCGGGAGTTCACCTTCGGGCATGCCCGCCAGCTCGAATCTGTCCTGCGCGAACACCTGGCCGCGCTGTGCGGGCGTGTCGATCTGTTGCCCGGCGCCGACGGACGGGCGTTCATCGACATCGACTCACTACTACGCCCGGTCTACGGGCACGCCAAGCAGGGCGCCAGCTACGGACACACCAAGATCGCCGGCAGGCAGATCCTGCGCAAAGGCCTCTCACCGTTGATCACCACGATCAGCACCGACCACGGTGCGCCGGTGATCGCCGGGGCGAGGTTGCGGGCGGGCAAGGCCAACTCCGGCAAGGGCGCAGCCCGCATGATCGCTCAAGCGGCCGCTACCGCCCGTGCTGCCGGGGTCACCGGGCAGATCCTGGTGCGTGGCGATTCGGCCTACGGCAATAGCACCGTGGTCACCGCCTGCCACCGAGCAGGTGTCCGGTTCTCGCTGGTGCTGACCAAGACCGCCGCAGTTGCCGCCGCCATTGACGCAATTCCCGAGACCGCGTGGACCCCGGTGAACTATCCCGGTGCTGTGCGTGACCCCGACACCGGCGCCTGGATCTCCGATGCCGAAGTCGCCGAAACCACCTACACAGCCTTCGGTTCCACCAAGACTCCGGTGACCGCCCGGTTGGTCGTGCGCCGGGTCAAAGACGCGCGGTTCCTCGATGCGCTGTTTCCGGTGTGGCGGTACCACCCGTTCTTCACCAATTCCGACGAACCCGTCGACGCCGCTGACATCACTCATCGCCGCCACGCCATCATCGAAACCGTGTTCGCCGACCTCATCGACGGACCTTTGGCGCACATGCCCTCGGGGCGGTTCGGCGCGAACTCGGCCTGGATCCTGTGCGCCGCGATCGCCCACAACCTGCTGCGCGCCGTCGGCGTCCTGGCCGGAGGTGCCCACGCGGTCGCCCGCGGGGCGACACTGCGCCGCAAGATAATCACTATCCCGGCCCGCCTGGCCCGTCCGCAACGCCAACCTATCCTGCACCTACCAGCGCACTGGCCCTGGACAGAGCACTGGCTCACGTTGTGGCGCAACACCATCGGCTACAGCCCACCAGAAATCGCCACCACCTGACCATATGCCGAAAGGCCCGACCGGAGCGCACAGGAACAGCTGGACAGACCAGCAGATACCCCCTGCCCGCGACCAGGACCAGCCCTCAACAGCCCAGCGAGGCACACCTACCCCAATTCATCAGTGGATCGAGGCTTAGCCTCCGCGAGACGGACGCTGACGGTGCCAGCCATCGCGGCACTGCGAGGACAGGCAAGCGCCGCGGCCGCCGCCAGGGTCACAGCTTGTCGGCGATCACGTCGAGGTGGATGATCTGGGGCGGCGAGGCGAACAGGTCAGCTTTCTGTTTGAGTTCCTGGCCGACCGGTCCCGTCAAATGGACTCGCCGCGCCTCGTCGTCGGGGAAGGCATCGAATATCCCGAATGTCGACGCGTCGAACCGCACCGCCAACCACGGTTTGGTGCGAGGTTCCTTTTCGACGAGCAACCGCACCCACGCCAAGAGGTCTTCGACCGCATCTCCCTTGCCCGGGTGGGCTTCGAGTAGCACCAACAAGGCTTTCGATACCATGACCGCGCCTCCTGTCCTGGGAATAGAGCCCTCGGATACCGCCGATTTCATGTCGGTTCTGGTTGCCCGTTGTGTCAGATGGGGATCCACCCTGCGCCGCTGACAGCGGCCACGGATTGGACAGTGTCCCAGGACCTGGCGACGACCTCTTCGGCCTGACGGATCAACTCCGGGTGCGGTCTCTTGGACCGCTCAGACGACGCCCTGATCGTCTTGGCCAAAGGAAAATTGAGCTGTGACCTGGATAGCCACAGGTCTAGCTGGCCGTCTTCAACCGATCGGACAACATCGTGAACCCGTCGATACCACGGTCCCGAGCTGCGATGGCGGTGGGCGTGCTGATTGCCGCTTCTGCGCTGGGCGGCTGCGGCGCCGGGCAACAGTCGCAAACCGCCTCGATGGCGCCGGATGTCAATGGCTCCATGGCTGACTCCGGTGACATCGCGTTGCGCTACATCCGGATACGTGCCCAGCAAACCAGCTATGCGGTGCAGCCGGGCAAGACCGTCCACCTGGTGCTGGTAGCCACCAACCAATCACCTGATACCGCGGACACCCTCGCGGCGGTCAGCACTGACATCGGTGCCGTCACTGTGGTCGGAAAGACCACAGTGCCGGCCAGTGGCGTACTGATCGTCGACAGCCCGGACCGCATGGTGCATGCCGACGCGCTGGCAGCGGTCAAACCCGCCAACACTGCCACCGCAACTGTGTTACTGACCAAGCCGATCAGCAATGGGCTCATCTACGATTTCACGTTCCGGTTCGCACATGTCGGCGAAGTATCCGTCAGTGTGCCGGTCTCTGCTGACTAGCCGCAATCGGGGTCACGGCTGCATGAGCCGAGATATCACTGCCGAATCACAAGTCGGCGTGTTGCGTTTGACTTGATCCTTCCGGAGGCGCCGGCCGCAAGCTGCCCTGCGAGCACATCGACGGCTTCGGCTCAGACGTGGCGCCGGTAGCGCCTGAATCACCACGGCGACAGGGGCATAGCGAGGTCAATCCCCGCAGGCATGGCGTGACGGGACGGGCGGCGGGCCCTTCCCGGGCGGAGCTGGTAATCGGCACATCGGCTGCGTCCACTCGTGCTGACAGGATCAATCCTGAACGATATTTCAGGCTCGTTGGGCGCATGCGCGGGCCGAAATCGGATTGCAATACTGGTTGTTCGGAGGTTATTGACGGCCAGCGCGTTGCAGGCTGTCGGTCGTCGGCGCTTCCGGTACAGCCGAGCCACCCTTGGATTCTTAGGAGAAGTCATGGCTTTGATGCGATTCGATCCGTTTCGCGAACTCGACCGGCTGGCCGACCAGGCCATGGCCGGCGCGCGCAATGCGCGCACTCTTCCGATGGAGGCGTTTCGGCGCGGCGACCAGGTCATTGTGGCCCTTGATGTACCCGGTCTGCAGGGCAGCGATATCGATGTCACCGTGGAACGCAACGTCATTGAGGTCACCGCGCGGCGCCGCCCGCTGAGGCAGGAGGGCGACGAGTTGATCATTGACGAGCGGCCGCAGGGCGAGTTCCGTAGGCAGTTGTTTCTCGGTGACAATCTCGATCCGGGCAAGCTCAGCGCAGTTTGCGACCTCGGGGTGCTGACGTTGACCATCCCGGTGTCAGAGCAGAGTAAGCCTCGCAAGGTTCAGGTCGCTACCGCCGATCATGGCCAGCAGGCCATTCAAGCCGGGTCGGGGCAGCAACAGGCCGTGGACGCGTGAGGAGACAGTAATGGCACATGCGACAGTCAGCAGATCAGCGGTACGTCCCAATCAGCCCGCCCGCCAGGTTATCGCCACCTTCGACAACTACGCAGACGCCGAGCGCGCCGTCGACTATCTCTCCGATCAGCAGTTTCCGGTCAACCGGGTCGCCATCGTGGGCCGCGATCTGGAATATGTCGAACAAGTTCTCGGCCGGCTCAATTACGGAGGGGCCGCGTTACGGGGTGCGGCGTCCGGTGCCCTGGTCGGGGCACTCATCGGCTGGGTGTTCGGAATCTTCAGCTGGATCGACCCACTGACCACCGCCCTGTTACTGGCCCTCTATGGCGTGATCTTCGGAGCGGTCGTCGGCGCTTTGATGGGGCTGCTCGTGCACGCCCTCCAACGCGGTCGGCGCGACTTTCAATCCGTTTCCCGCCTGGTCCCCAAGTCCTACGACCTCGTCGCCGATGTCGAAGTGGCCGACCAAGCACTGCGGCTGCTCTCCACGGCTGACAACCATAAGGAGTGAAGCATGGCACCAGCTGTGAGTTAGACGATAGGTTGTTCGTCGTCGCCGGCATGCATGACGATGCCGATCGCCAGCCTTCCCTGATCTCAGCGGCGAACGTGGGATCTGTGATGCCGACGTCCTCGCCCAAGGTGATGAGCTGGTCATCTCCGCCCAACGCCAGCTTCGCTTCTCGGCCCAGCCGGACCTCGTGCAGGATCCGCCCGGGTTGTTCTTCGGTGAGGGGATCGACGCGCCTGCCTTGCATGCGGGCCAATGTGCGCAGCGTGCACAACGCCAGGCGGGCGTCGATCCCGAGCGCCATCCACCCCGTGAGTAGCGAGTCACGTCCGAACAGCGTCATGAACCATGGGGCGCCGGCGGCAAGGATGGGACAATCCGGTTGCTCGGGATCTTCGATCTGCAGCGAACCCAGGTCGCTGGCTCCCGATTCAAGTGCTGCTTTGAAGGCCCCGTCGGGCGTCGACACCGTCGGGCTGGACAACCGCCAGGCCCGCAGCCTGTGTGCGGGCGTGCCCACATCGCCGGGTTCACGGGACTGGAAGGAAGCGCCGACCTGACCGCCCGGCGATGCGGTGGCCACGCCGAACGATGTCGACCACTCCGCTCGTCCCCCCACCAGAACCTTGAAGGTGAATCTTCCCGGTGTGACGGACGGCTCGCCGGTGGCGGCGATTCGCGCCACGTGGGTGCCGCCCGGCGCGGCCATGGTGTAGGTCATGGCGTCGGCGGCGAGATCAACGGAGATCCCGTGGGGTGCGGTGACGCGTCCCTCCTTCACCGCGAACAAGTCGGCGAAGTCGACGTCGACAGCCATCGTCAGCGTGACACTCACCGGTTCGTGCCCGAAGTTGCGTAGCACAACGTCCTCCCGCATACCGTCACCGATATAGCGGGTGCGCAGCACGAGCATGGTGCTGTCGGCAGCCCATGGCCGGGGCGGTGTGCGTCCGATGAACATCGCCCGCTAGGGCTCGGTGGATTCCTGGACGGTTGACAGGTTCTCAACAGGCTGGCCGTCGATGGCCAACCGCCAACACGACAGGACACGGGTGTCTGCGATGAACAGACCGTGTGGTCGGTCCCGCTGAACATCCCCCGCGTGCGAAGAGATGCAGAACGTACTCCCTTCCAGTAGGGTCACCGCGCCGGTGTCGCCGGTCACCGGCGGACCGGTTCCCGACGCCCAGGCGCCGGACGCACAGTCTTCGCCGTCGACGAACGTCACCGCGTCACCAACTCGTGATAGAGCGCGAGGTGATCGCTGACCATGCGAGCGGTTGAGAACCGCTCGATCACCGCCTCGCGGCAGGCCCGTCGGCTGAGGTGATCGACGTTGCAGATAGCGCGGACGAGAGCGTCTTTCCCGCTGCACAGGTAGCCGGTGACTCCGTCATCGACGATTTCGGGCGCCGCACCGTTCGGACAGGCGATGACCGGCGTACCGCAGGCCAGTGCCTCGATCATCACCAACCCGAAGGGTTCTGGCCATTGGATGGGATTGAGAAGCGCAGACGCCTCACCGAGAAGGGCCAGCTTGTCCTGCCCGCCGACTTCACCGATGAACTCGACGTTGTCGTCGAGCAACGGCTCTATCTGGTCGTGGTAGTACGCCTGCTCCGATTTCTCGCGAGCCTTGGCGGCCACAATGAGACGCCGGCCCGCTGCGCGTGCGGCCAGCACCGCCTGCCGAACTCCCTTATCGGCTGTCATTCTTCCGAGGAACAGAAGAAAACCGCCGTCGCCGTCGCCGTCGGGGTAGGCCGTTGGATCGAGGCCGTGGTGGATCACCCGGTCGATCATCACCTCCGGCGCTCGTCGGGCCTGGTTGTGCGAGACGGCGACGACCGGTATCCGCTTGGCGTAGCGGCGGTATATCGCGCTGAGCTCGCCGCCGAAAGGGCCGTGACAGGTGGTGACAACACGATCGCAACCATTGGCAAGGGCCCAAGCCGGTCCGAGAAGGGTGTGATCGTGGATGATGTCGCACCCGGTGAGTGCTTCGTAACCGCCCATCACGTGTGGCAGCTCGACTTCGCCGTGGCCTATTCGGTCCCAGGTCGCACTGGCCGTGGCGCGCACGAGGGGCACGGGAGCCGTGCTGTCGCCGGTAGCGTAGAGCATCACCTCGTGGCCGGCCGCAATCAGCCCGACCGCCAGCTCCGAGACGACCGCTTCGGTGCCGCCATACGACGATGGCGGCACCGCGGCCCACGGAGGTGCCAGCAGGCCGATCTTCAGAGAACCGATTCCTATGGCGCCATGGTGGATTTCGCTTACCTGCCAAGACACCAGCCCGTCGGAGCAGAAAACACAGGAGAGCGTAGTACCGCCGGATCAATGCTCCTTACCCTGTGCGCCTTGGCGTTACGACAGGCGCCACACTGTCGGCCTGCGAGCGTAAAGCACGAGCGATGGCCTGACCCCGCAGACCGGTGCCGCGACTAGCGCGTGCGCTGGGGGTAGAGGAAACGCCAGGACCGGGTCGCGGCGTGAAGATTGAAGCGGGTGTTGGCATCGCGCAGGTCGCAACCGGTCAGTTCACTGATGCGCGCCAGCCGGTAGCGTAGCGTGTGTTGGCCGTCGCTCAGGATGCAGACGATGGCGTCACTGTGGATGCAGACGTGATTTCGGGGGTCGGTCTGCATTGTGACGGGGTAATCGTCGCGGCGACGCGGTGGTCGTCATGGTGACGACTGTCGGCAGGCATGGTGATGACGCCCCCGGCGGCAGCGCGGGGACGTCGGAGGGTCAGCCGGGTGGCGCCAGAAGGCGGCCGCGGGTGTACATCCCGATCAGGGTCCACGGCGGCTCACCGAGGGCGTAGCGGCGGCGGTCCCAGTAGGCCGCTGCCGACAACAGCGACAGCGCGTGGTGCAACATGTTCCCTCGGTAGCGCAGCGCGGTGAACGTGTCGGGGTCCAGGGCGAGCAGCTGCTCGGTCCCGTCGCGTGCGAGACGGTCCAGGTGCTCTGGCGGTAGTCGGCGAAGCCAGCGGCGCACGGTGGACACCGGCCGCCCCATGGTCGCCGCGATACGCCGGTGTCCGAGTCCATTTGCTTTGTGCAGCAATGCTGTTCCAATCACTGCGGTGGTGTCGGCATGGCGTGGCTGCAGAGCGGCGGGCATCACGATATGCGTTGACGAGCAGGACCGGCATCGCGTGCGGCGGGGGCGCACCGTGATCGTGGTCCCGTCGTGATCGCGCACGGAGCGCCGCCTGCCGTAGCCCCAAGAAGTCAGCTGGCCGTCGCGGCACCGCGGGCAGCGGAGTTCGCCGGCGGCGAGCAGTTTCTCGGCCAGTTCGCCGGTGCGCGCGACGATCACCGCAGAGCCAGTCCATGATCCACCAGCCTTACCTATCACCCGGGAACCGGGATAGGGGTCAGTTCGTGTTGGGCGACCGCAGAATCGACGCGTCCGCCGTCACCGATTGTGACGATCTCGGGATTCGGCATCGCGCCGGAGCCGAAATGGACTCTGCGCGAGCAGACCAGCGCGGGGTCCGTTCGTGGGCACGCTGATGATGCAGACGACCGCCGTCCCCGACCCGGGATTTCGACAACTTCAATGACGATCACCCCCGCCGTGGTCGTCACACAGAGGGACGGTCAACAAGCGTGCTGCGGTGGATGTGCAGGGCCTCGGCGGTATCGTCGTAATTGCCACCGCTTTCCAGGTGTTCACTCAGCGTGAGAACGAGCTCCGACTTTTTGGTCGAGTCGTATTCCAGCAGGGCGCCGATCCATTCTCGGACGAAATCCTCGACGGCTCCGCCCGCATGGGCTACGTCGATGAGACGGTAGAAGCCAAGTTCGTCGTAGGCCGATGCACCGGCGGATACCGCGGAATGCAGTCGCACATTCAGCCCCCGTTTCGCCGCAGCGAACGACATCGGAAAATCCGACGGCGCTTCGCACCGCGAGCCGATGCCGATGGCGCATGTATGCCGCCCCAGCAACTCGCTGAGCGCGCGGTAAAACTCTTGCGGGTCTGGTCGGCCTTCGGTCAGAAGCACCACCAGCTTGCCGCTACGCCCCTGCAGCCTGTTCAGGTGCAACGCCGCGGCAGCGCGGCCGGCGCCGGTGGCCACGGAATCAGATGCGGCCGAGCTGTGCACGACGACCACATAATGCGGAGGGCGGAGGTCGTGCCCCAATGCCTCCGACCTGGCGAAAGCCCCGTCGTCGTCGGTGCCGGCGAGCAGGTCCTCAACGAATTCGCGGCGGACGGAGAGCTCCCTGTCCACCAAGCTCCGCTGGTGCGACAACTCGTAGCCCAACAGCGTGCACGCGAACTGCAGGGCGACCAGGTGGTCCTGGGCTACTAACTTGTCAGGGTCGATGATCGCCAACACGCCGAGGATCTCCCCGCGTGGCACGATGAGGACCTCCACCCGGTTCTTCATTCGTGTGGGACGGTGACGTTCGGCCAGCACAGCAAGTTGGCGTTGACGCCGTTGCGGGTCCGGCATCGGATAGGGCATCGGGCGTCCTGGACCGGACCAGCTGCGGAGGTTGCCGAACCGGTCCTCCAAAGCTATTGGGAGCCCGATCAGTTCATGCAACGCATCAGTGATTGCTTGCTCGCCTTCACCGCTTCCCAGCGCCGCCTCGATGGTCTCGTGAACACGCGTCCGGACCCTCAACCGCTTCTGTGCGCCGGCGAGGTCACTGTGCGCCTTGGCATGTTGCTCGGTACACCGCACGTTTCGCCGATGATTTGCACCACGGGCCAGGGCGGCGCCCGTCTGATGCGCCAGCAGCGTCAACAAATGGATATGGCTGCTTGAGGGTTGCTCGGCGGCGCTGACGACAAGGGCGCCCTCCACCACATCGTGAGGCCGGAGGGGAAACGCCCAACCCCACGCGCGTCCGGGAATCCCGACAGCGCCGTCACCGCCGGATTCCGCGATCATCCGATCGATGTCGGGCCGTTCGGGTTGACCGGTGGGAAATGGTTGCCATGAACCATTGGCGAGCCTGTTATGTGGCCTCGATGCGACACGGCCCGAGCCGGGGCACGGCAGCAGCGGCTTCGCCCAACGTCGTCACATCATCGACCCATCCGAAGGCGAGCGTGGAAAGCGCGGCCAACTCCTCGGCTGTCGGGGTTGCATTTGACGACGCGACAGTCATGTTGCGATCTCCGCAGGGATGAATCGATCAGCCGACATCAAGCTGCTCCTCACCAGCCGCTTTCGACTACTACTCAATCGATGACGCGGCAAAACCGTGGCTACCCACATCCTGCTCAAACGGATCCCCGGCGAAATCGCACTCAGTGCCGCGCTGGTACTGGGAGGACAGATCGGCAGAGGACTTTTCGGCTCGCCGGGTGCACGCGATGACGGGGTGAGATTGCCAGAATTTGTCACGGGACGCGTTCGAAGTACGGCCAAGAGTCGGAGCCGATCGCGGTCTCAATCAAAGCGACCACTGCGAATTTCGGGAGAGGCCAATGCTGTTGATGCGGTTCGATCCGTTGCGAAAACTGGACAGGCCGGCGTTGAAATCGGCGCCCGCCGACAGTGCCGACGAAGGCCAGCAGACCATACAAGCCGGGTCGGGGCAGCAACAGGCCGTGGACGCGTGAGGAGACAGTAATGGCACATACGACAGTCAGCAGATCGGCGGTACGTCCCAATCAGCCCGCCCGCCAGGTTATCGCCACGTTCGACAACTACGCAGACGCCGAGCGCGCCGTCGACTATCTCTCCGATCAACAGTTTCCGGTCAACCGGGTCGCCATCGTGGGCCGCGATCTGGAATATGTCGAACAAGTTCTCGGCCGGCTCAATTACGGAGGGGCCGCGCTGCGAGGTGCGGCGTCCGGTGCCCTGGTCGGGGCACTCATCGGCTGGGTGTTCGGAATCTTTAGCTGGATCGACCCACTGACCACCGCCCTGTTACTGGCCCTCTATGGCGTGATCTTCGGTGCGATCGTCGGCGCTTTGATGGGGCTACTCGTGCACGCCCTGCAACGCGGTCGGCGCGACTTTCACGCTGTATCCAGCCTGGTCCCGAGGTCCTACGACCTCGTCGCGGACGTGGAGGTGGCCGACCAGGCACTGCGGCTGCTCTCCACGGCTGACAATCCTAAGGAGTGAAGCATGGCAACGGCAGTAGGCATTGATCTGGGCACCACCAACTCGGTGATCGCGGCCTGGCAGGGCGGCGAACCCGTCGTCATACCCAACGCGGAAGGTGCGCGCACAACCCCCTCGGTGGTCGCGTTCACCGAGAGCGGCGAACGGTTGGTCGGCCAGCTGGCGCGGCGCCAGGCGATCATGAACCCGAAGGGAACCATCTATTCGGCGAAGCGATTCATAGGCCGCCGCTTCGATGAAATCTCGGAGGAAGCCAAGGCGGTCAGCTTCGACGTCGTCGAGGGCCCGAATGGCGAGGCGCGCTTCAATATCCGCGGCAAGTTGTATTCACCGGAAGAGATCAGCGCCCTGGTACTTCGCAAGCTCGCCGACGACGCGGGCAAGTTCCTCGGTGAACGGGTCACAGAAGCGGTGATCACCGTACCGGCGTACTTCAACGACGCTCAGCGTAACGCCACCAAGGACGCAGGCCGGATCGCCGGCCTGGAGGTGCTGCGCATCATCAACGAGCCGACGGCCGCCGCGCTGGCCTACGGGTTGGACAAGAAGGGCCACGAAACGGTCCTGGTGTTCGATCTCGGCGGCGGCACGTTCGATGTCAGCCTCCTGGACGTCGGCGACGGTGTCGTCGAGGTCCGGGCGACGGCCGGCGATTCTCATCTCGGTGGAGACGACTTCGACCGCAGGCTCGTCGACTTTTTCGCCGACGAGTTCAAGCGTGAGAACAACATCGACCTGCGCTCGGATCCGCAAGCACTCCAACGGCTCTTCGAAGCCGCAGAGAAAGCGAAGGTCGAGCTGTCCTCGGTGACGCAGACGCAGGTGAACTTGCCGTTCATCACCGCCGACGCCAACGGGCCCAAGCATCTGACGATGACCATCACCCGGTCGAAATTCGAGGATCTCACCCACGACCTGGTCGAGCGCACCATGGGGCCGGTCAAGCAGGCGATGGCGGACGCCAAGGTCACGGCGAACGACATAGACGAGGTGATCCTGGTCGGCGGATCGACGCGTATCCCCGCCGTCCAGGCTCTCGTCCGCCGGCTCACCGGCGGCAAGGACCCCAACATGAGTGTGAACCCCGACGAGGTCGTGGCGATGGGCGCCGCGATCCAGGCCGGGGTGCTCAAGGGCGAGGTCTCCGACGTCCTGTTGCTCGACGTCACACCGCTCTCACTGGGCGTGGAGACCGCGGGTGGGCTGATGACCAAGATCATCGAACGCAACACCACGATCCCCGCCCGGCGCAGCGAGGTATTCACCACCGCCGCCGACAATCAGCCCGCGGTCGATGTTGTGGTGCTGCAGGGCGAGCGTGAATTGGCCAGAGACAACCGGACTCTCGGTCGATTCAAACTGGAGAACATCCGGCCCGCACCGCGCGGGGAGCCGCAGATCGAGGTCACCTTCGACGTCGACGCCAACGGCATCCTGAACGTCGCCGCGCGGGACAAGGACACCGGAGCCGAGCAGAGCATCACGATCAGCGAGCAATCCAACCTCGATCAGAGCGAGGTCGAGCGAATGGTCAGCGAAGCAGAGGCGCACCGCCGCGAGGACGAGGAACTGCGCAGGCTCGTCGAAGCACGAAACGAACTCGATTCGGCCGCATATCAAGTCGAGCGCCGGCTCGCCGAACTCGGCGAATCCGTCGCCCCGCACGACCGCGGCCGCGCCGAGATGCTCATCGCCGATGCACGGCAGGCGATCAGCGAGGAGGCACCGCTGGACCGACTTCAGCAGTTGACATCGGAACTGCAACAGATGCTGCACGGCTTGCAGCCCTCGCAGACGGCGGACGCCAACGGCCAAGGACAGGCCGACGGGCAGGCGGCACAGCCTGCTGACGATGACGTTGTCGATGCCGAGTTCGACCGGAGCTAGCCGATGGCCAGCCCGCAAGAACATCCGACTGCCGAGGACGAGCGTTCCGGCGCGGCGCAAGCCGCGCCGGAACCGCCCGCGGCCGAGTCCGACTCAAGTGCCGAGCTGGCGCGACTGGAAGACCGCTGGCGGCGTGCGGTCGCCGATCTGGACAACCTTCGCAAGCGCTACGCCCGCGAACTAGACCGCGAACGAACCACCGAGCGATCGAAGGTGGCCGGAGCCTGGCTGCCTGTCGTCGACGATCTCGAGCGTGCCCTCGCACACGGCGGCGGGCAGTCCAACGCGATAATAGAAGGCGTCCGAACGATTCTCGATCAGGCAGTGAAGGTACTCGACCAGCTCGGTTACCCGCGTGACGATCAGACGGGTGTGCCTTTTGACCCCAAGCGTCATGAGGTGGTCGGCATGATCGACGTGCCGAGTACCGCCCCCGGCACTGTCGTTGAGGTATTGCGTCCGGGATATGGGGAGGGCAGCAACCAGCTGCGGCCGGCGGCCGTTGTCGTCAGCCGACGTGAGGAGTGACCTTTAAGTGGCCCGCGATTACTACGAAGCGCTAGGGGTGTCCCGGGATGCCACGTCCGACCAGATTCAGCAGGCATTCCGCTCGTTGGCACGCAAGTTCCATCCCGACGTCAACAAGGATCCCAGTGCGGAGGACAGGTTCAAGGAGATCAACGAGGCCTACCAAGTTCTTTCCGACCCGGAAACCCGCAAACGGTATGACCGGTTCGGTGACGATTTCCGGCATGTCCCCGACGACTGGGAAGAGCAGACGTGGGCCGGCGCCGGGATGGGTGGCCGAGGTGGCTTCGGTGGGGCGCCGGGGGGCGGGCGTGTCCGCTACAGCACCGGAGGCTTCGGCGGGGGAGCGGGCATCAACATCGAAGACCTCTTCGGCGACATATTCGCCGGCGGTGGGGGCTTCGGGCCGATCCCGGGTGCCGATCAGGAGGCTCAGCTCGAACTTACTGTCGAGGAGGCCTATCGCGGGGGTAAGCGGCAGATCTCCCTCGGCAACCGCACCTACACCGTCAACATTCCGGCCGGCGTGGTCGATGGACAACGTATCCGGCTGGCCGGAGAGGGGGGGCGGGGCCGCGGCGACGGCCCACCGGGCGATCTGTACCTGGTCGTCCGCATCAAGCCGGACAAGCGCTTCCGGTTGGAGGGGCGCGACATCATCGCCGACCTGCCGGTGTCGCCGTGGGAAGCGGTGCTCGGCGCCACGGTCGCGATGAGAACACCGGGCGGCGAGGCGAAAGTGAAAGTACCTCCTGGCTCCTCCACCGGCAGGCGGCTGCGTCTGCGCGGGGAGGGGATGCCCAACCCGAAGGGCAAGCCAGGCGACCTGTACGCCGAAATCAAGATCATGGTGCCATCCAAACCGACCGCGCGGGAACGGGAACTGTTCGAGCAGCTGGCCGCGGAATCCACGTTCGACCCGAGGAGGTGACGGTGACGGCGCCAGGTTATGTGTTGGTGCGGCGGCCGCAGTTGTCGCTTGACCAGATGGCGCGCCGATGTGGCCTGCACCCGGACATGGTTCGCCGGCTGGTCGCTCTCGGCCTGCTGCCGTGCAGACCGGATGCCCATGGCGAGCCATGGTTCGACCCGTCCGCGGTGGCCGTGGTCGCCCGGATTCAACGCCTACGAACCGGTTTAGGCCTCAACTACGCGGCGATCGGACTGGTCCTCGACCTGCTCGCCCGGATCGAGGAACTCGAGTCAGCGTCTCGCCGAGAAAGGACAGTGCTGTGGACATCAACAGTCTGACGCAGAAATCGCAGGAGGCGCTGCAGGAGGCGCAGAACATCGCGACCCGGATGGGCCACACCGAAGTCGACGGTGAGCACTTGCTGGCCGCGCTGATCGACCAACCCGAGGGCTTGGTGCCGCGCCTGCTGACCGCCGCCGAGGTCGACGTCGCGGCATTGCGCGCAGACCTGCAACGCGAACTGGAGCGCAGACCGAAGGTCAGCGGTCCGGGCGCGACGCCGGGCCAGGTCTCGGTCACCCGCCGCTTGGCGAAGGTGCTGGAAGCCGCCGAGCGGGAAGCCAAGCGGCTCAAGGATGAATATGTCTCCGTCGAGCACCTCGTGATGGCGCTCGCCGAGGAGGGCACGTCGACAGCCGCGGGCCGAATACTCGCGAGCCACGGTGTGACTCGAGACTCGTTCCTGTCGGTGCTGACCAGAGTGCGTGGAAACCAGCGGGTGACGTCGGCGACCCCGGAGGGCTCCTACGAGGCCCTGGCGAAGTACGGTCGTGACCTGGTCACCGAGGCGCAGTCAGGCAAGCTCGACCCGGTGATCGGCCGCGACGCCGAAATCCGCAGGGTGATCCAGATCCTGAGCCGCAAGACCAAGAACAATCCGGTGCTGATCGGCGACCCCGGGGTCGGCAAGACGGCCATCGTCGAGGGCCTCGCGCAACGAATCGTGCGCGGCGACGTCCCGGAAGGTCTGCGGGACAAGACCATCTTCTCCCTGGACATGGGCTCGTTGGTGGCAGGCGCGAAGTACCGCGGCGAATTCGAGGAACGCCTGCAGGCGGTGCTGTCCGAGGTGAAGGCGGGGGAGGGCCGCATCCTGCTGTTCGTCGACGAGTTGCACACCGTGGTCGGTGCAGGGGCAACGGAAGGTTCCCTGGACGCGGGAAACATGCTCAAGCCCATGCTCGCCCGCGGTGAGTTGCACATGATCGGCGCAACCACCCTCGACGAGTACCGCAAGCACATCGAAAACGACGCCGCGTTGGAGCGCCGCTTCCAAACTGTCCTCGTCGATGAGCCCGACGTCGAGGACACCATCTCCATCCTGCGTGGACTGCGCGAGCGCCTGGAGGTCTTCCACGGCGTCAAGATCCAGGATGTGGCGCTGGTGGCCGCCGCCACGCTGTCGCACCGCTATATCACTGACCGGTTCCTTCCCGACAAGGCGATCGATCTCGTCGATGAGGCATGCGCCCGGTTGCGTACCGAAATCGATTCCATGCCGGCCGAGCTCGATGAGATCACCCGGCGTGTGACCAGGCTGGAGATCGAGGAGGCCGCGTTGTCGAAGGAGGACGACCCGGTCAGCAGGACTCGGCTCGAAGAACTTCGCAAGGAGCTGGCTGATCTGCGCGCGGAGGCCGATTCCATGCGCGCGCAGTGGGACGCCGAGCGGCAGGCGATCAAGCGCGTCCAGGAACTGCGTGAGCAACTGGAGCAGTTGCGACGCGAGGCCGAAGAAGCAGAGCGCAACTATGACCTCAATCGCGCCGCAGAGCTGCGCTACGGCAAAATGCGGGAATTGGAACGGAAACTGGAGGCCGCCGAGGAGCAGTTGAGGTCCAAGCAGGGCCACCGGCCGCTGCTGCGCGAAGTCGTCACCGAGGACGAGATCGCCGATATCGTCTCCGCGTGGACCGGCATCCCGGTGTCGCGGCTGCAGGAGAGCGAACGCGAGAAGCTGCTTCGACTCGACGAGATACTGCACGAAAGGGTGATCGGTCAGGACGAGGCCGTCCAGCTGGTGGCGGACGCGGTGATCCGCGCCAGGTCCGGAATTCGCGACCCGCGGCGCCCGATCGGATCGTTCATCTTCCTGGGTCCAACGGGTGTCGGCAAGACCGAACTCGCGAAAACCCTTGCCGCAGCGCTCTTCGACAGCGAAGACAACATGGTCCGGCTCGACATGAGCGAATACCAGGAGCGGCACACGGTCAGCCGGTTGGTCGGCGCGCCGCCGGGATATGTGGGCTATGACGAGGGCGGCCAGCTCACCGAAGCGGTGCGGCGTAAGCCTTACTCAGTTGTGCTGTTCGACGAGATCGAGAAGGCGCACCCCGACGTGTTCAACACGCTGCTGCAGGTGCTCGACGACGGCAGGCTCACCGATGCGCAGGGCCGTCATGTCGACTTCCGCAACACGGTGGTCATCATGACGTCGAACATCGGATCGCATTATCTGTTCGACGGCGTAACGGGTGACGGCGAGATAAAGCCGGACGCACGGGAACGCGTGATGGCCGAGTTGCGGGGTCATTTCCGCCCCGAGTTCCTCAATCGCGTCGACGACATCGTGCTGTTCACGCCGCTGGCCATCTCACAGATCGAGCGCATCGTCCAGCTTCAACTCGAGGACCTCAAGAAGCGGCTGGCGGACAGGCAGATTCAGCTCGAGATCACGCCGGAGGCCAGTCGGCTGATCGCCGAGCACGGCTATGACCCGGTGTACGGCGCTCGACCTTTGCGTCGCTACATCGCGCACGAGGTCGAGACGAAGATCGGACGCGCACTGCTCAAGGGCGAGGTCCAGGCCGGCGGCATCATTCGCATCGCGGTCGACAACGGCGAGTTGTCCGTCACCTACTCCGAGTCCGCCATGGCGGCCTGACGAAGGCGAGAACATGGAATCGAATATGGTGACGTGCCCGAACTGCGGTAAACGCAACCGGGTGGCCGCGGCCGCCGACGGCAAGCCACGCTGCGGTCACTGCCATCACTGGCTGCCGTGGATCGTCGACGCCGGTGACCAGAATTACGCAGAAGTCGTCGAGAAGGCCGATGTCCCTGTACTTGTCGACCTCTGGGCGACGTGGTGCGGACCGTGCCGGATGGTGAGTCCGGCTCTGGAGAAAATCGCCACGGAACGGGCCGGCCAACTCAAATTGGTCAAGGTCGACGTCGACAAGGCGCCCGCCATCTCACAACGGTTCTCTGTGCAAGCGGTACCGACCCTGCTCGTTGTCGACCACGGCGAGGTGGTGGCGCGCCAATCCGGAGCCGCACCCGTTGCGGCGCTTCGGTCTTGGCTGGACCACGCGCTCGCAGCGCACAGCAGCACGAAGGAGGGTGAACAATGACGTCGATACGCGTCGACCCGGATATTGCAGCGGTAGGTGGAACCGCGCACAACGGGATGTGAGGAATGCCTGCGACTCGGGACGCCGTGGGTGCACCTGCGGCTCTGTCTGACCTGCGGACACGTGGGCTGCTGTGATTCGTCGCCCATGCGTCACGCAAGGGGACACGCGTACACCATCGGCCATCCGATCGTGGCCGCCATGGAGGCCGCTTGGCGCTGGTGCTATGTCCACGAAAATTATGTGTGAGGTGCCTACATCCGAGCGAGTGTCCGCGGAGCTACAGGAAACCCCGGACATCTACGGTGCGTACCCGCGGCTGAGCGAGATGCAGATCGCCACCCTCGAGGCGGGCGGGGAGAGGCGGGCCGTAGCGCCCGGCGAGATCCTGGTGCGCGAAGGCACGCGAACGGACAATTTCTACGTCATCCTGTCGGGAAAAGTCGCTGTCACCGCCCTCGACCCATTAGGCGAACAACGGACGCTCCGGGTCCACGGTCCGGGGCGGTTCCTCGGTGAACTCGGTGACCTCGAAGGTCAGGCCGCGTTCTATACCGCGCAAGTCGCAGAAGCCGGTGAAGTCCTCGTCGTCGCGGCACAGTTGGTACGCACCCTCGTGGCTCAGGATCCCGTGCTCAGCGACCTGATCCTTCGGGCCTTCCTGATCCGGCGCACCATGCTCATCGAAGAGGGCACCGGCTTCTGGATCATCGGATCCTGCTATTCGCCCGACACCACGCGGTTGCGGGAGTTCGCTGCCCGAAACAGACTGCCGCACCGCTGGCTCGATCTCGAACAAGAGAAGGACACTGAATGCCTGCTGCGGCGGTACGGGGTAGCGCCGCAAGACACCCCGGTCGTGATCTGGGGTGACGAGGTCCTTCGCAACCCGCCCAACAGCGAACTGGCCCGGCGGGTGGGCCTGCCGGTGCCCGACGTCATCCACGACGAACGCGACCTCATCGTCATCGGTGCCGGCCCGGCCGGTCTGGCTGCGGCGGTGTACGGCTCTTCGGACGGGCTCACCACCGCCGCGGCCGAAGCGATCGCCACAGGCGGCCAGGCCGGCACCTCGTCGAGGATCGAGAACTATCTCGGCTTCCCCAGTGGACTGTCCGGAGCCGAGCTTGCCGAAAGGGCCTTGATCCAGGCCAAGAAGTTCGGTGCGGACCTGATGATCTCGGCGGAGGCACGACGTCTGGAATCCGATGGCGGTCAGCACCTGGTATGTCTTGGCGACGGCACGTTCGTCGTCGGCAGGGCCGTCGTACTGGCGACGGGAGCCCGATATCGCAAGCTCGCCGTGTCCGGAATCGAGAGGTTCGAGGGAAACGGGGTCTACTACGCCGCCACCTTCCAGGAGGCGTTGCTATGTGGCGCCGGCCCGGTGGTGATCGTCGGAGGAGGGAATTCCGCGGGGCAGGCCGCAGTGTTTCTGGCATCTCGTATTTCTCGCGTGTATCTGCTAATCCGCAGCGGCGACATTGCCAAGGACATGTCCCGCTACCTGATCGACCAGATCCAACAACAACCCCGGATAAACGTCTGCTTGCATACCGAGGTCCGCGAAGTCCACGGACGAAAACAGGTCGAAACGGTTGTCGTGGAGGACAACCAGACTGGCGAGCAGCGTCGCATCGACACCACGGCGCTGTTCGTCTTCATCGGCGCGGCACCCAATACAGAGTGGCTACACGGAGTTGTATCGCTCGATGACCACGGCTTCATCGCGACCGGTTCAGCAGCGATGTACTCACCTGACGACCGAGCAGGACTGCGCATCGATCGTGAACCGATGATGCTTGAAACCAGCCGCGCCGGCATTTTCGCCGCCGGTGACGTTCGCAGCGGCTCGGTGAAGCGGATAGCGTCGGCGGTGGGTGAGGGATCGATAGCCGTCCGACTCGTCGAGCAGTACCTGTTGGCCTAGTCGCACGGCGCACCGGCCGACGAAGACGGCGAGTTCGGCGCGGGTGGTGCTGTCAGGACACGCGCACAGTCTGCCGACTCATGTCAGGATCGCCCGCGCTGCGCGCTCGGCGACCAGCATGACCGGCGCATTGGTGTTGCCAGAAGTGATGGTGGGCATCGCCGAAGCATCGACCACTCGAAGTCCGGCGACGCGGAACACGCGGCAGTCGGAGTCGAGCACCGTGGTGGCCGACCGCGGCTGACCGCGCATGTCGAAGGCACCCATGGCGCAGGTGCCCACCGGGTGAAAGATGGTGGTGCCCAGTTCACCGGCCGCCACCCGGAGGTCTTCGTCGCTCGTCAGTCGCGGGCCGGGGAGCATCTCTTCCGGGCGGTAGCGGGCCAGGGCGGGCGCCGCCATGATCTGGCGGGTCATCCGCAGGCCCCGTACGGCGGCTTCACGATCGGCGTCAGTGGACAGGTAGTTGCAGGAGATCCTCGGGTGGGTCAGCGGATCCGCATCGGCCATTCGCACGTGGCCACGCGAGGTGGGGCGCAGATTGCAGACCGAGGGAGTGATGGCTCCATAAGGGTGCAGCGGTTCGCCGAATTTCGGCAGAGATAAGGGCTGCACATGCCACTCCAGATCAGGGCTGGCCAGCGCGGGGTCGCTCTTGGCGAAGGCCCCCAGCGTGGACGGCGGCATCGTGAGGGGTCCTGACCGCAGCAGCAGGTACTGGATTCCCATGCCGGCACGGGTGATCCAATTCCGATACAGCGTGTTGACGGTGCGCGCGCCCCGGACACGGTAGACAGTTCGAAGCTGCAGATGGTCCTGGAGGTTTTCACCGACACCGGGCAGATCGACGACCACCGGCACGTGATGCTGGGCGAGCAGCCCGGCCGGGCCCAGACCCGAGACCTGCATCAGGTGCGGCGAGCCGATGGCGCCGGCGCTCAGGATCACCTCCCGGCGGGCCCGCACGTCGACGATCTGGCCGTCTTTGAGCAACCGCACACCGGTGACGCGGTGCTGCGCGGTGGTCCAGGCACCGCGACGCTGATGGTCGCGAACCTGATCGTCCATCAGCAGCTGTAAGGCCTGGGTCTGTGTGTAGACGGTGAGATTGGCGCGGTGGGTGACAGGGTGCAGGAACGCGTCGGCCATCGACCAGCGCCGGCCACGCCGCTGATTGACATGAAAATACGCACTGCCGGAATTGTCGCCGCGGTTGAACTCATCGATCGGGGAGATGCCCAACTGGGCGGCGGCGGCCTGCCAGGCGTCCAGGATCTTCCAGCGCACGCGCGGCCGCTCGACCCGGATCTCCCCACCGGCGCCGTGCCAGTCGTCGGCTCCGCCGAAGTAGTCTTCCAGCTGTTTGTAGATTTCCAGTGTCTCGCCGGGTCGGTCCGGGCCGCCCCACAGCCATCGCTCGTCACCGGTGGCCTGCGCCCACAGTTCGTAATCGCTGGCCTGACCGCGCATGTGGATCATGGCGTTGATCGACGAGCAGCCGCCGAGGACGCGGCCACGCGCGTAGATGATGCTGCGGCCGGCCAGACCTGGGTCGGGTTCAGTGGTGAAGCACCAGTCGGTGCGGGGGTTGGCAATGGTGTACAGATAGCCCACCGGCACCTTGATCCAGAACCAGTCGTCTCTTCCGCCGGCCTCGATCAGGAGGACGCGGTGGTTGGGGTTGGCGCTGAGCCGGTTGGCGAGCAGACAGCCCGCGCTGCCTGCCCCCACGATGATGAAGTCTAATTCGGCGGCGGGGCTCATTCCGAGATCGTTCCTCCATGGCGTCGGGGTGCGACACCTAGTGTGCGCGATGGCGCCCGCGACTCGGGCATCGCGCGCTATCTCATTCCGTGCCGCTACCTACTGCACGCTAGGCTGGACACACCGTACGTAGGGGGAGCGGAAAGACCCAACATGGGCACGGCATCGGGGGAACACCGTGAACGAGCATCCGGGGGACATGGTCCGACCATTCGAGCCGGACGTCACCGATCGGGATCTCGAAGACTTGCGTTCCCGGCTGAGGGGCACCCGGTGGCCGAGCGTCGAAACCCATGCCAGCCAAGGCATCGCGTTGTCGCGTCTGCAATCGCTGTGCCGCTACTGGGCTGACGGGTACGACCCGCGCGCATTTCTCGACCGCCTCGCGGCAGTGGGTCAATTCGAGACGAGCATCGACGCGGTGCGCATACACTTTCTCCATGCCCGCTCGCCCGTCGAGGGCGCGTTCCCGTTGATCCTGACCCACGGTTGGCCGGGATCGGTGGTCGAGTTCCTCGATGCGGTCGGACCGCTAACGATAGCCGGATTTCATTGCGTCATAACGTTATTGCCGGGGTATGGCTTCAGTGCCAGGCCGGCCGAAACGGGCTGGGGCGTCCATCGCATTGCGAAGGCATGGGCAACCTTGATGCATCGGCTGGGATATGAGCGTTATGGTGCTGCCGGAAGCGACTGGGGGACAAGCATCAGCGCCAGCGTCGCTCAACAGGACAGCGAACACGTCGCCGGCATCCTTCTCATGCCACCGCTCGCACCGCCGGACCCTCTCGACACCGGCGACATCGTCCACGCTGTTACTGGCGGCGCTGTTTTCCCGTTCGAGCTTCAGCGTCCGTCGCGCCGGTGGGCGGCGAAGCGGTTCACCGACATCCATTACTGGAGCGAGCCACCGGTGGGCGGGCATTCCCGGCCTGGGAGCAGCCGGAACTGTTCGCCGAGGAAGTCACCGCCTTCTTTGCCACGGCAGAAGGAGCATCGAAAGGCACTTGAAGAGCAGGACTTTCGATTGCCGTCAGCCGTGGTCCCGCCACGTCAGCACCTGCTTGAGCGGTGTGAGATCGTAACCGTCGTCGGCGGTGAGTTCGGTCTGGAACAACGTGACACCCGCCTCTCGGAACGCATCGGCGGTGTGGGCGTCCTGCCACAGCGTCGAACGTTCGATGTCCGCGCCGCTGTGACCGAACGTCGCCGCCAACTCGTCGACCCTTTCGCTGGACCGCCGGAAGCCGTCGAGCTCCTGGTACGCGTGCCAGATGTCGGCGTGCCGGGCCACCGCGGGCAGCGAGCGTTTGGGCCCCGTGCCCCCGATGAGGATTGGGAGCTTGCGAACGGGCGGCGGAACCAATGCAGCAAGCCGGTTCTTGATGCGGATCAGGCTCTCGTCGAACAGGTCGAATCGGGAGCCGAACGTGCCGAAGTCGTATCTGTAAGTGGTGTAGTCTTTTTCGTACCATCCAGCGCCGAGGCCGAGGATGAGCCGGCCGCCGCTGATGTGGTCGACGGTGCGGGCCATGTCGGCGAGCAGGTCCGGGTTGCGGTAACCGACGCCGGTGACGAGTAGACCGATCTCGGCGTGCGAGGTGATTTCGCCCCACGATGCGAGCGCAGTCCAGCCCTCGAAGTTGGCGACGTCAGGCTGCTCGTCCGACATGACGGGCTTGCCGTCGACGATGGCCTCCAACGCCGGACGGTGGAAATGGTCGTAACCGAAGATCACGTCGACGCCGAGGTCGTCGGCAGCAAGGACGGTGTCGCGCCACGTGCGGTAGTCGGGGGTGCCGCCAGGCTGGATCTGCACGGCGACGCGGAGGGGACGGGTCATGGATGGCTCCTGAGTCGGGGGAGGTCGACTCTTGAGCCAAGTGCACCGACGCGGGGATTATTCCGCGCCTAATCGGCATTCTCATCGTCGTCGCGGCGCGCGGCCTCGATCACCTCCGGTGGAACGGGTTTCTGCAACCAAGCCCGCATCCGCACCAAGCCGCCCGCGACGGCGCCGACGGCGATCACCGCCGCGATGACCCAGAAAGCAGTGAACATAGTTTCAGTGTCCGCCGTCGACACGCCGGATGGGGCCGATACGCGCCGCGGACGGTCTGTGTTGGTTTCAACGTCGTGCCGCCGGTACGAACGCCCGGTCGAGGGTGCCGACGTCGGTGCCGGGGGAACGATCTCGCCGATCCGGTCCAGGATGTCGTTGGACAGGACGACCTCGACGCCGGCCAACAGAGGTATTCGATCCTGCGGGAACACTCATTGCCGCCACTGAATCTCACCGTTGCGGAGTCGTTGGCGGTGCTTGCTGGGCTTGGTTTCTTGGAGACCTCGCCGTATCGTGCGGCGGCCGCGGGCCAAGGTACTCGCGGTCAGCCGCGAGGACCAGCTCGCGCCCATCGACGAGGCGTTGGCGTCGATGTTCGTCATCGATTCCCAGCCGCGGTCCGAGGCGACGGTCGCGCTGATTCCGGAGGCCATCGCCGCGCGCCGCGTCGTACGGTCGAGCTATACCGCCAAGGATGGCGAAACCAACACCACCCGGAACGTCGAGGCAATGGGTCTGCTGCGCGGGGGTGTTGCGCGGTTGCTCGTCGGATGGTGTCGACAGCGCGGGAGCATCCGCGGATTCCAGCTTGACCGCATTCGACATTTGGAGATCACCGACGAGGTGTTTCGCGAACGCGATCCGGTCAGTCCTGGATGAGGATCTCTCGCGGTGGCGCACGCGAAGGCTCGGGTGACGTCCCAAGCCGGCAACCGCGGGCATGTCGCGGTGCGCCTCAGCGATGAATGGTGGTCAGCACCATGCACATCCCGAGCCAGCCCCGAGTGGGCGATAGGCATGCGCAAGCGGCACTGAGCACCCGTCAGCGCTAGCTAGTACCTGCACGTGTCGCGAGTGACTCAGGTTCGCAGGGTAGGAGCCAGGGCGGCGTCGAGGATCTTCGCATCGCGGGTCGCGATGGTGAGATTTCGACGTAGAGCCTGCGCGACGATCACGCGATCGAAGGGATCCTTGTGATCCCAGGGGAGTCGGCCGGCCAGGATCGCGTCGGGAGACTCGATGGGCAATTCGGTTGTGCTCATATCAGAAATGATGTCGGCCCAGGCCGACAGGAATGCTTCACCGTCAAGGCGGCCCAACCGAGTCTTGATGGAGATTTCCCAAGCCGAGGCCGCGGTGACCCACACGTTGGTGTTCGAGTCGGCGATGATGGCCAGCGCGGAGGCGTCCAGATCCGACGGAGTACTCGCCAGCCATAGAAGTGTGTGCGTGTCCAACAGCACGTTCACGGTTCGGCACTTTCCCAGCGAGCCAGTTCCGAATCAGGCAGGGGCTCGTCGAAGTCCTTGGGTACCAGAAGGTTTGGCAGCTGCCCGAACTTTCGCGGCACTGGTTCGACAGGCACCAATTTGGCGACGGGGCGGCCGTGATTCGTGATCGTCACGGCCTTGCCGGTGCGTTCCACTTCAGCAAGAAGGGCGTTGAGCCGATTCTTGGCCTCCGTACTTGTCACCGTTGTATCCACAGATTGACGGTACAACCATCACGCTAGTCGCGCTAGCGTAAATAGCATGATTCTCGGTAGTCGCCCGATAACCGGGCTTTCCGGAGTTGATCACCCATCGATGTCTCACCGGTGATACACTCCGAACGTGGATGCAGTCACGGTGCGCGAATTGCGCAACAGCGGAGGAGACGTTCTGCGTCGCGTCGAGCATGGCGAGCGCATCGTCATTACTCGGGACGGGACACCTGTTGCTGAGCTACGGCCGCTACCTCGTCCGAGCGCAGGACCTGCGGAACTGATTCGTCGCCGCAAGAATCTTCCGCCGGTGAACCCGGATGCCCTCCGGCGCGACATCGACAACCTCATCGACCCGTCGCTGTGACGCAAACCCAGGGCCGGGGGATGCTGGACACTTCCACGGTGATCCTCTTGGGTCAGCTGTCTGACCCAGCCGAGCTTCCCGACGAATCGGTGATCAGCGCGATCACGCTGGCTGAGCTGTCCGTAGGTCCACACGTCGCCAACGACGATGCAGAGCGCGGTGCTCGGCAGCAGCACCTACAGCAGGCCGAGGCGGACTTCGACGTCCTACCGTTCGATGGAGATTGCGCCCGGGCCTTTGGAGCCGTAGCGGCGGCGCTGCGGGCGTCGGATCGAAAGCCGGCTGCGCGGGCCTACGACGCACTCATCGCGGCCAGTGCAATCGCACATGGAGTGCCGCTGTACACGTGCAACCCCGCCGACTTCACAGGAATCCCGCGACTGGAACTACGATCAGTCACACACCCGCATCACCGATAGGGGCAACCCTGAAATACCTTTGAAGGCAATGCGATGTGTAGCCGTGTCCGGTCGGGGAGCCCGATGTCGCCGACGAGGACCAGCAGGGTCTCCACTTGGGTGCGAATCAACTCTGGGCGTTCGGAGCGGCAAGCGACTTCAGCACCAACATGCCTGACGATCGAGCCCCCGCGGCGCTGCGATCCCTGCAGCGGAAGCTCGTCACCGGAAATCGTTGCCTTCGATGCACCGCTCGACGAATTCCTCGATCAGCCGGTCCTGTTCTGTCAGTTGGACGTAGTGCTGTTACAGGTGTCCGCCCCACGAGCGCACGACGACCGTCTCCACGAAATCGCCCGCTAGCCTCGATCTTTCACGTGGCGGGTAGTTGAGGTCTTTTCGTGGCGTGGGTGGGCGGTTCTGACGTGGGCGGCCTGGGGTTCCGGCGTTGCGTCTCGCCGGTGCTCCTGGGTCCTTTGCTCGTCGGAGTGGTTTCTGTGTTTTAGGTGGGTTGCAGTGCGGTCCAGCTGAATTCGATGAGGTCGCTCCACGGCCAGCCTCTTGGCAGCCGTAGGTAGCGGCGACGCCCTGAGGTGATGATGCGTCCGGCGACGGCAAGCAGGCGCAGGCGTAGTCGTTTGGGTTCCCAGCCTCTGGCCGGGTGGCCGGTGAAGGCCAGGACTTGGGTCCAGACCAGCAGGTCAGCAGCCAGCAGGGTGATCTCCAGCCAGATCTGATTCTGGGCGAACCCGTGAAACGGCAGGTTGGTCAGTCCGGTGTCTTTGAGGTTGCGGATGCGGTCTTCCGCGCGGGCGCGTTGACGGTGCCGGACTTCGAGATCGCAGATCGACCAACCGCGGGTGTTGGTCGCAAAGCACGTGATCCGCCACCTGTTGTCATCGGTCAGGCGCAACTGCGCCGGGATGGGGACGTTCTCGGCGGGCGATGACCCGCATCCCTGCCGGCCAGCCTTTCAGCGTGTCGGGCAGGTAGCGGGTCAACTCAGCGACCTGGGCGCCCTCGCGTGGTGTGCCGTCGCCGTCGAGGGCAGCCCGCCACGCCCGCCGCGGGACCCGGCGCAGCGCTTCGACGATCGGGGGCATGCCGTAGAACCCGACTGAGTACTGCAGTCCCAGGTCGGTGATGTGGTGCAGGAAGTCCTTGACCCCGCCACCGGTGTCGGTGCGCACCAGCACCCGGGCCCGTTCGGGTTCGGGCAGTTGGGCCAACGCGGCATCCAGGACACTGATGTGGTCAGCAGCGCTGTTGGAGCCGGCTGAGCCGGGTCGCAGCAACCCGACCAGGGCTTCACCGGATCCGTGGCTGCCGTGGTCGACGAAGGCGAGCATGGGATGAAACCCGTATCCGTACTTGAAGGTTGGGGTGGCGCCCTGTTTGTCGCTGTGGGCGGTCACCAGGGTGGCGTCCAGATCGACGATGACCTGGCTGCCTGAGGTACCGGCCAGCGGTTGCTGGCGCCGCCATATGTGCGCGCGGGCTGCTGCCCGGGCCGCGCGGATCGCCGCAACGGCGGCATCGACGTCGCCGGCCAGCGTGGCGATCAGACGTGACACGGTGGCATCGGAGGCCACTGTTGACCGTCCCTCTGTGTGACGACCACGGCGGGGGTGATCGTCATTGAAGTTGTCGAAATCCCGGGTCGGGGACGGCGGTCGTCTGCATCATCAGCGTGCCCACGAACGGACCCCGCGCTGGTCTGCTCGCGCAGAGTCCATTTCGGCTCCGGCGCGATGCCGAATCCCGAGATCGTCACAATCGGTGACGGCGGACGCGTCGATTCTGCGGTCGCCCAACACGAACTGACCCCTATCCCGGTTCCCGGGTGATAGGTAAGGCTGGTGGATCATGGACTGGCTCTGCGGTGATCGTCGCGCGCACCGGCGAACTGGCCGAGAAACTGCTCGCCGCCGGCGAACTCCGCTGCCCGCGGTGCCGCGACGGCCAGCTGACTTCTTGGGGCTACGGCAGGCGGCGCTCCGTGCGCGATCACGACGGGACCACGATCACGGTGCGCCCCCGCCGCACGCGATGCCGGTCCTGCTCGTCAACGCATATCGTGATGCCCGCCGCTCTGCAGCCACGCCATGCCGACACCACCGCAGTGATTGGAACAGCATTGCTGCACAAAGCAAATGGACTCGGACACCGGCGTATCGCGGCGACCATGGGGCGGCCGGTGTCCACCGTGCGCCGCTGGCTTCGCCGACTACCGCCAGAGCACCTGGACCGTCTCGCACGCGACGGGACCGAGCAGCTGCTCGCCCTGGTGTCCGTTCTCATTTGATCTGACACAGGACCAGTGAGCTGAACTGCGGTGTATCAGATCGGATGAGAATTCCACTTGACCAGCTTTATCAGCCGATCTGATGCACGACCGAATTCGTCTGCGACGCTCGCCGCGACCGGGAGCAGCTCCGAGAATGGCTGTCACGAATGCGCCCCTTTCGCTAAATCGGCTTCGATGGTTATCATCGTTGTGTGACGATGAATAAGCGGGACACCTGCCTGGCCGGCAACACGTCCGACCTCGATGCCGCGGTGGCACTGTTCCACAGTCTCTCCGATGCGACGCGGTTGACGATCGTGCGCCGCCTGGCTGACGGGGAGGCGCGAGTTGTCGATCTGATCGGTGAGCTGGGGTTGGCGCAATCCACCGTCTCCGCGCACGTGGCGTGCCTGCGGGACTGTGGGCTGGTCACCGGCCGCCCAGAAGGCCGTCAGGTGTTCTATTCCTTGTCTCGCCCCGAGCTGCTGGACGTGCTCGCTGCGGCGGAAACGCTGCTGGCGGCCACCGGCAACGCGGTGGCGTTGTGTCCCACCTATGGAACCGGCGCCCGGGGTGCGGCGATCGACACCGAGGAGACGCGGCAATGAGCGATGCCTGTGGCTGCGGCAGCGACGAACCCCGCAGCGCCGAGGAGCAGGAGCGTGAACCCGAACGGCTCTGGCAGATCACAGAATTGCAGTTCGCCGCGCTCTCCGGGGTACTGCTGCTGGCGGCGTTGATCGCCAACCTGGTCGGCGCCGCCGACCCGGTGGTGCTCACGTTGGAGGCAGCGGCGCTGCTGGCCGGCGCCTATACCTTCGTGCCGTCCACCCTGGGGCGGCTGGCCAAGGGCAAGATCGGGGTCGGCACGCTGATGACCATCGCCGCCGTGGGCGCGGTGCTGCTCGGCGAGGTCGGTGAGGCCGCGATGCTGGCGTTCCTGTTCTCCATCAGCGAAGGCCTGGAGGAATACTCGCTGGCCCGCACCCGCCGCGGACTGCGCGCACTACTGTCGCTGGTGCCCGATGAGGCCACCGTTCGCCGCGACGGCACCGAAACAACCATCGCGCCAACAGAATTGCGCATCGGTGACCTCATGGTCGTCAAACCCGGAGAACGAGTCGCCACTGACGGCATCATCACCCGGGGCCGCACCGCCCTGGACCTCTCGGCCATCACCGGCGAATCAGTGCCCGTTGAAGCCGGCCCCGGTGATGAGGTGTTCGCCGGGTCGATCAACGGAGCCGGCGCCCTCGAAGTAGAAGTCAGCACCACCGCCGAGGACAATTCCCTGGCCCGCATCGTGCGCATCGTGGAAGCCGAGCAGTCCCGCAAGGGCGCCGCCCAACGTTTGGCTGACCGCATCGCCAAACCCCTGGTCCCCGCCGTGATGATCGCCGCCGCCCTGATCGCCGTCGCGGGGAGCCTGCTCGGTGACCCCGCCACCTGGATCGAACGCGCTCTGGTGGTGCTGGTCGCCGCCTCGCCCTGTGCTCTGGCGATTTCGGTACCGGTCACGGTCGTCGCCGCCATCGGCGCCGCCAGCAAGCTGGGCGCCCTGGTCAAAGGTGGCGCCGCGCTGGAAGCGCTGGGCAGGATCCGTGGGGTCGCCCTGGATAAGACCGGTACCCTCACCGCCAACCGGCCCACCGTCATCGAGGTGGCCACCACCCCCGACGTCACCCCCGAGCACGTCCTGGACCTCGCGGCCGCCGTAGAGGCCCGCAGTGAACACCCCCTGGCCGCGGCGATCCTGGCCGCCGCCGGCACCGTCACCCCCGCCGCCGACGTCGAGGCAGTCACCGGCGCCGGACTCACCGGCCACCGCGACGGGCACCGCATCCGGCTGGGCCGCCCCGGCTGGCTCGACCGAGGTCCGCTCACCGCCGAGGTCACCCGGATGCAGCAGGCCGGAGCCACCGCCGTCCTGGTCGAAGACAACGGACAGGTGATCGGTGCCATCGCCGTGCGTGACGAATTGCGGCCCGAGGCAACCGAAGTCATCACCCAGCTGCGCCGCGACGGCTACCAGGTGGCGATGCTCACCGGCGACAACCACGCCACCGCGGCCGCCCTGGCCCGCGAAGTCGGCATCGACACCGTGCACGCCGATCTGCGCCCCGAAGACAAAGCCCGACTGATCGAACAGCTCCGCACCCAGCGCCCCACCGCGATGGTCGGCGATGGCGTCAACGACGCCCCCGCACTGGCTACCGCCGACCTCGGCATCGCGATGGGCGCCATGGGCACCGACGTCGCCATCGAAACCGCCGACGTCGCACTCATGGGTGAAGACCTACGCCACCTGCCACAAACATTCACCCATGCCCGCCGCGCCCGACGGATCATGCTGCAAAACGTCGGCCTATCCCTCGGACTGATCATTGTGCTGATGCCGCTGGCTTTGTTCGGGGTGCTCGGGTTGGCCGCCGTCGTGCTCGTCCATGAACTCGCCGAAATCGTGGTCATCGCCAACGGTGTGCGCGCCGGCCGCACCACAGCACTGACCGCACTCACCGCACAGCGGTCAACCAACCTAGCCACCGCGACCGCAGTGGGTGCCCCGTCGTGACCACCGATGGCACACACCCATGATCCTGTCGTCGGTTCTGCCCGCGATCGGGCTGTTCATCGTCACCAACATCGACGACATCATCGTGCTTTCACTGTTCTTCGCCCGCGGCGCAGGACAACGCGGGACCACCTCCCGGATCACCGCCGGCCAATACCTGGGATTCGCTGGAATTCTCGGCGCCGCCGTCCTCGTGACCCTAGGTGCGGGCGCATTCCTGCCGCCCGACGTCATCCCGTTCTTCGGACTCATCCCCCTCGCCCTGGGACTGAAGGCGGCTTGGCAAGCCTGGCGCGGAAACGGTGACGATGATGGTGACGCGAAGGTTGCGGGCAAGACCGTCAGCGTCTGGGCGGTCGCTGGCGTGACCTTCGCCAACGGCGGCGACAACGTCGGCGTCTACGTCCCGGTCTTCCTCAGCGTCGGACACGCAGCCGTCGTGGCCTACTGCGTCGTCTTCCTTCTTCTCGTCGGGGTGCTGGTGGTCATCGCCAGATATGTTGCCACCCGCCGCCCGATCGCGGAGATCCTCGAACGATGGGAACACATCCTGTTCCCGATTGTTCTGATCGGACTGGGTATTGTCATCCTGATCGGCGGCCTAGCTTTCTAGCTCGTCTAGTATTTCCATCTACGTATGCCTCACGGTCGGCTGGCAATGGGTTTTCCTACGAATATGGTTGCAAGATAAAGACTTTTGCATCAGGTATGAACGATCATTGATTTATCGCGGGACTTCCGGATGATCTGCTGGTTGTTCAGCCAGCCGTCGAGGGCCGCGGTGGTCGCCGTCTCATCCTCGGCGCCGAACACTGCGTTCGCGGCTGCCAAGAGAGCTACGCGGGCGACACTGGGATCGCCGGTGCGGTTCAACAATGCTGGCCGCTGGTCAATGATGACTGCGGCCATCCGGACTGTTTCGACGTAGGTGGCGATGTGCAGGTTGACCGTTGAGATGCTGGCCCATCGCCCCCGTAATGCGATACCGGTGGCCGCGCTATCACCGAGACCGTCATCCCGTCGGAATCGGCGCTGCCGCAGCACTATACGTGATGCGTCGTTGATCGCTAGCTCAACGATGTCGGGGGCATTGCGCTTGGCCAGGGCATGATGTGCCCTGGCAGATCGGGCAACAGCTGGATGGTGTTTCAGTGACATCTGATCGTCCCATCGCTGGGCGGAGGGGCCAATCCAGCGGCCGTGGCGATGACAGACGGTGAGGTGGTCGGGCAACCAGCAATGGACCGGCTGGGGCACCCCTCGCCGTGCTGTGCAGTACCGGCAAATCGGGCGGGCACGTGCCCGCTGGCGGGTGAGATCACGTTCATCAGCGGTCAGGCCCCGCAGTCGGGCGCAGAGGACATGTCGTGGGTAGCCGCTGAGGCGGGCGAGGCGCTCAGGGTCGACGTAATGGCTCTCGCGTGCGGCGTAGTCGCGCAGGCTTTGGGGTGGGATTCTGTTGGCGTGGGCGAGTCGGGTGGTGAAGGAGTACACGGTCTCATCGCGAAATGCGGTGACTGACTGCGGAAGTGGTCGTGGTGGGAGTCGGGGCCAGTCGGTGATCACTGCTATCCGGCGCTGCGTTGGGCTGAGGCCTGAGCCGCGTAGTCGATGAGGACGCTGTCCAAGCCCTCGCGGTCGATGTGTTCGGTGTGGTCCAGCATTGCCCGGATGGCTGCCGAGCGGATGAGGTGGGCGAGGCTTCCGATCATTCCGCCGGTGCGCTGGTGCAGGTGTTTCGTCTGGCGCACGAGCGTGCCCGGCTCGTGTCGGTGCAGTCGCAGGGTTCCCTCCATCGCGGCGACCAGAGCCCGCCACTCCTGCCCATACGGGAAGGCCGCTGTGTTGATGACACCGCAGCGCCCGGCAAGCTGGCGGCCGCGAGTACCGGTAAACACTCCGGAGCGTTCGACGTCAATGCCGGCGTAGACGAAGGTCGCGGGCAGGTGTTCGGTGAAGTACTTGAGGTGATCGGAAAGTTCTTCTCCGGCACGGGTATCGAGATTGAGGTTATGGATCTCGTCGACGACCACTATGTCGGTACGCGCATCGATGAGCACTTGGCACACCGCGTCGGCGATATCGGTGACGTTCATCCGTCGTACCGGTGGAAGCCCGAGGAAGCGGGCGAATTCCATTGCGAGCTTGCGTGCTGAGCCCTTCGGTGGAGCGGTCACGTAGACGACAGGGATGCGGGTTTTGTCCGAGTAACGGGTGCGGATCCGAAGTTCGTGGAACCGGCCGAGTTGTTTGATGGCCGTGGTCTTTCCGGTGGCTGCGCCACCGGAGACGATCAGCCCTCGCCGGGCGCCGATCTCGCGTTGATTCAGCAAAGTGAGCAGCTGACCCTCGTTGGTGATCTTCTGGATCGCCGAGGTGGTCACCACGACGAGCTCGGAATGGTGGGCCACCCTGGCCTCGTTGTAGGCGATCCGATCAGCATCGTCGAGATCGGACCAGTCTTGGTCGGGCAGCAAGGTGAATTCAGGCCGGTCAGCGTCAATGAACCGTCGCCACCCTTCCAGGGTTGTCGTCGGCTGCCGGCGCTCCTCGAGTTGACTGATCGGACTCACCAATGCCACTGCTCGGCCTCCTTACGTGCGTCGAACACCGGCAACGGGATGACATCAGCAAGATCGTCATCGTCGGAGTTCGCTGGCCTGTCGGTGCTCACCTCAGACGGTTCCTGGTTCTGGTTGGTGCCCTCGACACTGGGGTGTGGCCAGGACGGCTCGGGGATGGATCGGGCCCTGGCGGCTGCGCGTCGAGCTGCTGGCGGGTCCTGCTGGGTGTCGGGGCCGCGTTCGGCACGGTCCAGCAGGGCGTCGGCCGCCGCCGCGATCTCGGCTTCGGTCACCGGATCTGCGCCCCTTTCGGCGACGATCGCTTGGGCCTGTTTCCACACGGTGTCCCCGAACGGCACTGCAGCGGTGCGCATGTGGGTCCAGGTCGCGGTGATCCAACCGTCGTCGTGGTGATTGCGAACCCAAATCTGAGAGACGTCATAGGGGTCGTAATGAACCTCCCACCGGCCGTTGCGGGAACGAACCCCAGAGTCGACTCGCCGGTACGGGTTCAATGCCCGGGCATCGTAGGTCCGGTGATTGACCCGGATACCCGCTGAGCCGATGGTGCGCCACGTCGCGGGCAACAACTCGATGTAAGCATCAGCGCTCAGAGGCACCGGGACGTAACCAGCGACTTCGACCAGGGCCGCGAACTTCTCGTTCGGCGTCAGCGCTTTGCCCGGGGTCACCGGGTCACGTAGTCCGTCGTGGGGACGGTTCTGCCACACCGCGACGAGCCACTCATCGAGCAACGCCTGCAGTTCCACCAGCGACCACACTGCGTCCTGGTCGGCGTTCTTGCCGCGACGTTCCACGCTGGAACCGACATACCCGGCGACATACTGGGCGAACAATGTACCCACCGACTGCAGGGTGCGTTCCACCTTCGGTTTGTCGGTGGGCTGATCCGGATGAGCGGGTTGCAGGTTGATGCCCAGTGAGCAGCACGCCTGCTCAAATGTCTTGGAGAGAAACGCTTTCCCGTGATCACAGACGATGGTCTCGGGAGCGATCACCGGGCGAGCCGCGGCATCGGCGAGCCGTTGATCGATATCGGTCAAACGCCGATGCGGCAACACCGAGCGTGACAACCGCAACGCATCGGACCAACCCGGGCGCATCGGCTCTGGGGTCAGCGCCTTGGCCAACAGCAGCGCGGCATCGACGGCCTTGGTGGTGGGCCGCAGAACTGCCGCCGGGATCGAGCGGGTGACGTTGTCGACCATGGCGGTCAGCTCCACCCGATCGACTACACCGTCGTCAAGGACCACCCGCACGTCCAGCGGGGTGGAGTCGATTTCCACCATTTCACCGGGACGGGCCGCGGTTACCGTGCCGAAGGGGCCGTCGGGTTGCTTGGCCAATGACCTGCGAGTACGGGCGGAACCGAAGGTGTGTTTGCCTTCCTCCAGGCGTTTGACGAGCCGGTAGAAGGTCGCCTGTGACGGGGCCTTCGGGGCGTCGTCGGGACCGTATTCGGCCAACAGCGCCTTCTCCAGCTTGCGCTGAAGTCTGCTCACCGTGCCGGTTGATAGCTCAGTTTCGTTGTCGATCAGACGCCGGACCACGGCAACGACACGCTCATCGACACGGCCCAACACTGGACGTTTGGCGAGATAGCGGCCGTCCACCAATCCCAGAAGACCTTTGGCCTCGTAGCGAGATCGCTGACGCTGCAGGGTGATCAACGCCAGATCGTGACCGGCTGCTCGAAGCTCCTCAAGCTTGGTCAGCTCCCTCTGGCGAAGGGATCGGACCGCCGGATCGAACTCTGGCCGGATTGGCTGCCCAGGCGGACTTTCGGGTCGGCGCCCGGTCAATACCTCAACGATGTGCTGCTCCCACCATCGTGCGCGATCAGCGACCTCCTCGGGGACACCTTCGAGCGCCTCAACAGACCACAGCACCGGTCGTGACCCCGCCAGAACCTCCAGAGTCGAATCGGCCAATACCATCGACAGGGGAACGGTTGTGCGTTCACCAACAGCGTCGACAAGCCGTACCGATCCTCCGGCCAGACTTGCGACCGTGAAAACCCGTGAACCTAGACGGATTTCATCGCCTTCACGGATCACACCGCCTCGAAGCGAACTCATAACGCTGCCGCGCTCACTGCCGTCCGATCGTCGAGGACCGTCCGGGACAGATCGACCACCAAGCGTCGATGCCAGAGCAGATGGAACAGCACAGGCAGCACCACCAGCGGGTCGCCCACCGCCGTCGCGCCCTCCAGAAGGGGCTGCTCGCGGGCGAAACAGCTCAACAGTTCTGCCGCCACGCCAGGTCGCAACGCTCTCGGATGCCGGTACCCAGACAGCCACCGCAGGTTCGCCGCCAGCACAGGGTCCAATACACCGACGCGCCGGTACTGCCAGCCGGCCGCAATGCACACGACCTCCGAGCGGGCGAACAACTCCGCATCAGACTCAGGAATCCGGTCATCGGGACGAACATCGACGATCACGACCGTGCCGTCGGATCTGCGAGCGTAGTAGTCGGGCACATGATGACGGCCATCGGGCCATCGCAGCCGAAAAGGTTGGGAGGCAACGCCAACGGTTTCAGGATTAGCATCCAATGCCATCAGCTGATCCCGCTCAACCCACGATTCATAACCGATGTGCCGGCGCGTCGTCGCGAACCACCACAGCCCAGGAAAATTCCGTTGCCCACGAAACGACGGAAACGACCGCACCGGCTCGCAATCGACATCGAACCGGATCCCATGAGCCAACTCCAATGGAAGACGGGAAGTCCCATCCACGTCGGCTACCTCAAACACCGCATCGCACCGGCCCGCGGCAACAGCATCACCGGCCAGCATCGACATGCCCAGAACGGTACCGGCTGTATCAGATCAAATGAGAAAGGCGCGCCGATGTGTCACATCAAATGAGAATGCTTCAGATCGGATGAGAACTGACACCTGGACCCCGACACGTTCACCGCGCTGCGCTACCGAGGGAACATGTTGCACCACGCGCTGTCGCTGTTGTCGGCAGCGGCCTACTGGGACCGCCGCCGCTACGCCCTCGGTGAGCCGCCGTGGACCCTGATCGGGATGTACACCCGCGGCCGCCTTCTGGCGCCACCCGGCTGACCCTCCGACGTCCCCGCGCTGCCGCCGGGGGCGTCATCACCATGCCTGCCGACAGTCGTCACCATGACGACCACCGCGTCGCCGCGACGATTACCCCGTCACAATGCAGACCGACCCCCGAAATCACGTCTGCATCCACAGTGACGCCATCGTCTGCATCCTGAGCGACGGCCAACAGCCACCGCCCCGAACAGCTCGGGCTGAGCACGCACCACCGCGATATCGGCGGCACAGTCACCGCCGAGTGCCACCGCGATCGCGACATCGGTGAGCACCTTGGCCGGGTCGTGCAGGGTTCGTGGTGCCCGCCACCGCTTCAAGACCTCTGACATGGCCTTTTCCATTCCCGAGACGTGCAGCGTCCGAGCCAACAGCAGCCCGCCGGCCGACGAGACCAACGACTCGCGACCTGAATCCACCAGCAGAGAACGAACCGCGCTACGCTTCACCTACGGAGTGCCTTCCCGCTTTGTGAACATGGACCCTAGACAAGTCACATTTTCTCAAACAGGACAGGCACTTCCGTGCATTACAGGTCGTGTCAACAGCCTATTTCACGAAACGTCGAGGCTAGAGGACGACCAGCGGCGTCTCGACGGCGAGGTCGCCTCGCATCCGCCGGTCCAGCACACCCTCGACGCGCCACTCGACCCGGGCGTACTGGTGCGCCGTCGTCGGGCCGGCGTCGACAGGCACCTCGATCGAGAACGGCAGCTGCTCGACGGTCCCGGCCTGGAACTCGCGCTTGCCCGCGAGGTCCACCTCTGCGACCTTCAGGTCGGTCTTGATGTGGCCGTCGCCGGAGAAGGTGTAGGCGTCGAGCGCGTCGCCGTCACCGAAGATGCTGCCATCGCTCATCGCGGCGGCCGTGTAGGTGACCCTGCGGTGCAGGCGGATCCGGGCGGCGGTGACGCTCACGTCCTTGGGCACGGCGACGGTGAGCGTCCCGGTCAGCGCCTCACCGGCCCGCACCGCGACCGGCAGCTCGTCGAGGGTGAGCCCGTCCTCGTGCTGCTGCGGCGCCCGTGCCACCGGCAGGCCGTCGGCGCCGTGCCGCACGGCGACGTCCTGGCGGACGACCTTGTCCATCCCCCGCTCCCGGTCGATGCGGGCGGAGACCGTCCAGGTGACGGCGCCGGCCGAGCTCGGGAGCGCGTCCGCCGGCACCCTTGAACGTCAGCTCGCCGGGACCTGCCTGCGCCGGCAGCTCACGCTCCTCGTGGTGCAGCTGATAGCTCTGCCACTCCTCGACCGTCGAGACGTTCTCGTCCTCGGACGGCCCGTAGGTGCGGGTGACCTTCGCCTTGTAGCTCGCCGTGGCCTCGAACGCGACCCGCACGCCGCGGGCCTTCGCGTCGAGCTGCCCGGTGACCTCGAACCGGACCGCGACCTCGTCCCCAGGCGCCACCTCCGCCGGCCGGACGTCGAGGGTGATGGCGTTGTCCGAACCGCCGCGCAGCTTGTCGAGGAATCCCATGCGGTGACCGTAGGGCCCGTCGGTCGAGGACGGGAGCGAAACCGCTCAGTCGACGACCGAGCGGACGATCTCGGCGATGCGCCTCTCGGTGATGTCGTCCACCGTCTCGAAGTACCACGCGGCCGGCATCAGCTGCCCCTCGTCACCGCCGGCCGGCCGGAAGGGGGCCTTCTCGGTGAGAGCGAGGTTCATCCGCTCGTCGTTGCGCAACGTGATCAGGACCGGCGTGCTCGCCGACCTCGCGTAGGCGGGCATCCCGTACCAGATGCGTGGCTTGAGCGCGGGCGCCGCGGCCATGATGACCTCGTGCACCCGCCGCATCGTCGAGCGCCGCGGCTCGTCCATCTTCTCGATCTTGTCGATCACCTGTGCCAGGTTCTTCTCGTCCTTCGACGACATGTCATGTCCTCTCGTCCGCCGGTGTCGGCGTGCCGGTGCAGTGGAGTCGGCGTCATTCCCCGCACCCCATCCGGACATGTCCTGAGCTGCTCAGGTCTCTCCGCGATGATTCACGTGGGTGACCCCGTGGGAGCGCGATCGGTGGTGCACCACCGTGGCCAGGATAGAGGATCGTGAGCCTTTGGCTGGACCGACCCGCGTGGACCGCTACCGCAGCCCGGTGTCCGACGCGGGCGGCTCGTCGGACGGCACAGAGCCGCCGATGCGCTCGAGCGCCTCGGTGATCCTGGGACGATGCCGCGGGAGCGCCGCGTCACGCAGGTCGACCAGCATCGCCCGCAAGCGGCGCTGCACTCGCTCGGCATCCTCGCCCCAGTGCGCGATCTCGTCGATGGCCAGGGCCAGGTAGTCCGCGAACGAGGGCTCTGGGACGTCCAGGAGCAGCCGCCCGTTCCTGGTCACCTGCCGGGGCGGGAGCTCACGGGTGGCCAGCCGGCGCAGCAGGTCGTGCAGCTGGTCGAGGACCTGGACGGCGGTGCTCGGGTCGTTGATGCCGGGCGACAGCGCCCGTTCCGCGATGTCGACGAGCTGCCGGAGGCCGAAGCCCAGATCCTCCTCCAGGCTGCGCTCGGTCCCCAGCCGGACCGCGGCACGCAAGGAGTCCTCGTCGGGAACCTCGGCGTCGTGGACCTCCATCAGGGTGGCGCCCGCCGGCACGAACTCACCGAGCGACCGCACCAGGAAGATGGTGGCTCCGTGCTCGTCGGCGGCGCGGACCAGCGCATCCTCGTCGACCCGTTGCACCACGCCCGGCCGGTCGGCGCTCACCGGGCGGCCACCGGTGGCCGGCACCGGCAGCCGTGAGGGTGGCTCGGCGGCGGCCGGGAAGCGGCGCTCCAGGAGGTCGCGGGTGTCCCGGGCGATCCTGGTGATGATCGTCGCCACCCGGATCGACTGCGCGATGTGGTCGATGTAGATCAGGAAGACGACCACGCTGGCGAGGACGAACGCGAACGCCGCGGTCACCGAGAGCTGAGGGACGAACGGGTCGACGTCGGCCGTGCCCTGCACCGCGCGGAGGACGACCAGCGCGTAGACGAACGTGGCGACGAAGACACCGAGGGCGATCTGGTTGACCCAGTCGCGGAGGAACGACCTCAGCACCCGGGGCGAGAAATGGCTGCTCGTCAGCTGCAGCACGACGATCGTGATCGAGAACACCAGGCCGGTGAACGAGATCATCGAGGTGATGATCGCCGACAGGACCGCCCGGGCTCCTTCGGGGCCACCGGTGAAGAGGAACGGCACGCTGAAGGACGTCTCGAGCCGGTCGTCGAGCGCGGCGAGCCCCAGCCCGAGCGCGGTCGCCAACGCCGCGAAGAACAGCGGTACCACCCAGAACCGGTTCCGGACGCTGTTCCAGAACCGGCTCATGACGCCCTGCGCACGCTGGTCATCTGCGGTCATTGCCCCGCCGGCGACGCTCGCATACCGCGACCATCTCCCGGTCGGCGGCAGGCAGGCCACTGTCGTGCCGAGCCAGAGGGCTCCGGTCACGTGACGCCATACGAGGAAGGGCGTCGGGCCAGAAGTGCCCCGGGCTCGCCTTCCCCGCGGGCTTCGAGGATGACGTACGAACGGTCGGGGCATTCGGTCTGCAGCCGGTAGGCGGCGCCGATGCCGGACAGGCCGGCGCCGACGACGAGTACGTCGACGTGAGCTGGAAGCGGTGCCGGCCGAGGCACGGTTTCGCGTGTAGTCATGGGTCAACTTTCGCGCGGCCAGGGCCCACAGATTTGTCGCTGAACGACATTCAATTGTCATTTGATGACAAACAGTTAGCGGCGGCGTTTCCGCATCTGCGACGGGGTGGTCTGCCACCAGCGGCGCGCGGCGCGAGTGAACGACGCTTGCTCGTTCATCCCGATCATCGCGGCGATCTGCCCGATCGGCAGTTCCGTGCCGACCAACAGGCGCAGTGATTTGTTGCGGCGTTCTTCATCGACGATCTGTTCAAACGAAGTCCCCGCTGCCGCGAGCTGCCGTTGTAGCGTGCGCGCATGCAGCATCAGAAGCCGGGCGACCGCGTCCATGCGACATACGTCCGCCGTCTTCGCGAACTGCTCGACCGTCGTCGCATCGGTCATGCGACCCGATGGTTTGACGTCATAGAGGACCTGGTCGCCGCTGCGGAGCGTGGCGAAGAAGTCAGGGAGAGCAATTGTCAATACCTGTGGATCGGGGTGTTTCAGGCGACCTCCGTTTCGGTGTGCTGATCGCCGTCTGACGGTGGTGTCGGTGGGGTGATGTCGGTGGGTCGTTCGAGCAGTTTGCCTTTGTGGAAGACCGCTCCGGCGCGGACGAGGGCGACCAGATGTGGGGCGTTGACGGCCCGCCAGCGGGCCTGCGCGGCGTCGATCAGCTTGTAGGCCATGGCCAATCCAGCGGCCCGCGATCCCGGACCCTTGGTGACCTTCGTTCTCAAACGCACTGTGGCGAAGGTACTTTCGATCGGATTCGTGGTACGCAGATGGATCCAGTGCTCGGCGGGGTAGTGGTAGAACTCCAGCAGGACATCGAGGTCGTCGACAATCTTGGCGACCACTTTCGGGTACTTCGCGCCGAAGGCAACCGCGAAGGCCTTGACCGCGACCTGAGCTTTGTCGATGTCTTCGGCGTTGTAGATGTCCTTGATGGCCGCCAGCGCGGCCGGATGCGCTGACTTCGGCAGCCCGGCCAGGACGTTGGCCTGCTTGTGGAACCAGCAGCGCTGCTCCTTGGTCGACGGGAATACCTCCCGCACCGCCTTCCAGAACCCGAGCGCGCCATCGCCGACGGCCAGCACTGGGGCGGTCATGCCGCGGCGTTTGCAGTCGCGCAGCAGATCCGCCCACGACTCGCATGACTCCCGATAGCCGTCGGTGATCGCCACGAGCTCTTTGCGGCCGTCAGCGCGCACGCCGAGCATCACCAGCAGGCACAGCTTCTCCTGGTCCAGGCGGACCTTGAGGTGAATGCCGTCGACCCACAGGTAGACGTAGTCGCTGCCGGACAGGTCCCGGGCAGCGAACGTACGGGCTTCGTCTTGCCACTGCGCGGTCAGACCGGTGATCGTGGTGGCCGACAACCCGGCACCCGAGCCGAGGAACTGCTCGAGTGCGGGCCCGAAGTCGCTGGTTGATAGGCCGTGCAGATACAGCAGCGGCAGCACCTCACTCATCTGCGGAGACTTGCGTGCCCAGGCCGGCAGGATCGCCGAGGAAAACCGCTGCCGCTCACCAGAATCGGGGTCGACACGGCGATCGTTGACCCGCGGCGCCTTCACCAGCACGGCACCGGCCGCGGTCAACACCTCACGCGGCTGGTGATAGCCGTTGCGGACCACCAGTCGGTGACCGTTCTCGTCGAGCTGATCAGCGAATGCGGCTACGTACGCGGCGACCTCGGCCTGCAGTGCAGCGGCCAACATCTGCCGGGCCCCGTCGCGGACGATCTCGTCCAACAACGACCGGCCGGCCTCGCCGCCGTTGGCCTCCTCGGCATCGTGAACTACGGTGAGCATGGGCGTACCTTCCCAACCAGCGCGCCAACGCCGGTCTTGATCGAATACCTGATTCCGTGATGATCATCCTCGGGAAGGTGCGCCCACTTTCAGGCCGCCTCCTCGGGCCTCATCCACAGGTATTGATCATTGCTCGTCAGGGAAGTGGGTCGAGCCGTCGGCGAAGCTGATTTTCATGGGCTGCGAGGCGATCTGGCGAACCAGGCCGTCGAAGTCCAGCGACAGTAAGGATTCGGCCTCCAGGCCTGATTCGCACCACACATGTGTGCGCTGCGAGGCGACATACTGTCGCGAATGCCGATTCAGCCGGTTCTGAAACTGGACGCCGGAACGCCAGGGCAGAGCTCGGTGGAAATGCTCATGAAGCAAGGCGGGCGACACCGCAGCCGATCGTTCGTTCCCTTCGGCGGTGATCCACGAGACCGTGTCGATCCCGATCTGCGCCGATGACTCCACGGACGTGCAACTGGACATGAGCCAGACAATATTGCAGGGGTACGACAAGCTGACGGACCCGACGGTCTCAACTATCTGTCACTGAGTCTCAACTAGGGTGTCAAAGTCTCAAATAAGTCGTCATCCGACAGCCGCCTGCTGCTCGGCGCGGGTGGGTGATGATTCATCCGATGCAATACGCGGTTAAGGTGACATAATGTGGCTTATCGGCACAACGCTTACCAGCGGCAAGGTCCGGCCGGGCGCACTTTACGTGCGGCTTGTCCGATCCGGAACTAGTTGGGAGTAATCCGGGAAAACCTGGTAGCTGTCCGATTTCTCGCCCTCCGTTCCAGAACTATCTGACAGTGGCACCCGCCCAGGTCCCTGCCCGTGCACCTGCGGATCTTCGGCCCGCGTATCCATGGCTTTGACTCTGAATCCATGACTGTCTGACTGCGCCGGACAGGACGACCGACAGTCCAGAACTACCTGATAGTGGCGGACACTCCGCGCCTTCGAGGTCCAGTGTGAACCATTTAATTCGTCACTGTGACGTTATGTAGGTGATGCAGCATCTCCTGTTTGCGCAGGCTGGAGCTGCGCGACGGCCGGTTCACCAAAGTCGGTACGCCGCAGGCGGTCTACCGAGAACCCAACGATCGTTTCACCGCCGAATTCCTCGGTGACTGCGTGCTGCTGCCGTGCACGGTGACGGGCGGGGTCGCTACCTCGGCGCTTGGCCGCCTTCCCGTCCGCGGCTCCGTACCCGACGGCGGTGGCACGCTGATGCTCCGCCCGGAGCAATTGGAGGCGGCGGCAGTTTCCGACGACGACCGCAGCGACGGGATGGCGACGGTTCTGGCGTCGGAGTTCCGCGGCCACGACGTCCTGCTCACCGTGGACCTCGGCGGCGACGCCGCGCCGATCACCGTCCGCCAGCACAGTGTCGCGCCGCCCGCGGTCGACGCGAAGGTCCGCATCCACGTCACCGGTGCCGCCGTGGTGTTCGGCGACCGCCCGCGCGACGGGCGATGACCGCGCCGTGATGTTCGAGCGGCTCGTTGACCACCTTGCGTGCCACGGCGACGCCGTCGCGGTGGTCACCGCCGAGAAGGCCGTTACCTACGCCGAACTCGCGACGCAGGTCGCCGCTCGGGCCGCCGAATTGGGCGCACGCCGCAAGCTCGTCTTGCTCGAGACCCGCAACGACCTGCCCACGCTGGTGACCTACCTCGGTGCGCTCGCCGGCCACCACGTGGTGCTGCCCGTGCCCGCGGGCGGTGACAACCGGTCGGTCGTCGACGCCTACCGCCCCGACACCATCGTCACCGACGGCGTCGTCACCGAGGGCCCACGCCACCGGACCACCCCCGAACTCCACCCGGACCTGGCCCTGCTCCTTTCGACGTCCGGCAGTACCGGCTCCCCCAAGCTGGTGCGATTGTCCAGGTTCAACCTCGCCGCCAACGCCGAGTCGATCGCCACCTATCTCGACATCACCCGAACCGACAGGGCCGCAACGACTCTGCCGATGTCGTACTGCTACGGCCTGTCGGTGATTCACAGTCACCTGCTGCGCGGAGCCGCAGTCGTGCTCACCGAACTGTCCGTGGTCGACGACGACTTCTGGAACGTGTTCCGGAAGCGCGCCGCAACGTCGTTCGCGGGTGTTCCGCATACCTTCGAACTGCTCGACCGGATCGGCTTCGAGGCGATGTCGCTGCCGGACCTGCGCTACGTCACCCAGGCCGGCGGACGGCTCGACCCGGATCGCGTGCGCCGGCTCGCCGACCTCGGCGGGCGCGCGGGTTGGCGATTCTTCGTCATGTACGGCGCCACCGAGGCCACCGCGCGCATGGCCTACCTGCCGCCGGAACTCGCTCACGACCATCCCGAGTCGATCGGCATTCCGATCCCCGGTGGGTCGTTCCGCATCGAGCCGGTCGACGGAATGCCCGACGGAACCGGCGATCTTTTCTACCGCGGACCCAACGTCATGATGGGGTACGCCCACACCGCCGCCGATCTCGCCGCTGATGCCGGGATCGACGAACTGCGCACCGGCGACATCTCCCGGCAGCGCCGCGACGGCCTCTACGAGGTGGTCGGGCGCAGCGACCGGTTCGTCAAGCTGTACGGACTGCGCATCGACCTGCAACGCGTCGAGTCGGCCCTGCACGCCGACGGCGTCACCGCGATCTGCACCGACGGCGACGGCCTGCTGCTCGTGGGCGCCGCCGATTGTCCCGAGGACACCGACGTCGCTGCCGCGGCGGCCGACGCGTCGGGGCTGCCCCGGGCCGCGATCCGGGTGGTCGACGTCGACGAGATCCCCCGACTGCCCACCGGCAAGCCGGACTACCGCAGCCTGCGCGAGCGGGCCGCCGAGCCGACGACCGACGATGCCCGCCTGGACCTGCGCGGTCTGTTCGCCGACGTGCTGCAGATCGACACGGCCGACGTCGATCCCCGCAGCAGCTTCGTCGACCTCGGCGGCAACTCGCTGTCTTACGTCGCCATGTCGGTGCGGCTCGAACGCGCGCTCGGGCACCTGCCTGCGGATTGGCAGCGGCTGCCGCTGAGCGAGCTGGAGTCCGCCCGCAAGACCCGCCGGCGGTGGGGAACAACCCTGGAGACCAGCGTGGCGCTGCGTGCGGCGGCCATCGTTTTGGTCGCCGGATCGCACGCGGAGCTGTGGGTGCTGTGGGGCGGCGCGCACGTTCTGCTGGGCGTCGCCGGATACAACTTCGGCCGCTTCTGCCTCACCCCCCTGCCGCGCGCCACCCGGGTGCGTCACCTGGTCAACACCATCGGGTGGATCGCCGTGCCTGCCATACTGTGGGTGGCATTCGCGCTGCTGGTCACCGACGACTACGCAGCCTCGAATGTGTTGCTGGCCAACAAGTTCCTGGGCCCCGGCGACAGCATGACAGCTGGGCGGCTGTGGTTCGTCGAGTTCCTGGTGTGGGTTCTGGTCGGGCTGGCGCTGCTGTGCGCGACGCGGTGGGGTGACCGCGCCGAACGCCGGTGGCCGTTCGGCGTTGCGGCGGCATTCCTGGCCCTGGGCATGGCCCTGCGGTGGGACGTCTTCGGCATCGGGTTCGGCAAGGCCGCCTGGTTCACCATGCTGGCGTTCTGGTTCTTCGCCATCGGCTGGGCTGCCTCGAAGTCGTCGACGGTGTGGCAGCGGCTCGCCGTGACCGCGGTCCTCGCGATCGGAATCGTCGGGTACTTCGGCCAACCCAACCGCGAGGCCTTGGTGTTCATCGGGCTGGCGCTGCTGATCTGGCTGCCCGCCATTCGCTGCCCATCCGCTTTCACGGTCACTGCCGGTGTGATCGCCGAGGCGTCACTGTTCATCTATCTGACGCACTACCAGGTGTATCCGCTGTTCGGCGAACAGAAGCTCGCCGGCGTGCTGGCCGCGATCGTCGTCGGCATCCTGCTGACCCAGCTGGTCACGCTAACTCGCAAAAAGGCTCACCGATACACGCCGACCGCCATCACTCGAGGTCAGGCTGCCGCCCGGCGGTGAGACCCCACTGCGGCACCGGGGCCCGCGGTCCCTTTATGAACCTGGGATCCTTGCGCGCACCGACGCATCGTCGATCCGTGACGTTAGGCGCCGCAGGGCAGCTCTCCCGCGAGCTGTCAGCGCTCGGTGGTCAGCCGATCTAGCAGAGGCCGTATGTTTTCGGCTAGTAGCGCCACGCGGAAGACCGTCGCGACCTTGTGCTGGCGGTCGAGGACCATTGTGGTGGGCACCACGCTGGTCGGATAGTTACGTCCCAGGATGTTAGGCGGATCGGTTGGAGATAGCTTCGACACTTAGCGGCGATCGGTGAAGGCTAATGGGTCCCTGTCAGGTCCTCGGGGGCTACATCCCGCCGGGACAGTGGGGGCAGGCGCGCTGCATGTCGGCGCACATCGGACACTTCTCCATTGGCATCATCATCATGGAGCCCGTGCAACACCAAAACAGCTGCGTAGGAGCGCCATTGTCGTAAACCACCGCCATGGGCTGTGGGCCAACTGCATCAAAGTAGATCGCCCCGCTGGAGGCTTGGCCCTGGCCGAGGGTGGTAGCCGGAAGGCCCTGTGGGCTGGCGATCTGCCACAAGACGGGATAACGCTGCCCGTCTGCGGTGACCGTGTACAGATTCGGAATTATCGGAGTCACCGTGCCGGTGACGGCTCGAACGGTGGCCGAAGCTTCCCAGACTTGACCGCGGGCAGTGTATCCGGGCAAGGCGACCGAAGACTCTCGCAGATCCGAGATGACCCACTCCTGGACGACTGCACCCCCCGCATCGGTGAGCTGTTGAGGCGAGCCGAACTGATGTCCGCACGGCATCGCCGCTACTGCGGGCGGCGCGAGAGTAGCTGCGGAACCGAGAAGAGTCACGCAGGCGAGTACCGCCATGACGACGCGAAAACGCATATTGGGTGGTCCTTCCGCGCGATGTGAGTAGGCGGTCGCGGGCGCGTACGCAGCATAGCGAACATCTACGGAGCTAGATAGTAGTCGGTCGCCCCTGCGCGGTACGCAACTGCACGCGGAAGCATCAATCAAGGAAGCTCGGAACAGGTGTCGCACGGTCAGTACGGATAACTGAGGGCCGATCAGCAGTGGTCGAGACTTAGCAAGCGGGTTCTCAGAAAGTGGCATGCGAGCACGCCGATACCTATCGGTGACAGATGAATCTCGTTCGGGTTGAGATGTGGCGTCAGGCAACCGCTTCGGGGAAAGCACTGTCATCCTGATTCCGTGGCGCCTAGGACAGCGAGGAAGACCGACAGCAGACTGGCTGCTCGGCTTGCCGCGCTGGCCTCGTTGGGCGCTTCTCTTATCCATTTCGCCGTTGTGCCTGCTCACTGGCAGGAGTGGATGCCGGCGGGCCTGTTCTTCGTTGCGGTCGCGCTCTTCCAATTGATATGGGCGCGGGCTGTGCTGGCCCGAACGACGATCCCCGTGCTTGCCGCCGGCATCATGCTCAACCTCGGAGCCATTGCTCTTTGGGCCCTGTCCAGGACCGCCGGGGCACCATTCGGCCCTAATGCGGGGGAAGCCGAAGTGGTGCAGGCCGCGGACCTTTGTGCACTGCTGCTTCAGATCTATGTCGTGATGGGCGCCGGCTGGGTGTGGTACCGCGGCCTGCAAGGAGAGCCGGTACCGGTGTTCGGCAACGCGATGGTCCTCATGGGCGCAGTCAGTGTCGTGGCGCTGGCGTCCACAGTGGGAGTTGCTTCAGGTCTGCGGCACGGTGATCACGCCCCAGCAGGCGCAGCCGGTGGTCACCATGGGACGGCCGCCGAGGCTGCAGATGGTGACCACCACAGCACTAGCGCCGAGCCGGAGGAGGGTAGTGATCCTGGGACGAGTGCCGAGCATGCCGATGGCCACGATGGCGGTCGTCCAGAGTCGGTCATCTCGCCGCCGGTGAGCGTGCCTGGCGGCGAGCCGCCGACGCCGGCGCCGGCAGGAGCCCCGGCCCCATCCGCTGCGCCATTGAACGACGCCCATGGCGATCACGATCACGGCGACTGAAAATCTGATCTCTCGCTGGAGTCGGTTCCTAGACGATTGGTAGGTGCCCAGTCGGTAGGTATCGTGATCGACCGGCACCCAGAGGTCAGCTCGCCGGAAGGCCGCAACCCGTCACCATCAACGCATGCCGTTCAGCCCATTCGTGAGCCCATAGTGCCTGCGACCTGCCCCGCAGCGCGCATTGCGCGGATCGAGCCCGCCGCTAACCAGTCCTAACGGTTGAGAACCGCGCGTGTGCTGGCCTCAGGGCTCAGGTCGAGGCGGCGCAACAGTTGCGCGTTGAGCGCCACGACGATCGTCGACAGTGACATGAGGATGGCGCCGACTGACATCGGTAAGACGAATCCGATCGGTGCGAGCACACCGGCAGCCAGCGGCACTGCGATGAGGTTGTATCCGGCGCCCCACCAGAGGTTCTGCTTCATTTTTCGGTAGCTGGCTCGCGACAGTTCGATGACCGACAGCACCGAGCGCGGGTCGGAGCTTGCCAGGATCACACCGGCAGAGGCGATGGCAACATCTGTGCCGGCGCCGATCGCGATGCCAACGTCGGCCTGCGCCAACGCGGGGGCATCGTTGACGCCATCGCCAACCACGGCGACCTTCTTGCCCTCCTGTTGCAGCGCAGCAACTTTCGACGCCTTGTCTTCCGGGCGTACTCCGGCGAACACCCGATCTATGCCGAGTTCGTGACCTACCGCCTGCGCGACCGCTTCGGCGTCACCGGTGATCATGACCACCTCGACGCCGAGCTTGTGCAAGGCATCGACGGCGTCGCGCGACTCGGGGCGGATCTCGTCGGCCAGGCGGAGGCCGCCGACCACAGCACCGTCTCGGATGACGTGCAGGATGATCGCGCCCTCGTCGCGCCACGAGGTCGCCGCGTGAACCTCTTGCGCGCCGATCTCTTCGAGCAGGCGGGGGCCGCCCACGCGGATCTCGTGCCCGTCGACCGTGGCAGTCACGCCGACGGCGGGAGACGACGAGAAGCCTTTCGCGCGTGGCACAGTCAGTCCCCGCTCGTCGGCGGCTTTCACGATCGCTCGTGCCAGGGGGTGTTCACTGTCGGCTTCGGCGGCGGCCGCGAGGGCGAGCACGGAGTCGTCGTCGAGGTCGCCGCGGACCTCGATCGCGGTCACGGTTGGTTCGCCCTTTGTCAGGGTGCCGGTTTTGTCGAAGAGAACGGCGTCGACGGTGCGCATGCCTTCTAGGGCCAGGCGATCCTTGATCAGCACGCCTCCCCGCGCAGCGCGTTCGGTGGCGATCGAGACGACAAGTGGTATCGCTAATCCCAACGCATGGGGGCAGGCGATGACGAGCACGGTAATGGCTCTTATGACCGAGGCGTCGGGGTCTCCGACAATCGACCACGCCACGGCTGTGATGGCAGCAGTCCCCAGGGCAAACCAGAACAGCCACCCGGCCGCCCGGTCGGCGAGGCGCTGGGCTCGCGAGGACGAGTTCTGCGCTTCGGTAACCAGCCGCTGGATTCCCGCCAGGGCGGTGTCGTCACCGGTGGCGGTGATTTCGACCCGCAACCCGGAATCGGTGGCGACAGTTCCAGCCGTCACCGCATCTCCGACGCCGCGGGCCACCGGCCGCGATTCACCGGTCACCATCGACTCGTCCATGTCCGCTCGCCCCTCGACGATTCTGCCGTCGGCGGGGACGCTGCCGCCGGGTCGCACCACCACCAGATCTCCCACCTGCAGGTCGGCGGGTGAAACGGTGATGATGCGGTCACCGTCGACCTTCTCGGCCTCGTCGGGCAGCAGGGCTGCCAGGGAGTCCAATGCGGAGGTGGTCTGAGCCAGGGAGCGCATCTCGAACCAGTGGCCGAGCAGCATGATCACGATCAGCAGCGCCAGTTCCCACCAGAACTCCAGTTCGTGGTGGAGCACACCCAGGCTCGCACCCCAGGAGGCAAAGAATGCGACGGTGATGGCCAGACCGATGAGCAGCATCATTCCCGGTTTGCGGGAACGGATTTCGCTGACGGCGCCGGTGAGGAAGGGGCGACCGCCGACGACGTACATGACTGTGCCCAGCAGGGGCGCGATCCAGCGGCCACCTGGGACGTCGGGCACTTCGTAGCCGAGCAGCATCGCGAACATGGTCGAGAACGCGATGACCGGGATGGCGATAATCAAGTTGATCCAGAACAACTTCCGGAACACAGCAACATGATCGGCGCCGTGGCCGGCGTGACCCCCATGGTCACCACGGTTGTCGTGGTGGACGTTGGTGTCCTGAACAGCGTGCTCGCCCTGGTCGTCATGGTCGGCATGAACGCCGGTGTGCGATGCCGCTATGGCGTGCTCGTCGTGGTTAGTCATGTTGCGCTCTCCTTGAGGAGTCTCACGGGTCGGTTCGCGCCAGGGTGCGCAGCGGCGACGATCCCAGGCGGCCGTGTCGGTGCAACGCCGTTGCGGGTCATGACCGCACGAGTCGGGCGATGGCTTCGGATGCTTCGGTGAGTTTGGCATCGGCGGCGGGTCCCCCGGCGGCAGCAGCGTCTCGAACGCAGTGTCGAAGATGGTCGTCGAGCAGTGCCAGCGCGACGCTTTGCAGGGCTTTGGTCAGTGCGTCGGCTTGGGTGAGGATGTCGATGCAATAGCGTTCCTCCTCGATCATCCGGCTGATGCCGCGGGCTTGGCCTTCAATGCGTTTCAAGCGTTTGAGGTATTTGTCCTTGTCGGTGATGTAGCCGTGGTGGACTGAACCCGATGCCGGGCAGTGGTCAGCGTCGTCGACGTGAGTCATGGCAACTCCTTCGGTGTGTGGGTTGGGAGGCCGGGGTTCGGCAGGTCGGTCACGCCGCGCTGGCGTACTTGTCGGGGTCTCGGTCGAAGCGCGGTCCACATCCTTTGCAGCAGAACCAGTACCGTCGGCCTCGGTAGTCGCGGAATAGGCCCGCGGCTTCGGCGGCCGCCTTGTTCACTGGCGTGCCGGGCATGACCGGGCATGTTGTCTGGTCCGTTGCGGGGTCAAGGAGGTTCGTGGCCCCAGGATTGATGACCGTCGTGTCGAGGTCTTGTGTTGAGCCGCTGCAGCAGCAGCTCGACGTCAGGTTCTTGTTGTCGGACATGAGTTCTCCTTGATGCAGAAGGGGTTCAGTGGGTAGGGGCAGAGGATGTGGATGTGGATGTGAAGCCGCGCAGTCGCAGGCTGTTGCCCACGACGAAGACGCTGGAGAACGCCATGGCCGCGCCGGCGAGCATCGGGTTGAGCATGCCCAGTGCAGCAACCGGTATGGCGGCGACGTTGTAGACGAACGCCCAGAACAGGTTCGTCTTGATCGTCGATAGTGTTCTGCGGGACAGCCGGATCGCGTCGACGGCGCTTCGCAGGTCACCGCGTACCAAAGTGATGTCGGAGGCTTCGATCGCCACGTCGGTTCCGGTACCCATAGCCAGGCCGAGGTCGGCTTGGGCGAGGGCAGGCGCATCGTTGACGCCATCGCCGACCATCGCCACCGTTTTACCCTCGGCTTGCAGCCGGACAATGACGTCGACCTTGTCCTTGGGCATCACCTCGGCGATCACGGTGTCGATGCCGACCTCGGCGGCGATCTGCCGGGCGACGGCCTCGTTGTCACCGGTGAGCAGCACAGGCGTCAAACCAATCTCGCGCATCTGTGAGATCGCCTGCGCACTGGTCGGTTTCACGGTATCCGCGACGACGAGTACGCCGCGAGCCTCGCCGTCCCAGCCGACAGCGACCGCAGTCTTCCCCTGAGCTTCCGCACTGGCTTTCGCCCGCGCCAACTCTGGACTCAGGTGCTGGGACCAGTCGGCGAGCAGTGACTCGCGCCCCACGACGACGGCGTGTCCGTCCACGATGCCCTGCACACCCTTGCCTTCCACATTGGCGAAATCCTCAGGGGTGGGCAGCGTCCCGAGTTCTTCGGTCGCGGCGGTGGCGACGGCTTGGGCGATCGGGTGCTCTGAGGCGTTCTCCAATGCGCCGGCCAGCCGGAGCAGGTTCCCGCGGTCGGTTCCCGGGGCGGTGACGACGTCGACCAGGGTCATCTTGCCGGTGGTGACGGTGCCGGTCTTGTCCAACACCACGGTGTCGACCTTACGGGTGGACTCCAACACCTCCGGCCCCTTGATCAGAACGCCCATTTGCGCGCCGCGACCGGTGCCCACCAGAAGTGCCGTCGGCGTGGCCAAACCGAGCGCGCAGGGGCAGGCGATCACCAGCACGGCAACCGCGGCGGTGAAGGCCGCCGCGACCGGGAAACCCGCGCCCAACCATGCGCCGAGTGTGATCACCGCGATCGCGAGGACGATCGGCACGAAGACACCGGAAATGCGATCGGCCAGCCGCTGAACCTGGGCCTTGCCGGTCTGGGCGTTCTCCACCAGCTGTGCCATCTGCGCCAACTGGGTGTCGGAACCGACGCGGGCGGCGCGCACCACCAGTCGCCCACCGGCGTTGACGGTCGCACCGACCACGGTGTCACCTGGACCGACCTCCACGGGGACCGATTCCCCGGTCAGCATCGAGGCATCGACCGCCGATGTCCCCGACGCCACTACCCCGTCGGTGGCGATCTTCTCCCCCGGGCGCACGACGAACTCGTCACCCACCACCAGGTCCTCGACGGCGATCTTCGATTCCACCCCGTCGCGCAGCACCGACACTTCCTTGGCGCCCATCTCCAGAAGGGCCCGCAACGCCGCGCCGGCTTGCCGTTTGGACCGTTTCTCGAAGTAGCGCCCCGCAAGGATGAATGTCGTTACGCCAGCAGCGACTTCGAGATAGATGTTGGCGGCGCCGTGAGACGGTGCCAGCGTCAATTCGAACGGATGCTTCATTCCCGGGGTGCCGGCCGTCCCGAAGAACAGCGCGTACAGCGACCACAGGAAGGCCGACAAAGTGCCCAGGGAGATGAGCGTGTCCATCGTCGCCGTGGCGTGCCGCAGGTTGGCCCAGGCGGCGCGGTGAAACGGCCACGCCGCCCAGACGATCACCGGCGCAGCCAGCACCAGCGACGCCCACTGCCAGTAGGTGAACTGCAGCACAGGGATCATCGCCATCGCGATGACCGGCACCGACAGAAGCACGGAACCGGTCAGGCGGTGGCGCAGGGACACCAAGTCGGGGTCCTCGGTTTCGCCTGTCTCCCCAGTCAGGGCGGGCTTCTCCGGTGTGGGTAGCGCGGCGCTGTATCCGGCGTTTTGCACCTCCGCGATCAGCAGCGCCGGATCGTATCCGTCGGGCACCGTGACGGTGGCCTTCTCGGTCGCGTAATTGACCGTTGCCGCAACGCCATCGATCTTGTTGAGCTTGCGCTCGATGCGGTTGGCGCACGAAGCACAGGTCATTCCCCCGATGCGTAATTCAATGCTCGGGCCGGACACCGGTATCGATGTCGTCATGAGTGCCACTGCCTTTCAGTTTCTGGGTCGGACAAACGTCGTCAGTGCCCGCCGGCATGGCCGGCGTCGCGCGAAGGTTCTGGCGGCTGATGGGTGTCGCCGCGTGCGGCGTCGACGACGAACGTGGCGGTGTGCATAGTGTCGTCGACCTTGAAGTCCAGGTAGAGCAGGTAGCGACCGGCGGTGGGTGCGGTCGCCGCGAACGACACCGCAGGCCCACCGGTGCGGTCCCCCACCGGCTCAGCCCCTTCGGGGTGCACGTGCAGGTACGCCAGGTCACCTTCCCGCAGTGCGACGAGGTGCCCGTATGCCCCCAGGTAGGGCTGCAATGTGGTCACCGGTTCGCCGTCACGGGTGACCTTCGCTGTGACCTGCTTCGGCAGGCCCGCGGTGAGTGCACCGTCGAGTTCCACGGTGTACCCGGCTATCTCATCCGAGGTGCGTGTGGTCAGTCGGGGCGCCGGGGCCAGCTCGCCGGCCACGTCGACGGTGCGGGTGAGCGTGAGTTTGGCGCTGCTGGCCTGGGCGGGCTGAAAATCCGCGAACACGCGGTATGTGCCGGCGGACTTCCACGTCCAGGGCGTCGACCACATTCCGGTTGTCTGGTCCAGGACCGGGTGGACGTGCGCGAAATGCTGACCATCGGAACGGACGACGATGAGATGCAGCTGCTTGTCGTGCACCGTCGCGTAGTCCAGCAGCGGCGTGCCGCTGGGATCAGCAATGGTGAAGCTCAACGTGGCCCGATCGCCAGGCTTGCCGGGTGCCCGTACCGGGCTGAGCGCGTATCCGTCTTGGGCGAGCGACAGCCCCGGCGGATCAGCGGACAGAGGTGATACCGGCAACGCCTGCTCGGTCGGCGCGCTGTGATCAGCCGCGGGCTCAGCGCCAACGTGCTGAGTGGCCGTCACCGCGGTGTCGGGGACGACCGCCGCGGCGGTGACGTACGCAGCCGTGAACGCCACCGCCAGTCCAGCACCGAAAGCGGCCAACCGTCCTGCAGCGTTCATACGACCCGCACCGCCGAATAGCCGGCCTCGTCGACCGCACGCAAGATCTGGGCGTCATCGACGGGACCGCTGGAGGTCACGATCAGAGTGCCCGCCGTGGCGCTGACCTCGACGTCTTGAACACCGGCGACCCCGCTGACTTCTTCCCGCACTGACAGCTCGCAGTGCCCGCAGGTCATTCCTGTGACGGCGTACGTGATCGTGCTCATGACCGAACTCCCATCTTCGCTCTCGGTAGTACCCCTACCGGGTATGCGTACATCAAGGTATACCCCCCGAGGGTATGGTGCAAGGGTGGGTTCTTCGGGCTCTTGCTGATGCCGCGTCGACGCAGGCCGAGGCATTCCTGACGAAGGGAGAGACAAATGGTGATGCGAACGTTGCACATCGGGGATGACGGCTGGCCGCTCATGGGGGAGGTCATCGGCCGCGGCGAGCTGATCATCATGCTGCACGGCGGTGGGCCCGATCACTACAGCATGCGGCCGCTTACCACCCGCCTTGCTGGCCGGTATCGCGTTGCGCTGCCCGATATTCGAGGATATGGAGCATCGCGATGTCCCGATCCGACGTTGCACCTCTGGGATCAGTACGTCACCGACACCGTCGCGATCATGCACGCGCTCGACGCCACGTCCGCCCACCTTGTCGGCGCCGGCCTCGGCGGCACGATCGCCTTGCGGACATGTCTCCAACACCCCCGGATCGCCCGGCCCGCGGTCATCATCAGTGCTGAAGCCATCGAGGACGACGCCGACAAGGCCGCAGACGCAAAGCTGATGGACCGCTTCGCCGACCGCGCCCGCTCCCGCGGTCTACAGGCCGCCTGGGAGCTGTGTGTTCCTCACCTGCAGCCGCTCATTGCCAACCTCGTCACCGAGGCCATTCCGCGCGCTGACGCCCAAAGCGCCGCTGCCGCAGCGGTAATCGGTCACGATCGGGCCTTCGCCACAGTCGAGGAACTCCGACGCATCGACACCCCGACGCTCATCATCGCCGGCGATGACCCACGTCACCCCGCGCAACTCGCGCGCACCCTCGCCGACGTCCTTGCGCACGGAGTACTCGCCGAGGCCACAATGTCCGACCTGCTCGACAACGCCGAAGACCTGGCGCGCGCTTGCGCCCCGGAAATTGAACAGTTCCTCGCCACCACGTCGGACCCGGATACTTAGGGCCATCGAAAGGAGTGGCGCAGCTCCAGCCGTCAGCTGCAGCAGGATTTCCCCTTATCGGCCTTGATGGGGCGGCGCCCGCCGGCGATTTGGCTCAACGTGCACAGGGCGATGCACGTGGCGATCGACCGCGTGGTTGAACTCTCGATGAGCCGCCGGAATTTCTCTTGTGTCGTCACGAGCGATGGGCCTTCCCAGTCGGCGAGGTACCCGCCGCGGGTACAACCGCAAAGTACCCCTCGGGGGTATCCCCCCACAATGTGCGACCCATCGCATGTCCTCGCAAACCCGAGACGCCAGCCCTTAGTGCCAGCTTTATCGAATCTTCATCGAAGGACTAAGAAAGCCAAACGACTCACAAGCACACTCGAAGACATACCCGTGATCGGTGAACCGTCGCCCGCGATCGGCCCTCGCGACGCACCAGGCGGTGCCCCGCCCGTTAGACGATGACGACAACCCGATACGGAGAGCCCCACGCATGCCGCAGACAGGCTGCCCCCCAGCGTTTCGAGCGACGACGCACTGGCTGCGCACGACCGTCCTCGCGGCGGCGGTGCTGCTGATCGCGACCGCCTGCACCTCATCACCGACGGCGGCGCCCACTCCCGACGTCATCACCGACAGGGGCACGCCCTACGCAGACTTGCTCGTACCGAAACTGGAAGCGTCCGTCACTGATGGTGCCATCGGCGTCGCTGTCGATGCCCCCGTGACCGTTACCGCCGGCGACGGTGTTCTCGGCCAAGTGTCGCTGACCAACGAGGCGGGCGAACTTGTCGACGGGCAACTGGGCCCCGACGGCGTTACATGGTCATCGGCGGAACCGCTGGGCTACAACAAGCAGTACACCCTGCAGGCGCAAGCACAAGGGCTTGGCGGAACGACAAGCACCAGCGCAACATTCGAAACCCATTCCCCCGAAAACCTGACGATGCCCTACGTCTTGCCCAATGACGGCGAAACAGTGGGCGTGGGTCAACCCATTGCGATTCGCTTTGACGAGAACATCACGAACCGGGTTGCGGCGCAGCAGGCGATCACCGTGACCACGAACCCACCGGTTGAGGGCGCCTTCTACTGGCTCAGCAATCGTGAAGTCCGCTGGCGCCCCGCCGAGTACTGGGAGCCCGGAACGAAGGTTGAGGTGTCGGTGAAGGCTTACGGTGTCGACTTCGGTGACGGGCTATTCGGCCAGGATGACGTCACCACGCGCTTCACAATAGGCGACCAAATCATTGCCACCGCCGATGACGCCACCAAGACGATGACCGTGCGGCGCAACGGTGAAGTCGTCAAGACCATGCCGATCTCCATGGGCAAAGCCAAAACGCCCACCGACAACGGCGCCTACATCGTCGGCGACCGCTACTCATTCCTGGTGATGGATTCGTCCACCTACGGAGTCCCCGTCAACTCACCCGACGGGTACCGCACCGAAGTCGAATGGGCCACCCAAATGTCCTACAGCGGCATCTACGTGCACTCAGCGCCGTGGTCGGTGGGTAGCCAAGGCATCGCCAACGTCAGCCACGGATGCCTCAACGTCAACCCGGCCAACGCCCGCTGGTTCTACGACAACACCCGACGCGGCGACATCGTGGAAGTCATCAACACAACCGGCCCCACACTGTCGGGAACCGACGGCTTCGGCGACTGGAACATCCCCTGGGAGCAATGGAAGGCCGGAAACGCCAACGTCTGAGCATCGGAAGTTCTTGACACCGAGCCGACATGGCTTCAATGCCCGGCGAATCTGAAAACCATTACTCCGCAGTGCATTTGAGGTCATTTCTGAGATGTCGTTGCCGTACGGGCGGTTGCCGGCGTGACTGGAGCCACCGACTCCCCGATAACCGATGGCGGCGCGTACCGCCGACGAGGCTTCGAATAACCGCTCGGGGCAGAATTGTTGCTGACGCCCGACGACGGCCTATAGAGCTCGTTGCCGAGAAGCTCGCACATTTGAGTCCGCGCACCATTCACGCGCGTCTTCCCGACCGTGAAACGGGTTTAAGTCCATACTTGCCGCATTCGAAGCGAACGGCCGCAGCGAATTTCACCACTGTAATTATGTGGCTGGTGTTACTGGTGGGGCTTTTGTGAGTTACGCTTTTCTACGTAGGAGCTACGTATTTTTGGTGCTGCGCCCTACGTATGCGATCAGCCCCGCTATTGGTGCGTGAAGTAACTCACCGCCGGGCGCACCGAGGAGAAGACATGGGATTACACGTCCGGAGCAAGGGTGCGGCAATTGCTAGCACTGACCGCTGCGACCCGGCAATCCTTGTTGCGGGACGCGTTCGACGGCTCCCCGGTGTGATCGCTATCGTCGTCTTGCTTTTCCTCGCGTGCGCACCGGTCGCGTCGGCCCAACCTGCCGCCGGGCCGTGGGACCCATTACTTCCGAAGATACCGAGCGCGGGCGCTCCCGGCGATCCGGTTGCCATCGCGAACGCATCGCTGCAGGCAACGGCCATGGCGACGCAGACGGCCATGAATATGGGTCGCAGCTTCCTCAGCAGCCTGGGAATCGTCAGCCCCGCCGCGGATCCGTCGACGAGCGTGCGCGGAAATCGGGTCAATGGTGCGCAAGCGATCGAGTACGTGATTCGCAGGGCGGGAACGCAAATCGGTGTTCCCTACTCGTGGGGTGGCGGAAGCCTCACCGGTCCAAGCCGCGGCGTCGACCAGGGAGCAGGCACCGTGGGCTTTGACTGTTCAGGCCTGACACGGTTCGCGTTCGCCGGCGTCGGTGTTCTGCTCCCGCGATGGTCCGGTGACCAGTACGACGCCGGCCGAAAGGTGCCGCCCTCCCAAGCGAAGCGGGGCGACTTGCTGTTCTGGGGGCCGGGCGGGAGTCAGCACGAAGCTATCTACCTGGGCGGCGGTCAAATGATTGAGGCACAGCAGACCGGCGTCCCGATCAAGGTCTCCCCAGTGCGAACAGGGGGCATGACACCCTACGTCGTCCGGATTATCGAGAGCTGACCGCGAGGCCCAATTAGCACGCCCGCAGAGCCATTCACCTCAGCGGGTGACCGAATCAACCGACGAGACAGTAGCCGATGCCGCGGACAGTGCGGACGTAGCGCGGGCAGGTGGGGTCGTCCCCGAGCTTGCGACGGAGATTGCCGACATGCACCCCCAGAGCAGCCCGACCGCCGGGATGCGAGGCTCCCCAGAGACTCTCCTGGAGTCGCCGGCACGTCACGGGTTCGCCCGGATTGTCCGATAGTGCCCGCAGGATCGCGAACTCTGTCCGAGTGAGCTGTACAACATTTCCTCGCTGGTACACCCGCCGAGCCGCCACATCGACCACGAGGTCGTCGATCTGCCGTCGCTGCGTATCGCCGGCCGCACCGCACACGCCGATGTGCCTGAGCGCGCGTCTAATTCGTGTACTCAGCATCTCCGAGTCGCCGATCGCCACCACTGCGACACGTGACACCAGCGGCGCCATCTCTGCATCAGTAAGCGCGACTACGCCACCGTGTGCCACCTGACGAACACGGTCAAGGACAGCAGCACCCTGGTCCGTTGGCCCTACGCAGACCACTACCACGTCGGGGTCAACGACACGCAAAGCGGTGAGTGCTGCGGTTTCCGAGCATGCGACCGTAACGGCGAAATCTCCGGCGTGCATACGGTGGGCCAGCATGTCGGCGTAGATGCGTCGCGGCTCAACGAGCAGAACGCGGATGCGGCCGGCGGCCGCCACCGGAGATGCGGCACTACCCAGTCCGAGGTGTGACTCGATGGTCGTGGCAGCCTCCTGTCGACGTCGCGCATCGCCGGGTACTGGATTGCGTACGCGGGTTCTGACAACCAGCATATCGTGATCTACGTTGTTACTACGTAGATCACAGCCCGGGCGTCCCGCATGTCGTCGACTATCCGCTTTCAGCGCGTGTTCTCGCGACATCCGATGTCGGCTATTTAGGTTTCAGTCGACCGCGTCGATGTCTTCGCCGCCGCAATCGTGCCGGCTGTCGTCAGGTCCTCAGTGGTGGCAGAGCAGCTGGATGAGAGCTGGTGTCGCAAGCATGGCGATGATCGCGGCAGCTAAGCAGATACGGTGGCGCCATCGCACATGGCGGCGCGTGGGGGTGACCAATCGTTCCGCTCGAGCGACGACCGCCGTTCCCGCTGCGGCGAGGCCTTCGTGCACAGGAGGTTGATGTCCGGCCAGAGCAATCAGCCCGGCAAGCAGAGGGCGAGTGCCGACGCGCCGCGCGGCGGTATCGTCGGCGCACATCTCCAGCAGTTCTGCCACAGAATGGCGTGCCGTAGCGAAAAGTGGCAGGCGGGGCAAAGTGACGGCGAGGGCACGCAGCCCCATGAGGATGTGGTGGTGGCGCCCCGAGATGTGGGCATTTTCGTGTGCCAGAACCGCTTTCAGTTGCGACCGGTTCAACGTCTTGATGGCCGCGGAGGTGACGATAATGGTGTTCAGGCGGCCGCCCACACAATAGGCGGCGGGCCGGTCGGCGTCCACGACGACCACGTTGGGGTGACCGGTGGGCCGGCCAATGATCCGCGCGGCATGTGCGTGCTCGTGACTCCGCGCGCGTAGGCGGGACAGGCTACGGCTCATCCGGAGTCCTCCGAACCCCAACGTCAGGGTCCCCATACCGATGAGGGCAACAGATCCGATCCTGCCCGCCATCGGTGTGTGTTCGGAAAATCCGAACAGTTCAAGACACAGCGTCACCACCGCGCCGGTGCGAATACTGTCCGCCGTTGCGCCGATGACCATTGAGACCGCGACCAGCCAAGCCGCCAGGGTTGCGGCGACCGTGATTAGCCATGCGGCGACTCCCATGTGAGGGCTGATTCCCTGGCCGGTCATCCGCCGCAGAACCGGAGGAGCCAACCACGCAAGCGCACCCCCGTAGAGCAGCAGCCACAGCGCCGTAGTCATCATCGTCGCCCCCTACACGTAGCCGCCTTCAGTTGCGCCCACTGCTCCGCGCTCATCTGATCGACCACGAAGCCCAACACCGCACTGGTATCACCGGCGCAGTCGACAGCAGCCCGCATCAACCGCGCTGAACACCCCTCGTGGCCCATCGATGCCGGGTATATATAGCCTTTCCCACGGCGCTGAGTCCTCAGCCGACCCTCGCGGTACAGGTTGTCCATCGTCGGCATCACACTGGTGTAGGACTGGCGCTTCCGGGAGATCTCGTCGAAGCCGTCGCCCACTGTGATGGGCCCCGCGCAATCCCACACGCAATCCATGACTACTGCGTTGGGGTCGCCGAACCCTCGCTGTTCCATTCCGCGCCACTCCTGCTGTCCACGACGAGCTGGAGTACTTTGCCCATCGACCCCTACCAGACCCCCAATGTAGCGCCCGACCTCGAAAGTTCCGATGCGCCGCACCCGGTGTTCATGGCCTCGTCAGTGCATTCCACGCCGCCGTGCGGGCGGAGCCGATCAACCACGGGAGCTGTCAACTGGGCATCAGCTTCGCCGCAGCGTTGACAGACGATGATTGAGGGGCCGCCTGCGGGTTGTGCACGGAGCCTTGCAGAGTCGTTACCGACTTGAGACTGTGACTGGCGTTTCTCCTGGTGTGCAAGTGATGTACGTTTCAACTGCCTACTATCGTGCTCCGTACTTTGCTGGGCAGTAGGTCCGATCCGAGAATGCCGTGCGCTGGCCCTCGCTCGGTAGCCCAACGACGCTCAACCCAGGTGAGGAGATCCGATGCGTTGCCTCACTTCACTTCTCACACTCTGCGCACTGATGTCGACGCTGATGCTCAGCCCTTCAGGTATCGCGGCTGCCGAACATGACGGCGCACCAGACGGCGACAACAAGGACATTCCGTCCCTGGTTGCGGCTGTCGCCGAGGCGAATCAGCGGGTAGCCGATGTCGGTGCCAATATCCAGATCAAGCAAGAGGGCGTCAACAAGGCCCTCGTCGAGATTGCTACTGCTCGCGACATTCTCGCGGACGCGCAGCGTGAGGTTGCCGCCAGTGAGCAGGGCCTCGCCGACAGTCAGGTGGCGATCGACGCCGCGCAACAACGCTTCGATCAGTTCGCCGCATCGATGTATATGAACGGGCCGTCGGGTGCGCTGCCACTGGCAAACGGGCCGGAGGAAATCCTTGCTGGAGCCTCGACGCAACAGAGCCTGATCATCAGCTTCCAGAAGGTCAGGGATGACCTCGTGCGCAGGCAGACCGATCACGCCAACAAGCTCTCAACCGCGACGGCTGCCCGGGCGCGCGCTGAGGGCGCCGCCGCCGAGGCGCAGCGCCGCCAGGACGACGCGGTCGCCGCCCTTCAGGAGGCGCAGCAGACCTTCGCGGCATGGCAGGACGAAATCAATAGGCTTGCCGCCGAACGTGACTCGGCGCAAGCCCGACTCGGTGCCGCCCGGCCGGTAGCAGGGACCGCGACTGCGCCCACGGTTCCTCAACCCGGCGCCGCGCAGGCACCCGGCGACCAATGGGACCGAAGCGACTCTTTGCCGGCCGACAATTCTGGCGCCGGCCTCTGGGACACCACGCTGCCGATGGTGCCCAGCGCCAATGTGGCCGGCGACCCGGTAGCCATCATCAACGCGATCCTCAAGATCATGGCGACCTCGGTGCAGCTGACTGCCGACATGGGCCGAAAGTTCCTTACCAAACTGGGCATTCTCTCCCCGGCGGCCGCCGCCGCAGATCCCGGCATCACCAATGGACGCATCCCCAGCCTGAACGGCCGGCAGGCCTCTGAGTTCGTGATCCGACGCGCCATGTCACAACTGGGAGTTCCCTACTCGTGGGGCGGCGGCAACGCCAACGGTCCCTCTCGGGGCATCGATCAGGGAGCCAACACCGTCGGCTTCGACTGCTCCGGGCTCATGCTGTACGCCTTCGCTGGCGTCGGCATCAAGCTCGACCACTATTCCGGATCGCAGTACAACGCCGGCCGCAAAGTTCCGTCATCGCAGATGCGACGTGGTGATCTAATCTTCTACGGCCCCAACGCCAGCCAGCACGAGTCCATGTATCTCGGTGACGGCATGATGCTCGAAGCTCCCTACACCGGGTCCGTCGTCAAGATTTCCCCCGTGCGCACCTCCGGCATGACACCCTACGTCACGCGCTTGATCGAGTACTGACACCTCACAGCGAGCGCTGTGGCGGTTGCACCGTTAACGCATCAGTCCGCCCCAGCGTGACCGCTGTGAACGGGCTCCTCCAATGCCTCACGCCGCTCGCTGCGGCGCTGCGGCGCTGCGGCGCGGAACAGAGCCGTCGCGCTGGCGATGGCGGCGGCCCACAGCACGACGACAACGGCGCACAGGATCAGCCACGTTTGCCACCCGAGGCTGTTCGGGCAGACGTCCATCAGCCAGCGCATGCAAGGCCCTCCTCCACAGTGAGCGTCACTCAGCTGCAGGATGGAATCGGTATGAGTCTCGTAAAGATCTGCTGAAGATTGCGCCGTTCCGGCAGTCGTGCGGCGCCGCGGCCGCTTCGGCGGGCACCATGTGGAGCATGGAGCACCACCCGGGTAGATCGCCTGAGCAGGCGAAGGGATACCGCGCGCTGGTCGTCGACGACGAACTGCCGCTGGCCGAAGTGGTGGCTAGCTATCTGGAACGCGATCAGTTCGAGGCCGTGGTGGCCGGAAACGGTGTCGACGCTATCGCTGTCGCGCGCGACTTCGATCCCGATGTCGTCATTCTCGACCTTGGCCTGCCCGGCATTGATGGACTGGAAGTCTGCAGACAGTTGCGCACGTTTTCCGACGCCTACGTCGTCATGCTCACCGCTCGTGATACCGAACTCGATACAGTCCTCGGTCTCACTGTCGGCGCCGACGACTACATCACCAAACCCTTCAGCCCGCGCGAGCTTGTGGCGCGCGTGCGGGCCATGCTGCGGCGGCCCCGCGTCCTGCAATCGGCCACCGCAACCGCCGAACGTGAGGTGGCACCACCGCGTCGGTTCGGTGCGCTGAGTGTCGACGTCGCCGCCCGTGAGGTTGGCATCGACGATGAACAGATCTTGTTGACCCGCACAGAGTTCGACATCCTCGAAGCGCTCTCAGGCCGGCCGGGCATTGTGCTGAGTCGGCGTCAACTTCTCGAAATTGTTCGCGACGGGCCCTGGGTCGGCAACGAGCACCTCGTCGACGTCCACATCGGGCACTTGCGGCGCAAACTCGGCGATGATGCCGCACGCCCGCGCTACATCGCCACGGTGCGAGGTGTGGGATATCGGATGGGGACCGGACAGTGACTCCCCCGCCTGCGTCCACAGCTCGCCGACGTCGACGGAGGGGCCGTCCTGGTATCGGCTTGCGGCTGCTGGCGGCCCAAGCGATTGTGCTGGCAGCCGGGGCCGTGACGACCGCGGTGGTGGCCGCCGTCGTCGGACCTCCGCTGTTTCGCGAGCATCTTCACCGCGCGGGGGTGCCGATGAACTCGCCAGAGGAAGTCCACGCCGAGGAGGCCTACGGCTACGCGACGGTGATGTCCATCGGGGGCGCCCTGGCGGTGTCGGCACTGGCTGCGCTTGCCGTCAGCTTCTACGTCAGTCGACGGCTCCAACGGTCCGTCACCGAGGTTGCCTCCGCTGCCACCGATGTCGCTCAAGGGAATTACGATGTCCGCGTGTCATCGCCGCGCCTCGGCGACGATTTCGACGCACTCTCCACTGCCTTCAACCAGATGGCTTCCCGGCTCCAAACCGTGGATTCGACAAGACAGCGGCTCTTTGGAGACTTGGCGCACGAGATCCGCACACCGGTCGCGGTGCTAGAGGCCTATATTGAGGCACTCGAAGACGGGGTGCGCACTTTGACGCCGCAGACGGCAACCATGCTGCGTGACCAAACCCGCCGGCTGGTGCGATTCTCCAATGACGTCGCCGCCTTGGCCAAGGCCGAGGAAAGTTCAGTTTCCATGTCGTACGCCAACATTGACGTCGACCGCTTGACACACCGATGCGTCGCCGCGGCGCAGGAACGCTACGACAACAAGGGAGTCGCACTACGCGTACGCCTCCAGAAGGCGCTACCGCCGTTGTGGGCCGACGAGCAACGACTCTCCCAAGTCCTGGGCAATCTGCTGGAAAATGCGTTGCGGCACACGCCTTCCGGCGGCTCGGTCGAAGTCAACTGTGTCCGCGACGGCGACCGGTTGAGGATCGCCGTCGCCGACACCGGTGAAGGGATTGCCGCCGAGCACGTCAACCGGGTGTTCGAGCGGTTCTATCGGGCAGACTCCGCCCGCGACCGCGAGCACGGCGGCGCCGGTTTAGGGCTCGCCATCGCCAAAGCGCTGGTCGAGGCCCACGGCGGAGCCATCTCCGTAGCGAGCGCGGGCCCCGGCGGCGGCGCAACATTCACCCTCGCCATGCCGATCACCCCGGAGCGCACCGAGCAAACCCCTGTCACGGCTGACTCAGCGCGAATCTGACCGGCAGGCGCCGCAACTCGCTACTTGTCCAGCATGCCCTGCATCGTGTCGATCTCCGCTTGCTGAGAGGACACGATGTTGCGCGCCATCTCCACCGCCGCGGGGAACTGGCCGTTGTCGATCTCCTGCTGCGCCATCATGATTGCGCCCTTGTGATGGGCGATCATCTGCGTTAAGAAAAGTCGGCTCGCCTCCGCGCCCTGCGCGTTCTGCAGCGCAGCCATGTCGGCTTCCGACATCATGCCGTGACCGCTGCCGCCCATACCAGGCATCTTGCCCATGTCGCGGCCGGGCATCTGGTGAGCAGGCATGTCGTGGCCAGGCATAGCGGTGCTGGTCGCAGGTGCAGGCGAGGACGACGCCCCCCACTCCTGGAGCCAACCCTGCATCTGCTCGATCTCGGGGCCTTGAGCATTCTTGATCTCGTCAGCGAGTGAGATGACCTCGGGATCGATGCCCTGCTTGCCGAGAAGCATGTCGCTCATCTCGATCGCCTGCTGGTGATGAGGAATCATGCCTTGGGCGAACGTCACATCAGCGTCGTTATGGGTAGCGTCGCTGCTGGCAGCGCTGGGCGAGGCCGATGGTGCCGCCGGGCTGCTGGTCGATGACTGAGAGTCGGTTGTCGCATTCGAACAGGCGCTGACGAACAGGGCCGCCGCCGCCATCGCCGCAAACCCAGTTCGGTATCGCTTGTGCTGCATCGCACATCCCTTCTCATACATCTTCCTGACACCATGCGTCCACACACACGGCAAGCGCTCTCGCCGCCTCGGTCCAGCCTCAGGACTCCGCGTATGGGTCGGTTCGAGTTCCGATGAAGATTCGATGAAGACGCCTCACCAACCCGTCGGTACGCGCCGCGCGCTCGGGCGATCCAGCGTCACGCCGCAGCCGGTTCAGTCATTGCCCGCGACCGGAAGGAGTCAGTGTGCAGCTCGGTAGATTCATGCCGCAATCTGACCGAAGCCTTGGCCTGCCCGCACGCCGCGATCAGTCGATCGGCAGCCGCCGCCGCAACGCCTCCAAGAGCTGGGTAACCGTCGGCAAACCCATCAAACCGGCGTCGGTCTGATATAGCCGGCACGCCAACTCCATCACCGGCACCGCATCGTCAAAAGCGTCTATGCCATCGACGAGAATCGTTGGAGAGCCCGCGAACGACAAGGCCGCCGCCTCATCATCCGTAGCGACCCGCCGATACGTGATCTCGACGTTGACTAGTCCGGCTGCTGCCGCGCCCACAAGGGCACCGGCTTCCTGCCAATTCGGACACCCTTCGAAATAGACGATCTCCACTCTCATGTGCCAATGGTGCGCGTAACAAGCCGGTGATGTCATCGGCAGGGGGCATCACCGCCAACCACGGACATGTCTCGCACCAGCAGAACTGGTGGCCCGGGGAAGGTCTCACCGGTTTAGAAGCGGGGACATGGCGCCTACGCGACTCGCGTCATCGAGTTAGCGCCGGGCCTGCAGATCACTCTCATTCTTTGGATAGTTGCATATATTGCAATGTTTGCATATGTTTGATTTTGGAGGTGGTTGCGGTGGCTGCAATAGGTGCTCTAGCTCTGTATTTGATGTTCGTCGCACTCGGGTTCGGCTGGCGGAGTTGGCGCCAGTATCGGCTTACTGGTTCCACCGGCTTCCACGGAATCAGCGGCCGGCCCGGCTCACCGGAATGGGCCGCCGGCGTCGGTTTCGTTGTGGCCATGGTGCTCGGTCTCCTCGCGCCGGCTTTGCAGGTGTTTGGCGTGCTAGCCCCAATCGCCGCTTTCGAGGCCTGGGGGCTTCAGGCATTGGGGTCCGTGTTGGCACTCGGGGGTCTCGCCGGAACGCTGTACGCGCAGAACGACATGGGCGATTCGTGGCGGATAGGCGTCGATCCGCAGGAGTCTACGACCCTGGTGCGCCGCGGCGCGTTCGCGGTTGTGCGCAACCCGATCTTCACGGCGATGCTGTCGTTCGCGACCGGCGTGGCGTTGATGGTCCCGAATGTGTTGGCGCTGGCTGCATTGATTCTTCTGGTCGTGGCGATCGAATTGCAGGTCCGCGTGGTGGAGGAGCCATACCTCGTTCACACGCACGGGGACGCCTACCGGTCCTATGGTCAAGCCGTCGGCAGGTTTCTTCCCGTTCTGGGACGTTTTCCTAGGTCCGTTGGTGGTGAATCCCGCTAAGCGGGCGCCAGCAGAATCTGCGCCAGCCGCGTGGTCGTTTCCACGCCGTCGTCGTAGGCGCCTTCGCCGTTGAGCGAGTTCATGATCGCCAATGTGTAGCGTTGTCGAGGGCCGGCGAAACCGACGCTGTTGACGACCCAGCCGCCCTGTTCTTGGGACCACCCGTTCTTGTTGCCGGGAGTCATGGCCGCGCCCGCTCCCCACACTCCCCACTGCTGGTTGGCGTCGAGGTGTTGCATCTCCGACACAATGGCCGCGGTTTGGGCCGCAGGCAAGCTGGTGAGGGTGTAGTTCATCAGCCGGTCGAGGTCTTCGCTCGTGGCCTTTTGGAAACCCCAGTACGGGTAGGTGCCGCTGAAACCCTGCTGCGGTTGCAGGCTGGTAAGTCCGTACGTGGCGAAATTGCGGTTGAACGCCATGTTGTCGGGTCCGCTGTAGCGTTCCCAAAGCGTATCGGCAGCGTCGCTGTGAAACGCCCTGGGTTTCCCGGAGGCTCGGGCTATTGGATTCCGATCAAGGGTTGGTCGGTCCGGTATGCATCGTAGAACGCGGCTTCGAACTCGGCAGGTGGGATATCGCCAAGGTAGCTGTGCAGTCGGCTGGTGTTGTGCCAGTAGACCCAGCTGAGGGTGGCGAGTTCGACGTCTTCGACGGTCTTCCACGGCCCGCTGCGAGCCGGTCCGTAGATCAGCTCGGCCTTGTAGTAGCCGTTCACCGTCTCCGCCAGAGCGTTATCGAAACTATCCCCAACCGTCCCGATTGACGGGACTGCGCCGATCTCAGCGAGCCTTTCCCCATAGCGAATGGAGGTGAATTGCGACCCGGCATCTGAGTGACATCTCAAGCCCGGCAACGTATTGCCACGTGACCACCGCGCCATCTCCACCGCGTCGAGGACCATCGAGGTCCGCATATGGCTGGCCACCCGCCACCCCACGATCATCCGCGAATACGCATCGATGATGAAGCACACATACGCCACCCCCGCCCAGGTCGGCACGAATGTCAGATCGGTCACCCAGAGGTCGTTCGGGGCCGTCGCGGTGAAGTTCCGCTTCACCAAATCCGGGTGCCGCACCGCCGCTGGATCAGGCTTGGTGGTGCGGACCCGTTTGCCGCGCCGGACTCCTTCGATGCCGGCCGCCCGCATCAACCGGGCCACCTGATCGCGGCCGACGTCGTAGCCGTCGCGGCGGGCGGTCTTCCAGAGCTTGCGGGCCCCGTAGACGCAGTAGTTGTCTTTCCAGAGCTGACACAACGCCGGCCCCAGGACGGCGTCACGCAGGGCCCGCGCTGACGGGACCCGGGCTTTGGCGTCGTAGTAGGTGCTCAGGGCCACCTGCAGGCCTGCGCTGCGCAGAACCGTGCAGATGGGCTCGACCCCGAACTCCTCGCGATTGTCGTCGATGAACTCGACTATTTCTTGTGTTGGCGGTCGAGCTCCGCCCCGAAGAAACTCGCTGCTCGTTTTAGAATCTCGTTGGCACGCTTGAGTTCTCGGATCTCCTGTTCGAGTTCCTGCACCTTCTTTGACTCCGAGGTGCTCACCCCAGGAGCCAGGCCTTCGTCGATGTCGGCCTGGCGGACCCAGGTGCGCACCGATTCCACGCCGTAGCCGAGTTGGCGAGCGACGCGCTGCACCGTGCCCTGCTCGGCGCCCAGCTCAGCCCGCAAGGTGCGGACCATCCGCACCGCGGCGGCCTTCTCCTCAGCGCTGTACCTGCGTGTCGTCGGCTTCCCGGGCGACTGTTCCTTCGGCATACCTGCATCCTCGTTTCCAAGGTCAGGAGCCTCCGGGATTTCCAGGGCGTTTCACTGTCCGATGAGTGCATCATGTTGGCCATGAGTTGGCGGTCGGCTGGGGTCAAGGCGATCTGGCCGGCGCGAGCCCGAGTCAACAGATCAACCACCATCGCTAGCTTGATAGTGGATGCGGTCCACATCATCGTGGTAGCCGCGTCGTTGCGGTGAGCCTGTCCGGTCGTCCGGTCGCGAAGCACGTAGCCCACCGTGCCAGGACGAGTAGCGAGGTAGGCGTCTGCCTGTGCGATGCGCTGTCCGATCTCAGCGGTGGCGACGGGTGTCGGCGCGCAGAGCAACACGGTCATAGCGACAAGTCCGGTGACGACGGCTCTCACGCGCGTAGCTTGTCAGCCCCACGGGCATCAGGGCCGACGGCACGCCGGGTAAGCACCGGTTCCTACTATCCATCTCCGCACATGCAGAGCCGGCGGATGGTAGGGGTGCCGTCGCGAGGCAGCCCGAGGTCGGCTCGTGTCCCGTTCGACGTAGGCAGCCCTGCGCTCCCTTTGCACGCCGGCCCCGTGCAGCCCCTCCTCTCTCCGACATATTAACGTCCGTTAGTATGTTCGGATGAGCGAGCCGCGGCTTGATCACTGCGATCTGTTGTGCTTGGACCTGCCCCATGCCGAGCGAATTCGTTCCCGGCTACCGTCACTCGTCGACGCCGAATCACTGGCAACCGCGGCGCGGGCTCTGAGCGACCCGACGCGACTGACGATCGCCTCAGCGCTGCTCGACGGCGAGGAACTGTGTGTATGTGACATGGCCTGGGTGGTCGGGCAGTCGCAGAACCTCGTATCCCACCACCTGCGGCAGCTCAAGATCGCCGGTCTGGTGACTTCTCGGCGGCAAGCCCGGATGGTGATGTACCGACTCACCGACCGCGGCCGATCCTTGACCGAGGCCGTGCTGGCGCACGGTTACCGTCAACCGGCCTCCGAGGCACGCCATGTCTGACCCATGCTGCGGGCCCGCGGCCAATGGAGTCGACACCGAGCCCGGATCGGGACCGGACAAGTGGTGGGGAGTCCGCGAACTGCAGCTGGCGGCCCTGGCGGCGGCGTTGCTCCTCGGCGGCTGGGCGTTGCACCGAAGCGGTCTTTCCTCCATCGGCTTGGGACTTGAGCTCGCGGCGGTTGCCGCCGGGGCCGCAACGTTCGCGCCCGGAGCCGTTCGCAGTCTTCGACACGGCCGCGTCGGCGTTGGCACGCTGATGACGATCGCCGCGGTCGGCGCCGTGGCGCTTGGACAGGTCGAAGAAGCCGCGCTGCTGGGAATCCTGTTCTCCATCGCCGAAGGACTCGAGCACTACGCCGTCACCCGAACCCGCCGAAGCCTGCGCGCCCTGCTGTCGCTCGTGCCGCCAACGGCGACCGTGATCCGCGACGGCCACGAAACCCCTGTGCGCCCAGACGATTTGCTCATCGACGACGTGATGGTGCTACGGCCAGGAGACCGCGCCGCCACCGACGGCGTCATCACCTCCGGTCGCACCAGCTTGGACGTGTCGGCGATCACCGGAGAATCGGTTCCAGTCGAGGCGGGACCCGGCAGCGAGGTGCATGCCGGTGCGATCAACGGCGGTGGAGCGGTCGAAGTCGCCGTCACCGCCGTCGCCGCCGAAAGCTCGCTGGCCCGCATCGTTCACATCGTCGAACAGGCTCAGGAGCGCAAGGGTGCGGGTCAGCGGTTGGCGGACCGGATCGCCCGCCCTCTCGTCCCAACAATCATGGTCCTGGCCGCAGCAGTTGCGGCGATTGGCGCGCTGGTGGGCGAGCCGATGCTGTGGCTCGAACGCGCACTCGTGGTCCTCGTCGCCGCCTCACCCTGCGCCCTGGCCATCGCGGTGCCACTCACCGTCGTCGCCGCCGTCGGCGCTGCCAGCCGACAAGGCGCCCTCGTCAAGGGAGGCGCCGCCGTCGAGGAACTCGGACGCATCGCCGTGATTGCCCTTGACAAGACGGGCACCCTGACCCGAAACAGCCCGCAAGTGATAGAGACGGTGACCGCCAGCGGCGTCAGCGAGGCCGAAGCCCTGCACCTCGCCAGCGCAGTCGAGTCCCGTAGTGGGCACCCACTGGCCCGGGCAATTACCGACGCTGCAGGCCCCGACATCGTCGCGGCTGAAGACGTGAGAGCCGTTGTCGGCCATGGCATGAGTGGCCGCGTCGAGGGTCGCAGGATCCGTTTGGGGAAGCCGGGCTGGGTCGCGGCCGGAGAATTCGCCGCCGACGTCGTGCGCCTCCAATCGGCCGGGGCGACAGTGGTCCTGCTCGAATGCGACGCCGTGGTGGTGGCGGCGATCGCAGTCCGCGACGAGCTGCGCCCCGAAGCGCCGGAAGTGGTACGGCAACTACACGAGCTGGGCATCACCACCGCGATGCTGACCGGCGACAACTCCCGCACGGCAATGGCCGTGGCCGAAGCCGCCGGCATCACAGTCGTGCACGCCGACCTGCTTCCCGAAGACAAAGCACGCCTGCTGTCCGAACTCTCCGGCGGCCGGCCCATCGCCATGGTCGGCGACGGGGTCAACGACGCCCCCGCACTAGCCACCGCCGACATCGGCATTGCCATGGGAGCGATGGGCACCGACGTCGCCATCGAAACCGCCGACGTCGCGCTGATGGGCGAGGATCTGCGTCACCTCCCCCAAGTCCTCGCTCACGCCCGCCGAGCCCGCAAAATCATGCTGCAGAACATCGGACTGTCGCTGGCGATCATCACCATCCTCATTCCCCTCGCCGCCTTCGGGGTTCTCGGGTTGGCCACCGTGGTATTGATCCACGAGGCGGCAGAAGTACTCGTCATCCTCAACGCGATCCGCGCCGCACGCACCCATCCCCTACCCGGCGTCGAACCGCAGCCGATGGCTGCAGCGGCGGCGCACCACATCACCCTCCCCACCCCCCCGACACCCGTCGATGCCTGCTGCGCCCCGACGCCGGCGCTCACACCGGTGGTCCTTGATCGTCGGGAAACCCGCAGCGGCGGATGCACCTGCTGCGCTGCAGAACCCACAAATCCCCGTGACGAGTCGATCCGTCGAAGTGAACACCACTGGTGATGGTGCGACCGCGAAATGCCTTCGCCGCCGCGAATCGACCTACTGCCGAACCGGAATTGGTATTGAGCAGCACCGCGCACACTCGTCGTCTGTGCCGGTCGGGCGCAGCGCCGTCGCGCCGCCCCCGGGAGGCGTATCGGCGGGAGATGGCCGCTGCAAAGCGCACACCATCCGCCAAGCAGCGGTGGCGGCATTGGGAACGGGCACACATCGTGTCGCAACCCGACCCTTGGCCACACACCTACAATCACGCGGCGATGCGGGCCTTGGCGCTGCGCCAACGAGACCGTCGCGAAGCTTTCGGCCAGGTTGTTCGCCTGATCGTCGCTGCGCCGGGATCGCTGACCGGACGCTATCCCGGGGGCAACACCGGTCGGGTCGGCGCGGGCCTCATGACCCCGTGGGCCGCGCCCGCCGCTCTCGCCGCACTCGTGGGCGGGCGAAGGGACTGAAGGGCGATGTCAGTCACGACGTCGAACCAGAACGCGCGGCCGTGGCCGGCCGTCGCCGCCGCAGTCGCGCTAACGACCGCGGCGTTGAGCGTGGGCTATTGGGCGCTCGGACTGGCAACCATGCTCATCTTTACCGCCGGGTTCGTCGGGGGCTTGCTTCTGTGGCTGGTGTGGCCGAGTGGCGGCGGCTGGGCCGACATTCGCGCGCCATATTGGATCGCCCTGTTGTTGTTCCTTGCCCACCGCGTCGAAGAGAAGCAGATGGGGTTCTTCGCATTCCTAGCGGCGGTCACGGGTGTGCCAACCCCTGCGGTGAACTCGGTGCCCGTGGTGCTGCTCGTCGCCGTCTCCGCGGGCGCCTGGCTGTTAATTCCCGCCCTCATGCGGCGCGGCCGCCCGATCGGCCGATACCTGGCATGGACGTTCTTCGCCTCGTTAGGTCTCACGGAGTTGGCGCACTTTGTGGTGTTCCCGTGGCTCGATCCCGGCGGGGCCGGCTACGTGCCCGGAATGTGGACCGTCGTCGCTCTCGCACCGGTCGCCTGGTGGGGAATGTGGCGTCTCTCTCGACGGCCGTCCATCGAATCCGCGCCCAAGCGTCCGATCTGGCGCCAGCCGAGGGCATGACCGATCTACGGTCTTCCTCCGTATATAGTCGGACACGCGATGCTCAACCGCGGGCGCGGTTCGGGTTGGTGCTGCGGTACAGGGCTGCGCCGGCGCATCACAGACGTTCGGTGAAACTCATGAAGGACGCATTCCAATGGCACCTCTCACACGCATTCTGCTGACCGTCTTCGCGGTCATCACCATGATCATCGGGGTTGGCGTGTATCTCTCGGCCCAGGACAAGGACGCCCCCACCTCCGCGCAAGGCCAGGGTGAAGACGTCGGTCAGCTGGTCCGGGACAACAGTCGCCGCCTCACCACCGTGCCGAACAGCGATGTCACCTTCGTCGAGTTCCTTGACTTCGAATGCGAAGCGTGTCGCGCGGCCTTCCCGATGGTCGAACAGCTGCGCGCCGAGTACGGGGACCGCGTCAACTTCGTCATCCGCTACTTCCCCATTCAGTCTCACTTCAACGCAGAGCGGGCGGCGCGCGCGGTCGAGGCGGCCGCCCAACAGGACAAGTTCGAGCCGATGTACAAGAAGATGTACGAGACGCAGAGCGAGTGGGGCGAACAACAAACTCCGGCGGACTCCCGATTCCGCGGATTCGCAGCCGAACTCGGGCTCGACATGGCGGCGTTCGATGCTGCCTACAACGACCCCGCCACACTCGATCGTGTCAATGTCGATGTCGCTGACGGTAAGGCCCTCGGAGTCAAGGGCACACCGACCTTCTTCATCGACGGAACCGAAGTGGAATTCAGGAGCTACGACGACTTGAAGGCCGCAGTCGAACAGGCATTGAACGGATAGCCGCGGTGACTGCCGACAGCTCTTGGCGCACCGGTTCCATAACTCGGGACGTGTGCGGGCGCGAACATGACGGCAGCACCCCGCGTCGACGGCGATCTGAGGGGTCGACATCGACCGCAGTGCGCCGATCTCGCGTTGGCTGACAGGGAGATGGCTTCTGCGCGAAGTCGGTTCCGTCGCGGTGAGGTCTCGCTTCGACCTCAGTACGCGCCATCTCGAATCGCCTCTGCGTGGTGGGCGACCATCAGTCCGAGATGCAAGCGGGTGGCCAGCTGCACTGGTTCGGATGATGATGATGATGCGGCCGGGCCCCGCACCCCACGCCCCGCGTCATCAGATCGGCCGCCTGCCGGATCCTGACGAACACGGCTCGAAAGGTGCTGTCGTCGGCGCCTGAGCTCTCACCGCAGACGGGACAATTAGACGGCCTGGGCATGACCCGAAATCACCTGCGGGAGAAGGGGAGTCCCTGTGAACGGGCGAGAGCATTGCGCGATACCGGGTCGGGGCCACGCACGCGCTTATCCCGAGGACCAATGTGATGCAGCCGCTATGCCGACAATGCGGTCCTCGTCGTCATGAGCCCAGGCTCGGCGCAGCCGTCCTCTGCTCGATCGCAGTCGAGCGGCGGCGCCGCAGGATCAGCACCGCGAGCACCGCCAGCATTGCCACAACCCCGCCGGCGGCGATCACTTGACCTCCCAACCGCTGGTCGCCCAGCAAGTTCGCATGCCAGCTCAGTTTCAAGGAGCCGTAGAAGGCGCCACCGAGAACCTCACGCATGTTCATCACCACGACCCCGGCAATGATGAACTGCGACAGCGCGAGAAACAGCATCGCGATCCGGCCCCGCTTGGGCATCGGCCGTGGCACCACCGGCTCGACGCCGCCGACGGCGGTGAAGAACAGCGCACCGCTGAGCAGGAAGTACCCGATCATCAGCATGTGCGTGGCGTGTTCGCTTACGGCAGCATCGAAGACCACTTCGAGGCAGAGCCCGTACACGCCCACCACGAGAAGCGTCAGCGCCGTCCATGGATGAGCGATAAAACGCAGCAGTGACGAATTCAGCGCGCTGACAAGCCATTCGCGTGGCCCCGGCACCGCATTGGGTTCGGCTGCCCGCAAGGCCCTCAGCGCGAGGGTCACCGGTGCGCCCTGCACGAGCAACACCGGCACCACTATCGTGAGCACCAATTGAGCGACGGCGTGCATGCTGAACATCGCCGCCATGTACATGCCGAGTCCTGACGAAGTGGCGAACAACAAAACGACGCAGCCGATCAGCCACGATACGGTGCGCCGCGTCGACCACGGGGCACCGCGGCGAGCCAGCCGATACACCGCAGCAAGGTAGACGCCGGCCATGACGACCGCCGCCGTGCCGAAGATCAGGTCGAACCGCCATTCGACCAACACCCGCGCGATCGTCGGCGCCTCGGTGAGGTCGAAGCCGAGCGCAGCCTCGGCCGGAACGGGTTCGCGCGTCGCGGGCGGCGGTGGCGTGCGACCGAGCCCGACCGCCAGGCCGACTGCGACGCCAAACAGGGCGGCTTCTGTGAGTGCGAGCCGCAGCAGCGGTCGGCGCGACGTCGGATCACGCTGCAGCGCAACGATCGACGACCGCCGCTGTCGCCAGCCGATCACACCGAGGCCGCCCAGCACTGTCACCTTCCCCACGACGAGGAGCCCGTAGGTGCTGTCGAAGATGGTCGACACGTCGATCCGGACCGCCGCGTTGACAAATCCACTTACGGCCATCGCCGCGAAGCACCACAGCGCCAGACCCGAGAAACGGCGGGCGGCGATGTCGGTGTGGCTGCCGCCGCGCAGCGCGTGCCCAAGCAGCGCCAGCAATCCGCCGGCCCACAATGACCCAGCAACCAGGTGAATGATCAGGCTGTTGGTCGCGATGTCGTGTGAGCCGCCCGACGAGGAGTGCCCCGTCACGGCCAGCGGCATCAACGTCGCCAGGGCGCCCGCCAGTAGGGCAGGCGTCCACGACCACCGCAGCACCGGCAGGCTCGCTACCGCGACGACCGCGGCCAGAATCGAGGTGGTGCGCCACGCCGCGGTGGTCTCGACGAGGTCGGCCGCCGACCATATGTCCAGCGGTGTGAGCTCAGTCAACGGCACCCCCGACACGTCGGAGATCGTCAGCGCCACCAACAGCGCAGCGCACATCGCCCAGATCGCGCAAGCGGCAGCGCCGACCCGAAGCGCCCGGTACCCGTCGACGTCGAGCACTCCACTTGCCTGCGGCGGAACGAGGAACGCCGCGAACAGGAAGTGTCCGACCGCCACCATCGCAGCGATCTCTCCAGCGGCGCGCAAGAAGGACAGCCCGTAGGTGGTGACCGGCCCGGGATCGCTCAGCCCGGTCACCGCCAGCGCCTCAGGCAGTGCCAGGGCGCCGATCGCGGCAGCGGTAACGCCCGCTAGCAGTGCAACCCCGAGCAACACAGCTCGCACCACCCAGCGTCGGGGGGCAGCAGACGTGGCCATCACCGTCCCCATTCCGATCCCGCCGTCGATTCGCCATGACCGCCTCGGCGCTTCACGATCAGCACAGGAGTCCCGAGCGACGGCGCGGAGGGCCCGAAAGCGACTGCGTCATATCGGAAGTGTGGTGTTGCTGACGAACGCATCGCGCACCCACGACACCACCTCGTTCCACAGTCCGGTCAGCAGGGCGATGCCGACCGCGACGAGGAGCACGCCGCCGAAGACCTGAATTCGCCGAGCGTTTCGACGCAGCCAGCCCAGTGCCCTCATTGCCCGTCCGGATGCCAGCGCGAACAGCACGAACGGAGCGCCCAGACCCACACAGTAGGCGACGACGAGCACGATGCCGCGCACGACGTTGGGCCCCTCGGTGGCAGATGCCACAGCGATGACACCCGTCAGCGTCGGGCCCAAACACGGGGTCCAGCCCAGCCCGAACACCGCCCCCAGGAGCGGCGCACCCCACAGCGTGGACAACGACGTGGGCGTAAACCGCGCGTCGCGTTGCAGCGCAGGGAAGAAACCCATGAACACCAGACCCATCACGATCGTGACCACTCCGCCGATGCGCTGCAACAGCACCCCATTGGTGATAATCGTCGTCGTCAGACCCAGAATCGCGACGGTTCCCATCAGGAACACCGCCGTGAACCCGACAACGAACAACCCGGCGGCCCCTGCCACCCGCAGACGTGCCCTGCCCAGCGGCTGGGCACGCGCCTGGTCATCATCGACGCCAACCACCGCGGCCAGGTAAGACAGGTACCCGGGTACGAGAGGTACGACGCAAGGCGACGCGAACGACACCAACCCAGCCAACGCCGACACGAACACCGCGAGAAGGACGTGTCCAGACGTAGCGATCGCGGTGACACCATCCACGAAGTCCGACACCCTCCGCATCCACCGTTTCCGAATTCACTCATCGACGACGCAGGTCCGCAGCCACACTGCGGCACCCGACGACGCCACATCATCTACTATCAAACTACGTAGCAACAAATCGTCGTCAGCCGCCGCGAGCATCGGTCGGCGACCAGTGGAACGGAGAGGCCCGTATGCGGTGCTCGCCAGCCAGGCAAATCTTGGCCATGATGACGGCCGCTCTAGCGGCTGTGACCGTGCTGACCGCGCCGTCGGCCTCCGCCGAGCCACAGATACCCGTGCCCGCACCCGGTGACCCCCTTACGGTCCCCGACTCGGCAGTGCCGAATCCCTTCCCCCCTCCGGTATCCGGCACTTTTCCCGGCCCATCGCCGACGGCTACCGAAGACACACCAGCCGGCCAGAACGCGGCGCCCTACCTCGGCCCACCGGTCTTCGCTCCCCCCACGTTCAATCCGACGAACGGCTCGACGGTCGGTGTCGCCAAACCCATCGTCATCAATTTTCAACGGCCCATCGCCGACCGCACGCTGGCTGAACAAGCCGTCCATATCTCCTCCACCCCCGCGGTCCCCGGGAAGTTCTACTGGATGAGCGCGACCCAACTCAGATGGCGGCCCCTCGACTTCTGGCCTGCCAACACCACGGTCAGCATCGATGCCAGCGGCACGAAGTCGAGCTTCCGCACCGGCGACTCGTTGGTGGCGACCATCGACAACGCCACCCTCCAAATGGAGGTCATGCGCAACGGCACACTGGAGAAGACCATGCCTGTGTCCTTAGGAAAGCCGGGATACGACACACCCAACGGCACCTACTACGTGCTCGAGAAGTTCGCCGACATGGTGATGGACTCCTCCACCTACGGTGTGCCGATCGACGCAGCCGAGGGGTACAAGCTCAAGGTCAAAGACGCGGTGCGCATCAACAACGCCGGCATCTTCGTTCACGGCGCGCCCTGGTCAGTCGCCGATCAGGGCAAGCGCAACGTCAGCCACGGGTGCCCCAATTTGAGTCCAGCCAATGCGCAGTGGTTCTACGACAACTTCGGCAGCGGGGACCCGGTCGTCGTCAAGAACTCTGTCGGCATCTACGACGAAAATGACGGAGCCCAGGACTGGCAGATCTGACGTCGAAGCCAGAAACGCCCAGCGGTCACAAGCCGCACCCCGCTCGGCACCTTCGCGAAACCGCGCGCGCAAGACCAGGAGCGCGATCGTCACCCACATCACCAACGCGCTTCCCAGCGAACGCAACCCGGTACCCATAGAGGTCCTTGGCAGCGCCATCCCGCACAGACGATGCTGACGCCTGTCCTCGCCCATGGCCGTCGGTGGTTTCATCGAACGCGGCAGCGCCAGTATGACGAGCGCTCACGCCACGACACACGATCTATGTCGGCGACTTATCGAGGAACCACCGTCCCTCGGCGATGGGTTTCGATGAGCAGCGGGTCCGTTTCCTGCCACCGGGCGACCGGTTAGGCCCTGGCGCGAATAACGTTGTCGGCGAACACTATTCGTGACACGAGGTCATCTTCGGCCTCTACGAGGTGTTTGCCGGAGGTGAGGTCGACTCGGCATTCCGCGCGCGGGGCGGGGACGCCAGCGCGCCGAAGTGCGCCGCGACCTCTCCGACGAACGACTGCGTGGTCGGCGGGTCCTCGTTGCCAGAGGGCGTGCGCACTTCACCGACGCGACGCGCGAATTGGCGTAGACAGGCCGTCGAACAGAAGTAGAACCGGTAGGTGTCTTCCTCGTGCGCGATTGTCAACGGTTGGGCGTCTGTCGTGACGTGCATTCGGCATATCGGATCGACGTGCTCCTGGTGGCGGGTTCCGACGTCGAGGGCGAACGCTTCCACCAGGGCACCGACGTTCCGCAACCGAAGCGGGCCCAACGACGTCATCGCCAGTAGGTCTGTTGCCCGAAGCGCGGCCGCGGCCTCGGCGTTGCCAACAATCTGGCCTGGCTTGGCGACGGCGGCCAGTCTGGCTGCAGTGTTGACCGTCGACCCGAAGACGTCTCCGCGGCGCTTCACCACCGGCCCTGCACAGATGCCGGCGCGCAACAATGGAAAGCCGTCGATGCGACTGGTCTCGTCGTGGAGTCGCCGGAGGAAGGCCAGCGCCGCGGTGGGGTCCGAACTGGTGATCATCACGGCATCGCCGAGGGTCTTGATCATGTCGTCGCCGGGCCCGAGGACCCTGGCGGCTGTGGTGGCGAACCGATCTGCCAGTTCGGCAGCGCGATGATCACCGTGGGTTTCGGTGAACGCAGTGAACCCAGCGATGTCCACGAAGATGACCACCGTGTCGACGTCGGCATGCTCGAATTCATCTGCGGCACTGGATAAGTCGATCGTCATGGCGTCTCTTCTGCACGCTCAACGCGCGGCGCTGCTGGGGTGACCGACTGCATAGGCATCCCGAGGAGGCGCAACGCATTGGCGACGACGATGAGCGTCGAGCCTTCGTGGATGAGCACGGCGGGACCGATGCCCAGGCCGAAGATCGTCGCGGGAATGAGGACCGCGACGATTCCGAGACTTGCCCACAGGTTCTGCTTGATGACGCGCGAGGAGCGGCGGCTCAGGCTGATTGCAAATGGCAACGCGCGCAGGTCGTCGGCCATCAGTGCAACATCAGCGGTCTCCAACGCCACGTCGGAGCCCGCCGCTCCCATTGCGATACCCACGCTCGCGCCGGCCATGGCGGGCGCGTCGTTGACGCCGTCGCCGACCATCCCGACGCGGCCGTGGCGTTCCCGCAGGGCGGCGATCTGGGCCACTTTGTCCTCGGGCATCAGATCGCCGCGGGCGTGGGCGACACCGACTTCGGCGGCGACGGCGTCGGCCACCCGCTGGTTGTCCCCCGACAGCATCACGGTGTTCTTCACGCCGAGTGCGGCAAGACGCGCGATGACCGCCGACGCCTCCGGCCGAGGAAGGTCCATCAATCCGATCGCGCCCAACCAGCGGTCGCCCGCGCGGACGAGCATCGTCGTGCGGCCCGCCTGTTCGAGACGATTCACCTCGGCCGCCAGCTCAGCCGGCGGGGGCTGAGCGGCGTCGGTGAACAACTCGGTCTTGCCGATGCAGACCTCGACCCCCTCGACGGACGCGACGATGCCGCGGCCGATCACGGCACGGACGTCGGTCGCGCGGGGTGTCACCGCCCCGGCGAGACGCTCGCGGCCGTCGCGGACTATGGCTCGGGCGAGCGGATGGTCGCTCTGCTCCTCAACGGCAACGGCGATCCGCAGCAGTTCGGCGTCGTCGCTGTCTGCGGTGGCGCAGACATCGGCGATCCGGGGCCGCCCCTCGGTGAGGGTGCCGGTCTTGTCGAAGGCCAGCACGTTGACCCGGCCAAGTTCCTCCAACGCGGCACCGCCCTTCATCAGGATGCCGGCCCGCGCCGCCCGCGCTACCGCCGACAACACCGCGCTGGGCGTGGCGATCGCCAGCGCACACGGGCTGGCCGCCACCAGGACGGCAAGCGCCCGGTACACCGTGTCAGTGAACGGCTCGTCGACCACGAACCCGGCGAAGAGCAGCAGGACCACACCGACCAGGACCACGGGCACGAAGATCCGCTGGAAGCGGTCGGTAAAGCGCTGCGTGGAGGTGGTCTTGGTTTGCGCCTCGGCCACCAGACGCACCACCCGGGCCAGGGTGGAGTCACTGGCGAGCCGGGTCACCTGAATCTCGATGGCGCCGGCGCCGTTGATGGTGCCGGCGAACACTCGCGATGCCGCGTCGATGAGCTCGGGTGACGCCGCAGCTGCCGCCACGTCCGGGACCGGGATCTTGTCGACGGGGACGCTTTCCCCGGTCACCGGGGCTTGATCGATGCTGCTGCTGCCTGCCACGACGAAGCCGTCTGCGGCCAGACGCATGTTGGGGCGCACGACGACGATGTCCCCAATGCGCAGGTCCGCGACGGACACTTCGACGGTGTCGCCGGTGCCGCCGCGTCGCACCAGCGCCGTCTTGGGGGCGAGTTCGGCGAGCGCTTCGATCGCCCGGCGAGCCCGGCCCATCGCATAGCCCTCGAGTGCGTGTCCGACGCTGAAGAGGAACAGCAGGAGCGCACCTTCGGCGACTTCGCCGAGCGCCGCCGCACCCGCAGCGGAGACGAGCATGAGGAAGTCGATCTCGAACCGGCCCTGCCGCACACTGGCGAAGGCTTCCTGCACGGTGAAGAACGCGCCGAAGAAGAACGCCAGGCCGTAGACCACCACCTCGGCCGACCGTGGCGTATCGGCGAAGGCGGCCAATAACCAGCCCGTGAGTAGGAGCGCGCCCGCCAGTCCCGCAAAGACCAGTTCGGTGCGTTCGCCGGAGATCCCGCCGTGACCGTGTTGATGGTCGGCGCCGTCTCCGTCGTGCGCGACGGCTGCTTCCGCGTCCGCGGCGCTCCCCGACGGCGCCATCTGCGCGGCGATCACGTCTACGAGTTCCTGGGCGGTCACCGTCGTCCGCTCGAACTCCAGCTCGACTGAATCTGGTGTCGCGGCTGCGGCGACGACGCCGGGAATCGTCGACAGCGTGTCGACGAGCGCAGTGCGCATCGCCATATCGTCATGAGTGCCTGTGGTCAACCACCGCAGGTGCCCATACATCGACGTAATCGTGTCGGCCGCCTCCAGAGCCCGCCGCTGCACTTCTGTCGCGGACGCAGCCTCGGCGTCGTAGTGCACGCACAGGCGGGGTTTGGGCGTGTCGCCATCGATAACGTGGGCCTGTTCGATGATCCCGTCATCCACCAGGCCGCGCGTCAGGCGGTCAGCGCAGCGCTCGTCGCTGTCGGGAAGCAGGTCTGTCAGGTCGAGTGCCAGGGTCCTATGTGTGGGCGCCCCGTCCGCGCCGAGGCGACCTACCTTCTCGCCGTTGCGATCTGCCATACATGCAATAATACGCATGTGTGCATATGACTCGTCAACACCAATTTGCGCGAACCCGCGCGTCGGCGGCATCCGCCGACGTCGACGACACGCATGCGACCCGACAGATTCCAAGGCGAGCGCCGGCGCCGCCGAGAGACCCTCTCCGACGCCCCCCAGGGGAACCGCCGTGTGGCAGAACGTCTGCGTGCCGCCAACGGCTCGGCGAGAAACCCGTGTAGACGGACTGACCTACCCGAGAGCCGTTGCCCCGCAACCAATGTGGCGCGAAGGTGCCCGCGCCTCACTCGGATCGCCGCATTGGATATCGACGGCGCCATTTGGCTGCAAGGCCGCCAGCGCACCCGCACGCATTGGCTACACGAATAATCCTGCCGGCGTTGCAAGGCGCTGCCGGGGAACGGGTGAGCCGCACTGTCTACCAACGGTGACCGGGGCCTGAGGATGCTTTCGATGGCCAGTACGCCACGTACTCACCATCGGGGTCGTAGAAGTGCCAGCACCCATCGGGACTGGTCCGAGCGGTCCACCCCCGAGACACGGCCCACTGCACGAGGGCAGCGGCGATCTCGCCGTTACCAGCGGCACGCCGTGTTGCTTGCGCTCTGCCCCGTGGCTCACTTTTGTATGCCATGCCCAACTTTGGGCCTGCCAAACGGCGAGGCCTCCTCCTCCCTCTCGTCTTGTGTAGCCGCAGCAACGCACCCTGAGGGGACTCTGCTCGCCGCCGCATTATCTACGTACCTAGATAGTACTTGTTGGTGGCGTCGCGATGGTTGGAATGTGGTGGCGATGGACTACGTGAATCCGCTCTGGAGAAACGATGGCAACCGAGCAAGCTCTAACAGCCTCAAGCAGAACGCCCATGGTGCGCGCATCACGGCCCCGCTAGGGCCACCATCCCGTCAAAGCACCAATCCTGCGCCCGAGTTCTGGCGCCATGGACCGCACGTACGTCGCCGTCAAGTGGTGAGAATCTCGGTAGATCAGGATGTTCCCTTCGGCGGCTCGGCAATAATCGTCGCGACACATCGCACTACTCATGTCGATCACTTTCATCAGCGGGAAACGATTCGTGAGATCTGCAGCGGGATTGACGTCGTCGAGGACGAGCGCTCGTGGCATGCCACACGTCGTCGCGTCGCCGCCGTCGGCCAGACAGTCGCGAGGGAAGAAAGGTTCGCCGTTGCGGACCAGCCACGGTGTATCGCGCATGCCAAGCACCTTCACACCGCTTTCTGCGAACGCCTGCCAGATCGGCAGGTACACATCTGGCATGACGTCGCCGGGTTGCGTATCCCGTGGTCGTGTCACGGTGGTGAACACGAAATCTGGTCGGTCGGCGACGATCTCGCGCATGGCGGCTTGAACCCAATCAAAGCACTGCGGGTACGGCTCTCCCGACCCCGGAATACGGGGCGCTCGCTCTCCTGATAGGGGGCAGCCCATCTTGAGATAGGTCACGACCTTGAAGCCGTACAGCCGGCCGAGCAGGTCCAGCGCAGTGATCCAGTGCTCGGCGTGCGAGCCGCCCGCCACCGCGATGGTGCGGGTCGCGGTTTTGGAACCAAAAGCGCACTCGCGCAGACTCGGGTCCGCGAAGTCGCTGATGCAGCTGTCGGCGGTGCTCTGCGGCAGGTCGTCCTTGGCCTCCAGGACCGTCGGCCGCATCGGCAGCTTGGGGACCTTGGCGTGGTCGATCAGCGCGCGTGCACCGGGGTAGTCGCGGGGCGACAGCCCGGCCAGCTCCTCGCCGTTGGCGCGCTGGACCGCCACGTGCTCGCGCCAGGTGAACGACGCCGCCGTCAGCGCCACGCCCAACAGCGTCACCACCGAGCCCAACACGATGGTGGGCCTAAGCAGGCGCGTGCGCAGCGGTACGGCGGCCTTCGCCTTTTTGGCCGAGCTGGTCGCACGCAGCCGCAGCGGCACCTCGATGTAGCGGGTCGTCAGCCAGGCCAGCACCCCGGAGACCAGCAGGACGCCCGCGCCCTCGGCCAGGTTGGCCTGTGCATGTCCGCTGTAGGCGAGCCAGAAGATCAGCAGCGGCCAGTGCCACAGGTACAGCGAGTAGGCCATCGCGCCGAGGGAGACGAACGGCTTGGTGGCCAGGAGGCGGTTCGGCAGGGGCATCCGGCCGTCGGCGCGGGCGAGGTGCGGGTCGGCGGCACGGTTGGCGGCGCTCAGGATGAGCAGGATGGTCGCCCCGACCGGGACCAGCGCCCACGGTCCGGGGAACTCCGCGACGCCGTCGATGAACGCGCCACACGACAGGATCGCGGCCAGTGCGAGCACCGAGACGAGGGTCCGCAGCCACATCGGCCACCGGACGTGCTGCACCAACGCCCCCGCCAGCGCCCCGAGCAATAACTCCCAGGCCCGGGCGAAGCTGTTGTAGTAGGCAGTGGTCTGGTCGGCCTGGTGCGCACCGATCGCGTACACGAATGAGGCGATGGTGAGCGCCGATAGCAGGACGATCAGAAGGACCCGCAGGTGCCTGCCCACGAGTAGGCGGCGCAGCAGGAAGCCGATGCCGAATACCAGCAGCAGGAATGCGAGGTAGAACTGCCCCTGCACCGACATCGACCAAATGTGCTGCAGCGGGCTGACCGCCTCGCTCGCGCGCAGGTAGTTCGCTGCCGTGCTCGACAGTTCCCAGTTCTGGTAATAGCCGAGGCTCGCGAGGCTCTGATCGGCGAACGTCTCCCACCGGGTCTCGGGCTGAACGAGGATCGTCAACCCCGCGGAGGCCGCGAGGACCACCACCAGCGCGGGAAGCAGGCGCCGGACCAGACGCCTGACCTCGGGCACGGGTGCCAGGGAGGCGGTCGACGTCAGGGCGGCGCGCAGCAGCCGGCCGCCGAAGAAGAAGCCGGACAACGCGAGGAACACGTCGACGCCACCGGAGACCCGGCCGAACCACACGTGGAACACCGCGACCAGCGCGATGGCGATGCCACGCAGGCCGTCGAGGTCGTGGCGGTAGAACCCGGGAGCCCCAGTGCCCGTCAAGGCAGGGGCGGGGCGCCCGGAATCGGTACGCGGCGCCGTCCGGGGCGGGGCGGAGGTCAGCATGGTCGTCGAGACGACACCACGGGAGTCATGAGTTCAGCCGCGGTCATGACGCGGCCAGACGAAACTGGTGTGCCGAGTACGTCCGCACCCTCTGGCCTCGACGTCAGCCCACCCCGGCGTAGGAGTGCAACCCAGCAATCACCAGATTGATGAAAAACAGGTTGAAGACCATCGCCACGAAGCCGGCCACGTTGATCCAAGCAGCCTTCCTGTCACGCCACCCCGCGGTGGAGCGGGCATGCAAGTAGGCCGCGTAGGCAACCCATGCGATGAACGACACCGTCTCCTTGGGGTCCCAACCCCAGAAGCGTCCCCACGTCTCCTCGGCCCAGATCGCGCCGAAGATGACGCCAAACCCGAAAGTCGGGAACGCAAAGATCGTGGTGCGGTAGGCGATCCTGTCCAGAACTTGTGCATCGGGCAACCTGGACATGATGCCCGCGACGTACCCGTTCCCCCCGTCGCCCCGCAGCTCACCATGAGTCGACGTCTTGGCCAGGAACAGAATGCTTGCCACTCCGGCGACAAGGAACACACCGGAGCCGAGGCTCACCACCGACACATGAATAGGCAACCAATACGACTGCAGCGCAGGCATCACGGGCGCGGCGTCGGCATACAGCCACTTGCCCGACACCGCGAGCAGAATCAACACCGGGATCAGGACAAACACCCACAGCGCGCGAAACTGCGGGCGGCGCAACACGACTGCCGCGGCGACGAGGCCGCACAAGCAAGTCAAGTTGATGAACTCGTACATGTTGCCCCAGGGGGCACGCGAGGTCGCCAAGCCGCGCAGGACAATGCACATCAGGAGTAAGACGGTACCCACGAAGACCACGGCTATTCCAGCACGCTCCATACGTTCTGCCCGCGATCGCCGCGGCATCTCGGTGACGACACCCGGGCTTGCGCTGTCGAGCGAGACCCCTACAGGTGCCATAGACCTCTCGAGTGTCCTTGTCCGACCGATCGCGAAAGTCGCTGCAAGAAGCAACAATGCAAGCGTCAGCACGCCCACCGCTGATGCGTACGCCCAGTCCGAATACAGCGCCAGAGATTCCCGTGTGCCAACTACGTTCACGTCTGAGATCTCACGCTGCCGTTGAGGACTATCGGCGTAGCGTAGCCAGACCACAACCTCGCTCGTCTGCCTCCGCTCGTCTCGCCTCCCTGCGATCGTCTCTGCGAGCGCGACGTCTGTTTACGGTATTGGACCCTGTGTGCGGTCGGCTGCCGCGACCCGAAAACGTTCACGGCGTGCCCAGCCCGCCGCATGACGGAGGTTCGGGAGTGTCGAGAAGAAATCCGAATCCATTGAGCCGCATATCTGCTCGCAGCGATGGACTCGGTCGATTAGCTGATAGCCATGCCCTCAGCGCGTCGGCTTGTTGCTCCGGGGAGGCATCCGCCACGCCAGCGTCGTCGAGGATGAAGTAGCAGAGGGTTGCATCGCCGAAACAACCGTTGATCATGCTTACGTCGGCGGTTGCCTTCACGTCGGCTGCCATGACGCGGAGTTCGAGGAGCGACCACTCGGGGTGAGACCCTGCACCTGGACGCTGCCGCAACCACTCGTGGAATTCCTCGTGCAGCTCGGACGGCAGTGGATAACCGCTGCGGGACAGGGCTTTTACTACCACCAGAATGGCCATGCTCGGCTCACCAACGTGTAGCGCCGTGAGCGCCGTCACACGCTGCGCTTCCGTAAGGCAGGGTTCGGCGGCCTCCCACATCACCTCGGCCATCTCGAAGTCTCCCCGAATCATGTAGGCCTTTTAGGTGATTCACCGACCCGCTGCGGCCTCAACAGCGGCATGAGGCCGCCTCGGCAGTGACCGCGCATCAGGCTGGAATAGCGCGCGCCTTTGCATATCAGCATTGTGGCCGATCGGTTTAGGTGCGCACTTGAGCGTCGTCGAGCCGGGTAACGTCGCCGTCCTCGGGTCCGTGCGAACGACCCACGTGTGCCTCGCGGCGCATCCGGTCGATCATGTGCGGATAGTGCAGCTCGAACGCCGGGCGCTCGGAACGGATGCGGGGCAGCTCGGTGAAGTTGTGCCGCGGCGGCGGGCAGCTGGTGGCCCACTCCAGGGAGTTGCCGTAGCCCCAGGGGTCGTCGACGGTGACGACCTCGCCGTAACGCCAGCTCTTGAACACGTTCCACAGGAACGGCAGCGTCGACAGACCGAGGATGAACGCACCGATCGTCGAAATCACGTTCAGCGTCGTGAACCCGTCGCTAGGCAGGTAGTCCGCGTAGCGACGCGGCATACCCTCGTTGCCCAGCCAGTGCTGCACCAGGAACGTGGTGTGGAAACCGATGAACGTCAGCCAGAAGTGCAGCTTGCCCAGGCGCTCGTCGAGCAGGCGGCCCGTCATCTTCGGGAACCAGAAGTAGATGCCCGCGTAGGTGGCGAACACGATCGTGCCGAACAACACGTAGTGGAAGTGCGCGATCACGAAGTAGCTGTCGGTGACCTGAAAGTCCAGCGGCGGGCTGGCCAGCAGCACACCAGACAGACCACCGAGAAGGAACGTGACGATGAAACCGATGGAGAACAGCATCGGTGTCTCGAACGTCAACTGCCCCTTCCACATCGTGCCTATCCAGTTGAAGAACTTGATGCCCGTCGGGACGGCGATCAGGAATGTCATGAACGAGAAGAAGGGCAGCAGCACCGCGCCGGTCGCGTACATGTGGTGCGCCCACACGGCCACCGACAGTGCGGCGATACCGAGCGTCGCGTAGATCAGCGTGGTGTACCCGAAGATGGGCTTGCGGCTGAACACCGGGAAGATCTCACTGACGATGCCGAAGAAGGGCAGCGCGATGATGTACACCTCGGGGTGACCGAAGAACCAGAACAGGTGCTGCCAGAGCAGCACACCGCCGTTGGCAGGGTCGTAGACGTGCGCGCCGAGGTGCCGGTCGGCGGCCAACGCAAACAGAGCCGCGGTCAGCAGCGGGAACGCCAGCAGCACCAGAATCGACGTCACCAAGATGTTCCAGGTGAAAATCGGCATCCGAAACATCGTCATGCCCGGCGCACGCATACACACCACGGTGGTGATCATGTTGACCGCGCCTAAGATCGTCCCCAGCCCGCCGACGATCAGGCCGAGAATCCAGAGGTCGGCGCCGGCGCCTGGCGAATAGATAGCACTAGACAAGGGCGTGTAGGCGGTCCAGCCGAAATCCGCGGCGCCACCGGGGGTGATGAACCCGGCAGTGGCGATCAGCGCACCGAACAGGAACAGCCAGAACGAGAACGCATTCAACCGAGGGAACGCCACGTCAGGGGCGCCGATCTGCAGCGGCAGCACCAGGTTCGCGAAGCCGAACACGATGGGTGTCGCGTAGAACAGCAGCATCACCGTGCCATGCATGGTGAACAACTGGTTGAACTGCTCGTTGGACAGGAACTGCAGGCCGGGCACCGCCAATTCGGTGCGAATAAACAGCGCCATCAACCCGCCGATGAGGAAGAACGCGAAACACGCGACGCAATACATCATGCCGATCAACTTGTGATCAGTGGTCGTGATCAATCGGTAGATCAGATTGCCCTTCGGGCCCATCCGGGCGGGGAAGGGGCGGCGTGCCTCCAGTTCCCCGACCGGTGGCGCATCGGCGACCATAAGACTCCTCCCGCCACGGGCCCGGACCCCGTTTCGAATCTACGGACTACATACGTAGGATATCCTACTGCGTAGGTTAGTACTAGCTTGTGTAGTTGGAAGTGCTGGACCCATCAGTGAGCCACATCGCCCGGTGACGGGCGTCCTGCCGGGGCGGGTGCCGAGCCAGCACTCGCACCCGCTCCGGCCCAGCCCCTTCGAGCCGACCTCCGGTGCGTTAGGGAGGTGCCAGTCTCGCGGCGCGGGGAGCTGTATTGAGGTGTCACGAACGACGTCCGAGCCTGACGGTCGTCCTTAATCTGGTTCTACTACGTACGTACTTAGCAAAGTAGCTCCTCACGTTGTTGCGTGCGTTGCTGATTAAACCGATTGCGTCCCAACCCATTAAGTAACGTGTGATGTCAGGCGGGGGCGTTCATCGGCGGTTCGTGACTTGCCCAGTAGCCGGTGTTGGGTTAGCGTCTCGCCAACCAGATAACGAATCGGTAACGGCAAAGGATCGACTTCGAAGTGGTGCACCACCGACTCGCGCGACCAGACGCGCCGGCCGATCGTGGGGCCACTGACGTCACCGAGATCATCGCCTTCGGCGAGTTCGGCGCGTTGCTGGATATGGCCAATTGTCGCAGCGATCCGTTCGCTATGGACTTCGAGGTGTTGAGCGCACCGGAACTCGACGACCTCAACGATGTGGCCGATGAGTCGCCACGGCTGCTGCTCCCACCGAAAGGTGCCACGAAGGCAGCGTCACCGACCGTGCCGGCTCCCGTCGGCGGGGCACGTCTTAGGGAACGTCCACCGCCGTCTCGGGCGCAGTCGGGCGCTACCCTCCGCGCATCTGGCGGAGCGCATCGACGAACCCCCGCGGCCACCGGTGCGGTGCACAGCAGGTTGGTCATCACTGCTATCGCCGTCGGCGCGATCGCCGCCGCAGCGAACGCAGCGGTCGACGAAACCGAGGCGCAGCAGCCGGTTTTGGTCGCCGACTCTGCGGCGTCCCCGACTGCCCTCCCCGACGCCTCGGGGATGCAGATCATCCCTGTGGCAAACGGTTTCGATGCTGGGATCCATCGACAGGAATTGGCCAACGGCGCGGCCTTCGCTCAGGAGCGGGCGCAGCGGGAGGCGCGACTTCGGCGCCCCCAGTTCACCTTTCCTGCCCGAGGCATCCTGACATCGGGCTTCGGAGCCCGGTGGGGCACCCTGCACGCCGGACTCGACATCGCCAACGCCGTCGGCACTCCGATCTACGCCGCATCCGATGGCGACGTGATTGCCTCCGGTCCGACACCGGGTTTCGGCATGTGGGTCAAGATCCTTGCCGCGGACGGCACAGTTACGCTCTACGGTCACATCGACACCACGATGGTGCAAACGGGCCAGCGGGTGATGGCCGGCGACCAGATCGCCACCATGGGCAACCGAGGCAATTCGACGGGACCGCACCTGCACTTCGAGGTGCACCGCAACGGATCGGTCAAGACCGATCCGATGGCGTGGTTGGGGGAACGGGGAGTGCCTAACGGCTAGGGCAGCTGCCTGACCGTCTACACAATGCGAGCACAGCCGTCTCACGAAGACAACTCCCCAGGAGAGGCCGGGCGATCAGAGGCGGAAGGCCCGGCCTCGCCGCCGCATCGCTAAAGCATGCCCGCTGCGGAAAGCTAGCAGCCAGCTACTGACGTCAGTAGAATCACGTCGAGCCCGGCTGGCCGCCGCGCGATCACAGTCGGCGCCGTGTGCTCACTTCAGCGCCGGCACACCGATCGACACCGTAAGCTACCTACTGACCAATTCAGGAGGTTCGAACATGGCTCGGGTGCGTGGCTTCGGAGAACTCGAGGCGTCAATCATGGATCGCCTCTGGAACCGAGACCCCGAGGCCGACAGCACGGTACGGGACATCTTCGACGAGTTGAGCACCGAACGCCACATCGCGTACACCACAGTGATGTCGACGATGGACAACTTGCACGGAAAGGGTTGGCTGTCGCGTGAACGCGACGGCAAGGCTTACCGCTACCGGCCGACCCTGACCCGCGAGGAGCACAGTGCACGACTCATGCTGGAGGCACTGAGCGGCGGCGGTCGATCAGAGGCGGTCCTGAGTCATTTCGTGGCGCAGATCGACGCCGAAGAATCCGCTGACTTGCGTGCTGCGCTGCGGCGCCTGGCCCGCAAGTCAAGTCGCCGATGACCGTCGCGGCGGCGTTGCTGCTGTACGTCGCGGCAGTCCTGTCCATCGGACCGAAGGTGCTGGTCCACATCACCGCCGACGGCGGGGCTCCGCGCCTGGCGATAGCCGCGTGGATCACCGCTGTCGTGACGGTTCTCGGCTGCTCGGTTGCCGCCGCCGCGCTGCTGCTCATCGAAGCCGCTGGGCATTGGGACAGCCCCGACGCGCTGCTCGTCACGTGCCTAGAACGTCTGCGCGCCATTCTCGTCGGCCACGCCGGGTGGCCGGCACGAATCGTCGCAACCGTCGCGGTAGCCATCGCGGTCGGAAGTCTGATCGCCGTCGTCATTCGCCTGAGCCGCGCTCTGGGCCGGATGCGCACCCACACCTTCGCGCACGCCGACGCCGTACGCCTGGTGGGCAGGTCACACGGAAGCGACGTCGTGGTCATCGAGGCATCCGAGCCTGCGGCGTATTGCGTGGCGGGCCGCCCACCGGCGATCGTAGTGACCTCCGCAGCTCTTGCCGCACTCAATGAAAGCCAACTAGCGGCCGTCGTCGCCCACGAGCGTGCTCACCTCGACGGCCGGCACGCCTACATCGTTGCCGCGGCGCGCGGCCTGACCGCCGCGCTGCCCACATGCGGGCTCTTCGCGAGCGCAGCCAGCCACATCAGTTCTCTGTTGGAGATGTGCGCCGACGATGCGGCCGCTCGTCGCCATGGCCGTCAGCCGCTGCTCGCGGGGTTGTTGACCCTCGCGGGTGCCACCGCCCCGGCTCAGGGTCTGGCCGCCGCCGGTATCGCCGTGCTCGCCCGTGCCGAGCGGTTGTCGAAGCCACCACGACGGTTCGCCCGCATCCAGACCCAAGTCACGCTCAGCGGTGCAGTAGCAGCGATGGCCGCCACACCCTTGGCGATCGTCACTCTGTCGCTATCGGGCGTACTGATCTGCTTCGCGTGAGCGGCTCACCGCGCTTAAGGACTTCACGACATTCTTGGCGCATCCAAATACCGCGCTGCACGGCGTCGTTGCGCCGTAAATGCGGCTACGGCAGGGTCGTGGCGCTTCAGCGGCTGGCTGGCTAGAGGTGCGGGAGGCCGCCCATGCCCGCAAGGTGAGCGGCGGCCGGGTCGGCCACAACCATGGCCAACACCGCCAAACCCAGGGCCAACAGTAGCGCCGTCGCGATCCATCGGCGGGCCAGTCGACCCGTCGGCCGCACGTGACGCTGGTGAGGCCAACTCGACCGCGGTCCGTGGCAGGACACGGCCAGTGCGCTCTTCACACCACCAATCTACTATGTGACTACGTATGTGGCCATTGCTTCGCATTTTTGCGTTACGAGGGTCGGCGATGGGGTCACCCCTAAGGTGTAGGCGGCCTTCTGACCGGGCTTCGGCGGGCAACGATATCACCGTCGCTCCATGCAGGCGGCGATGAAAGGGACCGCGTGCGCGACGATCTGAGAACGGGCACCGGGCGACCGGTCCGCGCGGCGTGGGTGGCACTCGCAGGTGTGACGATGATCATCGTCGCGGGCTGCGGCGACACGGACCGTGTGTCGTCGCCGGGTCCTTCGAGCGCCGCGGGTGCCGTCGCCGACCAGCCGCACACTCGGTTCGACGTCTTGTTCGCCTTCGACATCATCGACCACAGCGGTCAAGCTGTTGCATTGAGCAATTCGACCACCGTCAAGCAAGGCATCGCACCCGAGATCCGGGACATCGCCAGACAAATCAGCGCGGGCAGCACCACCTACGTCAACGAGCTGCAGGCGCTCCTCGTCGATTGGGGATTCACCCCCATGACCGTCGGGCCCCGTCCTGCGGCGGGCAAGCCCAACGTCGCAGTTGCGCCGGGTGAACATCCGCTCGCCGTGGACGCCGACGTCCGTCGCGTCACCAGCGCGACCGGGACGGGTGCGGCGGGCCAATATCTGGAGTTGATGATCCGACAGCACCGTTTCACGATCTCGGCCGCGCGTGACCAGCTGGAAGCAGGGTCGAATCCTCGGGCGATGGCGATCGCGCGATCGCTCATCGAAAGCCAGCAAAGCGAGATCTCCGTCATGGAGACCCTGCAGCCCTGACGATGTCGCTGGCGACCTGGGTCTGGCGTCGAATTGATGGCCGCCGCGTTGTCGTCACGGCGTCAGTCGTGCTCGTTGGCGGTGCTCGGCACGTCGGTCGGTGGTCGCCGCTGTTGGTGCAGTCCGCGCAGAAACGCGTTGTAGGCCGCCAGTTCCGCGTCGTCGCGTTCGACGTCGGCCTCTCTTTTCTTCGACTCCGACTCCTCATCACGGCGCCATCGGATGGCGAAGATCACTGTGGTCAGCAGCGCGACGGGCTCGCCGTAGGACCACGCCAAGGCGCCAGCAACCCCCTGGTCGGCGACGGGGTCGACGTTCCAGTCCGGCGGAGGTTGGGCGAAGGTCTCGGTGAGCGTGCGCGGTGCCATCATCAGGATGACGCCGATGAAGACGTGCAGCGGCATTTCGACGAAGATGTCGAAGAAGCGGCCCAGGTTGCTCTGCCGGACCGGCAAGGGACCGGTCGACAGGATCGGCAGGATGAACAACATACCGCTGGTGAGGAAGAACACCTGCAGTGTGACGTGTCCGGCCACGCTGGACGCCGCCGCGTCGAAGAGGTCGGAAAGGTACAGGCCGTAGTAGCTCAACAGGAACACCGGAATGGTGAAGCCGGGGTGCAGCACGATCCTGCTCGCCCGGCAGCGCAGGCCGCCCAGCGCGGCGATCACGACGTAGCGTCCGAGTCCACGATGAGGCGTGGACCTGAGGAGCAGCCGGCCGGGCGCACCCAGCACGAGCAGCGGCGGAACGAGGATCGACAGCGTGAGGTGCTGGAACATGAAGGCACTGAACAGTCGGTAGCCGTAGCCGTCAATGGCCAGGCCCGTCACCGCCGCCAAGGCGATACAGCCGGCCAGGAAGCTCGCCGTGCGCGTCCACGCCCATTGGCGGCCCCGGCATCTGATGACTCGAACGGCAAGCAGGTACCACACCGCCAAAACAATTGCCAATACCGGCAGTATCGGAACCGGCGGCGGTAACCAACCGAGCATCGCCCATAGCGACGGCGGTGAGGTGGGGAGCACCACCTGACCGATCACGGGGCAGCCCACCATCGAGTCGCGGCGTTGCGCCCGAGTGTCGGCCGCGCCCCGCGGCGACGTGCAGCCGGGGCGGGGTCGCCGTTCATCGCGGGGGCCCTGAGCCGGTTGTGGTCTCGGCGGCGAGGCGACGGACCACCGGTTCGAGATCCTCGGCGAGCAGCGCCCGCAGGAACACCGCGGCGACGCGATGCGACCGGTCCAAGACGATGGTGGACGGGATGACGGTGGTGGGATATCTCGCGCCCAAGGCGATCATCGTGCGCATCGGTGGGTCGTAGATCGACGGGAAGGTGACCTTGCGATCGACGATGAAGTCAACCGCAGCTTGGCGGTTGTTGTCGCGGACGTCGATGCCCAGGAAGGCGACTCCCTCGTCCCGGGTCGCGTCGTACACCCTTTGCAGCTCCGGCATCTCGGTGCGACAGGGACCGCACCACTGACCCCACACGTTGATCACCACCACCTGCTCGGCGAAGTCGTCAAGTGACAACGTGCGGTTGGGGTACATCAGGTCGGGTCCGCGTATCAGCCCCGGGCGACCACGACTCTGCGGCGGGTCGTAGAAGATGTCGACCTGCCCGCCCGGCGACACGAACTCGAACGTGCCACCCTGCGCGACGGCGTCGTCTCCGCTGGAGCATCCGGACACTGCGGCGCCGAGCAGTACCGCGCTCAAACCCGCGACGATGCCACGCCGTACCACCAGTGACCAATGTATCGGGGGTCGCATCCGTCGCCGACGCTCAACGCCCACGTCCAGCCTTGACGGCGACATTCGGGGCGCATCGGTGAGTCGACGAGTCATTCAAGTGCCACTCACGCTGGGTTGCTCCGATACGGGCCCGCCGAGTCGAAGCCGCGCGACGTGGTGCGTGACCCGTGCATCGACACGACGACCTCCGTGACTGGACGTTGGGCGCAGGCACCGCGGCCGCTCGAGCGAGCACCGGCGGCGCCCCTGCTGCCAGGGCCGGTCAGCCCGGCACCTTCTACGTAGAGACTACGTAAATGGTAGCGCAATGGCTTCACGGCGAATGACGGGACGACATTGATGAGGCGTTTCAACAATGCGGGCGATCTATTGGCGCAGGAGCGTCTGGTGGCCGACGCTAACGCCGTTGGCAATCGTCGGCGGAGCCGCGATCATCAGAGCGTGCAGCGGTCTACCAACGCCGCGGCAGGCGCAGCGATCCGAAGGGTCGTCGATAAGGGCACCCCCTTACGATCTGCGTGTTCCGGACTTACAGACGTCGGTCACCGAGGGCGACGTCGGAGATCGGTGGAGTCGTCGGTTACGGTCAGCGCTGCTGCCGGGCGTGCTGGGCCTGACGATGACCGTGGGCAACGGGCGTCAAGACGATGCCATCTCCGTGGGCTAGGACAAGACGCCGACCGAGAGGGGGCACTTGATCCGTGTTGTCCGACGGCTGATCATTCACTCGCCGTTCAGGTCACGGGCCCCGGCTGAGTTGATGGCGTACCGGTTTGCCTGCTCTCAGCATGATGACGGCGATCGCGATCAGTCCGATGACGGCGCCCGCCAAGATCCACAGCGCCGGATTCACGCCTTCAGGTTGTTGACCGGTGTGCGTGTCGTCGTAGGAGTGTTTGGTGGGTGTTGGGCCGGCGGAGTGTGTTGGAGCTATCGAGGAGGTCTGCCCCGACGTCGGCTCGGCGGCGGCGGTCGGCGCGCCGGTCGAGGCGAGCCCGACGAGTGCGGCGGCGACTGCAACGACGGGGGCCAACTGCGCGAGCCACCTCCCGGCCTGCGGGGGTCGTCGACACCACCTGCGCGGCATGCCCAGGGTCATCTCACGAAGTAGATGGTGGCAAAGAGCGCGATCCACACGATGTCGACGAAGTGCCAGTAGTAGGACACCACGATGGCCGCCGTCGCTTGGGCGGGGGTGAACTTGCTCATGCGCGTGCGAATGAGCAGCAGGATGAAGGCGACGAGACCGCCGATCACGTGCAACCCGTGGAAACCCGTGGTGAGGTAGAAGACCGACCCGTACGCGCTGCCGGCGATCGTCGTTCCCTCACGCACCAGGCTGATGTATTCGTATCCCTGGCCGAGCACGAAGATCAATCCCATGAGCAAGGTGACGACGTACCACCGGCGCAGGCCGAACACGTCGCCGCGTTCAGCGGCGAAGACACCCATCTGACAGGTGAACGACGACGCGATGAGGATCAACGTCACCGGCACCGCGAGCGCGAGGTTCAGCTCGGTGGGCGGGGGCGGCCACTCATCGGCCTGGGCGCGAGCGGTGAAGTACATCGCGAACAGACCGGCGAAGAACATCAACTCACTGGACAACCACACGATCGTCCCTACGGCGACCATGTTGGGCCGATTCAGCGAATGAACCCGTGCCGTGATGGCGGTGCCACTTGTCATGTCGTCCCTCGTCAAGCCAAGTCCGCAGACGGTCTACTGAGTCGCTACCTACTATTGCACACAGTAAATGTGCGACAGTTGCGTCGTTGGATGCCGTGGTGCGATTCGACCGGAACATTCAGCGGGAGTTCGCTTTTGAGCCCCGCCCGGCGCGACGGAGCATGCGCAATGGGCGCGTACGGCCGAGGAGCATCGCCCTGGGCGTGGACATTGAACGCGGTTACTCGTAATCTTTCCGTGACCTACGTAGCTAGACCATAGATGTCCCTGCGGTGTAAGGACTGTGTTTTGAGGATGAACCGCCCTGCCGCGGTATGCCGCTCGGCGGGTGCTCTCGTCATGGCAATCGTGCTCGCACTGACTCTCGGCGACTCTGCCGGGACTGGGTGGGCCGACCCGGCTGCCGACGCCCTGGCTCGATTGACGGAGTTCTCACGAGAAGCCGAGCGGACCACGGAAGCGGTGTATTCGGCCGAACTGGACCTCGAGGCGAAACTCGGGGCGCAGCGCAGGGCTGAGGATCGTCAACGCACCGAACTCGAAGCGATGACCGCGGCGCGAGCCGACCTCGGTGAGTATCAGGCCGCCGTGAATCAGGTGGCGGCCGCGGCGTACATGGGTGGTTCGACCAGCACGATCAGCGCGGCGCTGACCGCGGAGTCCCCCCAACGCCTGCTCGACGAACTCTCCTCGAGCAGGGTGATGGCCACTCACATGTCGAACCGCATCAGCGCCTTTCGCGCCGCATCAACCCGTGCCGACGAAGCCGCGCTCGCGGCGCAGTCATCAGCGCTGGCAGCTCGTACTGCCGCGGAGCAGGCGTCGGCCGTCCGCGCGGACCTGCAGTCGAAGCAGAGCCGGCTGCGAACACAGATCGCCGAAGTAGAGGCGCTATACCGCGCACTGACCCCCGATCAACGTGCAGCGCTCGCGGACCCTGGGCCGATGCCGCCCGCGCCGCCGGTCCCGCCAGCGGCCAACCCGGCCATCATGGCGATGCCCGAGGCGATACCACCGGTGGGGCCGGGTCCGTCCAGCTCACCCGAGGGGACCGGGGTCGTGCAGGCGGCGTTGACCCGTGTGGGTGCGCCCTATTCGTGGGGTGCGACAGGACCAGATGCCTTCGACTGCTCGGGGCTGATCAAGTGGGCGTTTCTGCAGAATGGTAAGTCGCTCCCGCGGTCGAGTCAGGCGCTCGCGGCGGGCGGACAACCCGTGGCGACGACCGAGGTACAGCCCGGCGACATAGTCACCTTCTACTCGGACGCCTCACACGCGGGCATCTACATCGGCGATGGGAACATGGTGCACGCCTCGACGTACGGCACTCCGGTGAAGGTGGCGCCGATCTCCTCGGCGCCGATCTACAACGTGCGCCGCTACTAGCCAGCTACCACAGCGTTGCCCGCTCCCGCGGTTCCCGGGAATGTTCCAGTCGCCGAGCCCGTCGGTACCGGACACGGTGGGTCCCACCGTGTTTACAACTTTGACGACATCGCGGCGTTTGGTGTTGTCGTAGAAGCACTTGTTATCCAGCGTGAGGCATGCGTGAACTGACGTTGGCGTTGTCAGACGGGAACATACACTCATGTGCGCGGACCGCGTGTTGGCACGACGGACGCGAGCCCAAGGAGGACCGTGAACCTGGCCACGCGCGCCGTCATGACCACAATGGTGGCGCTGGGCTTCTGGCTGTGCGGAGTCGGAGTCGCTGCCGCGCACACCTCACTCGTGGGTTCTGACCCGGCCAAGGACGCGAGCGTAGCTTCCCCATTGACCGCCGTCGTGCTGATCTTTTCCGAGGAAATCAATCCAGCCTTCGCGGACGTCGCCGTCACCAGCGCCGATGGTCGCAACTGGGTATCGGGCTCGGCAAACGTCGAAGGGCCGCGCCTCACGGTCGCCGTCGGGCCCGACCGACTCACAAACGGCCTGTTCACCGTCAGCTACCGCGTGGTCTCAGCAGATGGCCACCCCGTCTCCGGCTCGTACACCTTCACCATCGCCGGCGTCCCAGAACAGCCGTCACCCACAACCGCGCCAGCCCGTGCAGCACCCAGCACCGCTGAGCCGTCTCCTCCGGCGCCCGCGGCGACCGCAGGTTCGGACACCAAGGCGTCTGTACTCACAGCAGCCGGCGCCGGTCTGGCGCTTGGCGGAGTGATCGCGTTCTGGCAAAGTAGGCGACACCGCCGGAAGAACGCAGCAGAACACCCCCGATCTGAACCCGGGCGCTCTGGAGGGCAAAACACATCACCTCCTTCCGATCGACGAGATTGACGTCGTAAAGCTCAATCATCACCCCTCGCGCGTGTCATCGTCGCGGACAGCAGTGATCGCCTGACCGCACGGCGAAAGTTCGACTGGGATCGAGGTTTCCGATACCCCCTGCGGTTATTCGATCGTCCTAGCCTGCACGCTGGCGATGATCGCCGGAATCACCTGGGGCGGTGGCCGCCTAAACAACAGTGAGCCCAGGAGAAGCCCACAGGCCTATGAACCGTCGGCACAAGCCTGACGCCGCGCCAGTGATGTCCTGATACGGGAATCCGCAATCAGAAGCGAGGCGCCCCAGGCGATCCGGGCGCTGACGGCGGCCCTTCCTCGACGGGTTATGCGAGAAGCAGGTGTGGACCCGGCAGGCTACCGTGGCTTCAGTGAATGCCCCCGATGCCCTAACCGACGACCAGCGGCAGCCGCTGCGGATCGAGATCGTCGTTGTGTTGATGGTGACGTTCGCTCTAAGCGCCTATACCGCGATCCTGGATCTGATCGAGGCGGTGCTGCTCGGCCTGGCGGGGCAGACGGTAGCGCTCAACCCGCGCCGCTCTTCGTTCGACCTCATCGATCTCGGCCTTAATCTGGCGACCGTGTTCCAATTGGTCGCTTGGGGCTTTCTCGCCGTATACCTGTTGTGGCGCAGTGGTTTTGGCCCGGCAGCAATCGGGTTGGGCCGACCGCGGTACCGGCTCGACCTTCTCGGTGGCATCGGGCTCGCGGCCCTTATCGGGCTGCCCGGCCTGGCGCTGTATGTTACCGCCCGCGCATTGGGTCTCAGCGCATCGGTAGTGCCCTCGGAACTGAACGACACGTGGTGGCGCATCCCCGTCCTCATTTTGGTGTCGTTCGCCAACGCCTGGGCCGAAGAGATCATCGTGGTGGGTTTTCTGCTCACCCGGCTGCACCAACTGCGGGTCCTCCCGGCCACCGCGCTGGTGCTGTCAAGCCTCTTACGCGGCACATACCACCTGTATCAAGGCTTCAGCGCCGGGCTGGGCAACGTCGTGATGGGTCTGGTGTTCGGCTACGCGTGGCGGCGCACCGGTCGGCTGTGGCCACTGATCATCGCCCACGGGGTGATCAACACGGTGGCCTACGTCGGCTATGCCCTGGTCGCGGATCGGCTGAATTGGCTGTACTAAGTTCACCTGCAACACCCTCCAGGGCCCCTAGCCCAGACCGACCACCGGCAGCGTGGGCCTCGGCCCCAGGCCCAGGGCAGGCAATCACCAACGCCATAGTGAAACCCCACGGCACCATCACCGCCGGCAGTGATGGAGTGCACCGGCGATGCCTCCACCGTCACGCTACCGCAACCTAGACGGGCCGAGGTCGCCATCAATACCGATCCGAGCCGCCGACCCATTGCCTACGTAACCGTTGTTGCTCAACAACATTGGCGCCCTAGTGCGGACACGAGCTCGAAAGACCGCGTCGGCTCAGAGGCCTGCAGGAAGGCCTTGCATGGTCGTGATCTCCCGCTGCTGGTCGCCCAGGTCGATCGGGCCAGCGCGACCGCTGCTGCTCATGACGTCGAATCGCGCGGTCAGGCGGCACTAGACATCGCACCGTCGAGCCGCGGGCTCTAGCACGCGAAGGATCCGGCATACCCGCTTGAGGTCGAGCGGTCGATGGGCTCTGACACCGCTCTGATGTCTGCGCCAACGTCGCGCCAAGGTGAACCCAAGGCTTCAAGCCCTGTGGCACAATGGATTCGACAGAATGGCTTGAGGGAGTCCAGTGTCGTTGGTGCGTGTGCGGGCTGTCGCCGTTGTGGGCGCGACCGCGGTGCTGATGACGTCCAGCTGTTCGTGCCAGACCGGCACCTCCATTCCTGAAGGCGTTCCGCCGCCCGCGGGAGCCCCGGTGCCCTACATTGACTATCCTGCCCGCGGCCGACCCGCCGACCAGTTGCGCGTCTGGGCTGCACAACGGGCTCCGGCGCTGAACATACCGGCCACCGCGCTAGAGGCATATGCCTATGCGGCCAGAGTCGCCCACGTCGAGAACCCCGACTGCCAGCTGGCCTGGACGACGCTGGCGGGGATCGGCATGGTCGAGAGCCGCAACGGCACCTTTCGCGGCGCCACCATCGCCCCGAACGGGGATGTCACTCCGCCGATTCGTGGTGTACGCCTTGATGGCTCGAACGGCAATATGCGCATTACCGACAGCGGCGGCGGCTCGCCCGACGGTGAGCCCGGATTCGCCCAGGCAATGGGTCCGATGCAATTCATCCCGGAGACCTGGCGGCTCTATGGGGTTGACGCCAACAATGACGGCATCGTCAGTCCCGACAACGTCGACGACGCTGCGCTGTCGGCTGCCGGCTACCTATGCAACCGCGGCGGCGACCTGGCGACCCCAAAGGGGTGGATGACAGCGCTGTGGGCTTACAACCAGTCCGATCCGTACGCCCGCAGCGTGCGCGACTGGGCTACAGCCTATGCCGCCGGCGACTCTCAATAGCAGCCCGAGGTCGCCGGATCCACGGGCGCGCGCATTCTGGACGCAGATGTGTGGCGGCAGCGGGTCGCGCATACGATCGAACTGCTATCTGATGAGGCTTCTTAAGGCCCGATCCGATCGACTCGACCGCCAATCTGACCACTCTGCTGATGTTTCCTTGTTATGCCGAAACCGAAAGGGACTAACGAGATGGAGAAGCAAATCATCTGGCGCGGCCTGTTGGCTGGCGCCGCCGCAGGCGTACTGGTGTCGCTTGCCAGGGTGATGGGACCACCTGATTGCCAGGGGGATGGGACCACCGTGGCGCGTTATCGAGGATGCTCGTCGGGTCCCTCTGGGTCAAGCTGACCGGGTCGGGTGCGTTGGCGGTAGGACGGTCCTTCGATGACCAGGGTGTGGGCCGCAGCGGTGAGTCGGTCGATGGCTGATTGGGCGAGCAGGGTGTCGGCGGTCATGGTCAGCCATTCGGCGGGTTCCCGGTTTGATGTCACGATGGTGGTCTTGGTTTGGTGGCGTTCGACGACGATTTCGTAGAAGTCGCTGGTTTCGGTGGCGTCGAGGGGTCGCAGCGCGAAGTCGTCGATGATGAGGACGTCGACGGCCGCCAGTCGGCGGATCTCGGCGTCGACGGTGTGGTCGAGTCGGGCGGCGCGTAGCCGGGTGAACAGTTTGTCGGATCGGGCGAACAGGACGGTGTGGCGGCGACGAATGGCCAAGTGCCCCAGTGCTGTTGCCAGATGTGTTTTGCCTACGCCCACGGGCCCGAGGATGATTGCGGACTGTCCGGCGTCGAGGAATCGTAGCGAGGTCAGGTCGCCGAGCAGGGTACGGTCGTAGCGCAGGTCCTGTTGTGCGGTCCAGGAGTCGAAGCGCATCGTCGGGTCGAGTCCGGCTTTGGCCGCCCGCAGGGCGGCTGATCGGGATTCGCGTCGGGATACTTCGTCGGCAAGAAGTGTTTCGAGGAATCCGATGTGGCTGAGTTTGTGCTGGCGGGCCAGTGCGGCCCGTTCGGGCAGGGTGTCGGCCAGGGCGCCGAGCTTGAGCGCTTTGAGCAGTCGGAGCAGGTCGGCGCCGACCGGGTCTGCGGCCACGCGGTTGGTAGTGGTCATATCAGCAGGTCTCCTCGGAGTCGGCATTGGCGATGACGGTCAATGATGTTGAGGTGGTGCCGAATTCGGATGGATCGCGCGAGAACCGGGTAGCGGTTTGGCCGACGGCCAGCGGCAGTGCCGGGATCGTGTTCTCGGTGGCGCGCTCGAGCATCGAGGCGATCTTGTTGACCGAGACGACGTCGAGATCCAGTGCCACCGAACATGCCTGCTCGACACGCTGCGCGCCGTAACGGCGCACCAGGCCCTGGAGTCGGTAGACGGTGCGCATCCGCGTCCACGGCAGCGGATCGTCGAGGATGCGTTCGGCGTAGATCCCGACGTTCGGGCCATAGGCGGCGCAGGTGGCGATCAGCGTCGTTAAGTCCCGCAGCGCGTAACCGACTTTGTGTTCGGGTAGATCAGCGCGGTCGGTACTGCGGCCTCCCGCAGGCTGACGAGGATGGACTTTGACCAGCACACCGCGGTGATAGAACTTCACCAGCTCACCGTCAGCACGCACGTCGAGGGTGTGCCCGATCCACTGCTCAGGAAGCGAGTAGAGGGCTTTGGCGACCTCGGCGTGGAAGTCGCGGTGCACCTTGACCGCTTTGAACACCGGCACGTCGTAGGCCCCCGGCACCGCCAGCAGCAGCGGTTGCTCCTCGGTGGTGAACACCTCCACCGGCCGTGCGCAGGTGGTGCCGTGGATGCGGGTCCCGGCAGTACGAAGACACCACACGGTGACAGCCTGCTGCGCCTGCTCAATACTGGCGAATGTTTCACCGTCCCAGAAGTTTCGGCGCACGTACTGCACCGCACGCTCCACTCGCGGTTTGTCCTTTGGGGAGCGCACCCGAGCCGGGTCGGTGAGGAACCCGACATGACCGGCGTAGTCGAGCCACCCCTGGGTGAATCGGGGATTGACCGCATCAGCGGCGGCGATCACCGGCTTGAGGTTGTCCGGGATCAGCACCGCGAACACCCCTCCGAAGAACTCCCACGCCGCCTGACATCCGGCGATCACCGCCACCAGGGTCTGCGAGTAGGTCAGCCACACGAACATGTGCCGGGAGTAGACGGCGGTGAAGATCAGCGCGTGCACCTTGCGGCGCCGCCCACCATCGGCGTCGGTGAGCATCCCGAGGTAGCCGAAATCGATCTGGCATTCCACCCCGGGATCCCCGTCGGCGACCCGCACCGTGGTGTCCTTGCGGCCGAAACCGCAACGCTCACCGGCGAATCGGTTCAACGTGCGATACGGCACCACGCACCCCTGACGGGCCAGCAGGGTCTCGATCTTGGTGATCGTCAACGGACGCTGCTCACCCTCGCCGGCCACCCACGCGGTGATCTGGTCCTCGAACCCCAGCAGCTGTTCCCACGCTGCGCCGTGGCCATCCGGGCGTACCGGGCGCACCGCGTCGGCGACAGCCCCGATCAACCCGTCATCGACGGCCTCAACGCCGTCGCTGCGGTGCAGACCAGCCGCTTGCGCAGCCTCGACGTAGCGGCGCACAGTTTTGCGGTCCACGCCGCAATGCGCGGCGATCGTGCGGTAGCCCGGTGCCGGTAGCCCGGCGACCCCCAGCCACACCCGCAGCACTTCCCTGATCTCGTTCACACTGACCTCCCGAAAAGCCATGCCCGCCGCCTCCGTGACTTCGACCGTCACGGCGATCAAACGAACAGATGAAGGGACCACCGACGCGACGCGCCGGTGGTCCCATAACTGGCAATCCAGGTGGTCCCATCACCCTGGCAAAATCAGCTCACACTGGTCCCATCCTCCTGGCAGACGACATACTGGCTTTCGGGTTCGCGCGGATATTCGCTGCGCCCCAGACTTCGCGCGCAATCGAGTACGAAGATGGCGTGCGGGCCGCCTGGGAGGCCATGGCTTCGCCGGGGGGACACGCCGGCCACGGTGAACAGGTCGACCTGTTCACCCGCACAGTGCAGATGAACCTCGGCATGGGTCTCGGCCTACTCGCGTTCAGCGTCGCCATCGGCGCCTTGTTCGCGGTGGTGTTCGCTGTGGCCTATGGTCGCGTCGGTGATGTGTCGGTACGACTGCTGTCGCTTTACATCGCGGGCGGCATGCTGTTGAGCTTGTACGTCATACCTAACCTAAAATATCCCGCCAACCCGCCAGCGTTGAGTCTCGACCAGACCGTCCGTGAGCGCACACTGCTGTACGTGTTGATGGTGGTGCTCTCGGCAGCGCTCCTGATCGGCGCGGTGGCACTGGCTCGCCGATGGGTGGCCACGTTGGGGGCCTTCAACGGGAGGTTGGCCGCCGCTGGCGCCTACGCGGCGACGATGGCACTCGTAATGATTGTGCTGCCAACCATCAACGAAACACCGGCCCCGCTGCGCGACGCTGCAGGCGCCATCGTCTATGAGGGCTTTCCCGCCGATGTCCTCTACTACTTCCGGCTCTACGCGCTCGGCACCCAGGTTGTCATTTATACGACAATCGGCCTGGTGTTCGGTGCGATCGCGTCGCGGCTGGTCGGGGAGCGCCGAAAGACGAGCCACATACTGTGACGCCCAATCCGGCCTCGGTGGCGGCGGTACAGAAGCAATAAGGCCGATCGTGATGACTTCTGCGGTACCTCTCGCTGAATGCCGTCCACGGGCAGACGAACGGAAGGCGTCGACCGAGGGCAAGCATGCCGCGCTCACTGCGGCCCGCAGCTCTATCCCTCTGATCTGAGCCCGGTTTGAACGGCATGCAGGCCGTCCCGCGACCGCATTCATGAGCCAGGTCAGGTGCGTAGTAAATCGTTCGCCGCTGCCGCGGGATTGTGCCGTGCGGCTATGTCGGCGAAGCCCATTCCACAGTCATCGGTTCGCTGCGCGCCGAACCGTGGTGGGGCCCGCCTGGCGCTGACTACTCGCCAAGGGCATTTTTGATCGCAGCGCCCAGGTCTGCGTAAGTCTTGATCTCCAGCTGCTTTCCGTTTACGAAGAATGTGGGCGTGCCCTGCACGCCGAGGGCGGTGCCGTCGGCGACATCCTCTTGGATTCGATCAAGTGTGGCCGGGGCGTTGTACGCCTCGTCCCACGCGGCTACATCGAGACCCAGCTCGGTGGCGTATCCGCGGAACACCTCGTCTGCCGGTACCTGCTTTTCGCCCCACTGATCCTGCGTCTCGAACATCTTCTTGTACATCGGTTCGAACTGGCCTTGCTGAGCCGCTGCTTCTACCGCACGTGCCGCCCGTTCTCCATTGAAGTGACCAGGCATCGGGAAATAGCGGGCGACGAAGGTGACTTGCTGGCCGTACTGGGCGCGCAGCTGCTCCACGGCGGGGAACGCCGCGCGGCAACCTTCGCACTCGAAATCGAGAAATTCGACAAAAGTCACATCGCTGTCGGGCGCGGAACTGAGGCGGTGACTGTTCTCGCGGACTACCTGGGCTTCGCCATCAGCCTGTGTGCCACCTGATCCTGCGGTTCCACCATCTCGGCTCGAAAAGTACACACCTGCACCGATCGCGACAGTGATGACTACAAAGAAAGTCAGCAGAATTCGAGTCATTGGATTCATGCCGGCAGTTCCTTTCGCTCCGTAGAGACCTGTAACTGAGCAATCTACGGTGTATCTCCGTAAAGATTTCTACCACGACGGCTCTCCCCCACGCCCAAGCGTCCCGCACTTTGTCGCCCTAGTCCTCTCCAACGGTTCCGCGGCGCCGCGGCCCGGCATCCTAGCGAGACGCGCATATGTCTAATAATTTTGGTCAAAAAAGGTTCGGAGCGGTGTCCCTGGCCACGGTGGTGTACGTCCACAAACTCGTCGAATCTCGTTAAGCGCAAAACGATTCGAGACGCTCGGACCCGATTGCTGCCGGGCTTGCCGTCGGCGGCAGTCAAAAACCTCTGCGGCATAACGCGTCGACGTCGGTGCTGTTTCCGCACCCGTCGATGCCTGCTGCGCTGTTTCCATCTCCGCGGCGCGCACCGCAATTACTGACAGGTATACAAACCGTTTTTCAGTAGTTAGTCGGAGACAGAGGTTAGTGCTGCCAGGATTGAGACTGTGACCGGTCCCCCGCCAGTTCCCGACGACGATCCGTCATCTCAATCGCTGCCCGGGGTCGGAGCGCGCACCGCCGCGGTCCTTGTGTTCACCTCTTCGGCGGCAGTGCTGGTGGTGGAGATCACCGCGCTGCGGTTGCTGGCGCCGTACCTCGGGCTGACCCTGGAAACAAGCACCCTGGTCATCGGAATCGCCTTGGCCGCAATTGCCCTTGGCTCCTGGGCGGGCGGCCGCCTTGCCGACCGCGATGATCCGCGTCGCTGGTTGGGGCCATCGCTGGGGATATCGGGCGTGGTCGTGGCGTTCACGCCTTCCGCAGTCCGCACGGCGGCCGAATGGGCGCCTGCGACGCTGTTGATCGTTGCGGCGCTCACTATTCTGGCACCCGGAGCGTTGCTATCGGCGGTGACACCGATGGTGACCAAGATGCGCCTGATCAAGCTCGCCCAGACGGGCACCGTTGTCGGTCAGCTGTCTGGCGTAGGCACCGTCGGTGCCATCGCCGGCACTGTGCTTACCGGATTTGTCTTCGTGTCGCGGGTGCCAGTCAGCGTGATACTTATCGGCCTTGGATCAATATTGGTGCTCGGCGGCATCGTTGTGGAGTGGCGCATTCGCCGGCGGAACACTGTCAGCGCCGCCGTACTTACGCTCCTAACCGTCGGCGCGGGTCTGGCTGGCTACGTTGCACCCGGCGGTTGCGACGTGGAAACCAAGTACCATTGCGCCCGAGTCATCGCCGACCCGGAGCGAGACAGCGGCCGCACCCTCATGCTCGACGGCGCGCGCCACTCGTACATAGACCTCCAAGATCCGGCCGTCCTGCAGTTCAAGTATGTGCGCGCCTTTGCGTCGGCCGTCGACGCATCCTTCCCGACCGAAGAGACACTGGAGGCCTACCACCTTGGTGGAGGCGGCCTCACCTTCCCGCGATACCTCGCTGCTACTCGGCCAGGAACCCATAACGTGGTGTCCGAAATCGACGGCGGCGTGGTGCGCATAGACCGAGACCAACTCGGATCAGCTTCCGAGGCCGGGCTTGAGGTGCGCGTCGAGGACGGCAGACTGGGCCTTGCGCGGCTCGATGACGACAGCCGTGATCTGATCGTCGGCGACGCCTTCGGCGGCGTGAGCGTGCCTTGGCACCTGACGACTGTGGAAGCGCTGACAGACATACGTCGAGTCCTCAAAGAGGACGGTGTGTACATTGCGAATCTCATCGATTACGGAGAGCTGGCGTTTGCACGTGCCGAAGTCGCAACACTCACAGAGGTTTTCAAGTACGTCATAGTCACCGCCGAGGCCGGCGACGTCGGCGTCGATTCCGCGACGACACCCGATGGCGGCAACCTGGTCGTGCTCGCCTCCGATCGACCGGTTGACCATGACGCCCTTCAGAGGGTTCTGAATACTCGCAACACCGGGTGGACGACCGCTACCGGCAACGACCTCAGATTGTGGATCCGCGACGCCCAAGTGCTGACCGACGACTACGCTCCCGTTGATCAACTTCTCGATCCCTACCGTCAACAGAGCGGGGAGTAAATTGTCGAGGTCGGCCTTCATCGCCGACCCGTCGCCAGCTTTGCAGCGTTCCCGGTCAGACTCCTTCGCGTGTAAGGCCAGCAGGCAGCGAATTTGTCATCTGCCCGAAACCCGCTCTCTGATGCTCAGGTCCGAGTCGCACCCGGTGAGAACCAGCGGGATCGCGTCGCATGTCGCGTGACTTATCGAATACTGATCAGGGGCGCAACGCGCTGCCACCCATCCATCCGTCCCAAGGCACAGACCAATCTCCGTTCTGCCACTGTTCCAGCGGTGCGCCGCCGGTATTTCGGATCTCGACAACATCGCCTGGATTGGCAAAGTTGTAGTACCACTCGGCGTTCTCTGCGCTCAGATTCAAACAGCCTGCCGAAACGTTGGTGTTTCCCTGCGCCCACACGGTCGCTTCGCGCTCATGGAGGTAGATGCCGTCGGGACTGATCCGCACCGCGTGCGGGACGCTGATCTTGTACCCCGATGCCGAATCGACGGGCAATCCGTAGGTTGACGAGTCCATCAAGACGGGATTCTGTTTCTCCATCACCGTATAAACGCCAGGTTGCGTCCAGAACGCGATTGTCTTGCCCCCGACAGTCTGCGTCCCTCCCCGGCCCATCGATGTCGGCATCGTACGGATCAAATTGCCGTTCTCGTAAACACTGACCTGTTTGGTCGTGTCATCGGCGATCGCGACACGAGACGGCCCAATCCGGAAGCTGACCTGCCTGTCCTGTTCTCCGAATAGTCCACTACCCAGATCAGTACCGTAGAGATCGGCTTTGACCGTGACCTCAGTGCCGGAAGGATAATACTCACGGGGCCGCCAGTGCGCCTTGCGATCGTTGATCCACATCCAGGAGCCCGCCAACTGCGGCGTCGTTATGACCTGGAGGCGAGATTCGGCCGCAGCCCGGTCAGGGATATCCGCGTCGAAGGTTGCCACGATCACGGTTCCGACACCGTACACACCACCCTCCGACAGCGACGCTCCGTTGGTCATGCCCAGCCGAACTCCGACCTGGGATTGCGGTGCGACAGTAGAGAACTCCGAAACCGTCGTGACGGTGCTGGCGTCAGCGCCCCGGCCGGTCGCGCTGAGCGTATAGGACCGTCCGTATCCGAGTGGCTCGGCGGGCTCCCAGGCACGTCCGCCCTCCACCAAGCGACCCGCGACGACCCGGCCCTGTTCGTTCTGCATCCGCACATCAGTCAGGGTGCCAACTGTCGCGGTCACCTTCACTGCGCCGACGGGGACCACATCGCTGGCGCCTGTGCGGGGAAGAATCTCGATTACGGGAGGCTCGGGCGCGGCCTGCGGCGTCTGCTCAACCTCCAGGGCACCGGGCGCAACCACCGTATTCGTCAACCGAGACTTGAGAGCACTTGTCTGCGATGCCGTCACGAGCACCGCGACAGCCGAGATCACACTCAGCGCAACTACCTTTCGGCGTCCAGCCAACACTTTCATCACAACTATCCGTCGGGTCGCACTCCTGCTATTACGTATCCACATAGTAATTGGTGGCGCGACCAGGTGCCGATTCGGCGCGGCGAGCTAGTAAAAAGGCCGCCGCGAGCTGAGCGCCGGCTTACGTTGTACATCGATGCCATCGCGATCGGAGCGACTCGACGGGCCTTCCGCAGGTGGGCGGGTGAGGGGGACCCGTTTGGTGGTCCAGGCGCTATGCGACTTTCGGTTGGTGGGTCGTGGCCCACTGTAGGGCAAACTCGGCGGGGGTGAGTTCGCCGTGAGCGGTGTGGGGTCTGTTGGCGTTGTAGTCTCGGCGCCAGTCCTCGATGATTACCCGGGCCTCCAGCAGCGAATCGAAGCGCCACGAGTTGAGCAGTTCGTCGCGTAGTCGGCCGTTGAACGATTCGATGAAGGCGTTCTGCCACGGCGAGCCGGGATCGATGAAAAGTGAACCGGCACTGTTGAATCGGCACCAATCGGCCACAGCGTGCGCCACGAACTCTGGCCCGTTGTCGAAACGCACATAGTGCGGCGCCCCGTGGATGAGGGCCAGCCGATCGAGCACGGCGACGACACCGTCGGCGTTGATGGACCGGTCGACTTCGATGGCCAGGGCTTCCCGGGTGAACTCGTCGATGACGTTGAGCATCTTGAGGGCGCGGCCGTCGGCGGTGGTGTCGAACTGGAAGTCCATCGCCCAGATGACGTTCGGACGGATCGGCGACATCGCGCCCACGGCCACCCCGATGCCGGTCAGCCGCTTCTTGCGGCGGCGCTGCGGGACCCGTAGGCCCTCTTCGCGCCAGAGCCGGCGGATGCGCTTGTTGTTGGCCTGCCAGCCCGCCCGGCGGGCCATCTTGGCAGCGCGGCGCCATCCCCAGCGAGGCCGGTCGGTGGAGAACCGGCGAAGCCAGGCCCGCAGTTCGGACTCCTCGGTGGTGACCGGTGATGGCGTCAGCCGCATCGTGGAGCGGTGCAGGCCTACAACGGTGCAGGCGCGGCGTTCGGACACCCCGAACCGCTCACGCAGCATGGTCGCTGCGCGGCGTTTGCGGTTCGGGGTCAGAAGTTTCCCGACCCGATCTCCTTAAGCATGTCGATGTCGAGGGCCTGATTGGCCACCAGCTTCTTGAGCCGGGCGTTTTCGGCCTCGAGCTCCTTGAGCCGCTTGGCGTCATTGGCCTTCATGCCGCCGTACTGAGCCACCCAGCGATGCCACGTCGATTCGGCGACCTCCAGATGACGGCACACCTCGGCCAGCTCCTGACCGGAGCCGAGCAGCTTGTTGCCCTCGGCGAGCTTGCGGATGATCTGATCCGGCGTATGCCGCCGCCGCTTGTTCGATGCCATGTCGTTGGTGATTCTTCCTGCCCGAACACTCGGGCAACAGAGTCGCACAACGACTGGACCACTACAGGGGGCTCACCTCACGGGTGCACCACCTGCCGTCGCCGATGCAGATACAGCATGGGAGGCATCGCTGCAAAAGCCAGGCTTCCTACTCTATCGGCTCGCCGCCGCCGTCCAATTCTTGACGGGAGCGTTGGAGGGCGCTTCGCCAGCTCGACTCGAAATACACTGTGGCGGAATCCCCGACAGAATTCCGCCACAGCGGTTTGTCGGGATCCGTCCCGCCTCTCCTGACGGCCTCCACAATCTACTATGCACCTCAGTAGGACGCATATAAATTCCGAAGGAGGCGGCTATCAGCCTCCGAACAGAAGGTAGAGACCGGTGAACGTGTAGCCGACCATCGTCAGCATCATCGCCACTTGACCGGTGATCTGATGCTGTTGCGGCAGCAACCGCAGAGCGCGATCGTGCGCGGAGACGACCGCCACCATGTGCCCCACAACCACGCACGCGACCTTGATCGTCCAGAGCACTGACGGGTGTTGAGACAGGATGTAACTGACATCATTCGGTGCCAATCCGAACAATTGCCAACCCAGGCCAAACGGGTCAGCCAAGCGCACGACAGTTTCCTGTCCGCGTTCGACGAGGTAAGACAAGTAGTGGGCGAAAATGTAACCGACAACGATGGGAACCAACGAATGCGCCAACTGGCCGGGAAGTTCTTGGCGCTTCTGGGGACTGATGCCGCCGGTTGATCGTGCAGCACCCCAGAAGGTCACACCAACAATGGCGACGAAGAGGATCAATACCGTTGTCCGCAGCACTGTCGCACCGCCGGCCTCGCCGAAGAGCGGAACCCCCGTAGCGGTGCGATCAACGAAGTTTCGGAATGCCGGAGCTTGGGAGAAACTGTCGAACGCGGTAGAGCCCAGCAGCACCGCCAGAACTGCGACGGTTCCGGGACGCACTGGCAACGTCGGCAGATGATCGAGGGGATTGACGAGTTCCACTCGTCCCGATGCCGGCGAACGCCGAAAGGGTGATAGCCGCGAGACCGCCATGCTGTAGACCTCGAACGGGTCTGCCCGTGCGAACCACCGAGCACCGAAGACCCAAGCACCGACCCCCATCGCCCCTACGTAGATCAGTAGCCACGTTGTGATGGCAGTCAGGGAACCTGGGTCAGGGCTTGCCAATTCAAGCCAGACAAAGGCGAAAAGCCCCAAAGCGGCAGGCCAGTAACCCCATGCTCGCGGATAGGAGCGGCCCGAGGCATCGGCTCCCCTCCGTCGAGCGAGACCGCAAATGCGGTAGATGGTGCGCAGCGGCGACAGCAGGCGCCAGACCGGACCCACGCAGACCGAAACGGCGACCAGCCCGACCCAGAGTAAGACGTAGAACGCGCCCGGCAGAGCATTGTCGCCTCCCGCGGGGCCCCATATGGCGGCCGCCAGAACCCAAAGCGCGAACAACAGTGCCAGACTCGCGATAATCCAGCGTGACGTCGGAGAGTCGACGGCACGGGTGACCCAGGCAGGTAGTTCGCGGCCCGGCTTCGCCGGGTCGAAGCGCGGGCGCTTCCACGCGAGAGCAACGATCGCGAAAGTCGCAGTCAGCGCCCATGCCGCACCGATGAGGGCGAACGACAGCGGTACAGGAAGGTCAGTGGAACCGCCTACGCCGTGCGCGAGGATGTCGACTCGCGGGGTCACGGCCGAACTTGGATGGTGACGACAGTGCGGTTGAGGTCGTGGAGCTCGACATCGACTTGGCCGGGCACGTCCACGGTGAACTCGAAGGTCTGATCTGGACGCGGTTCAATGTTGAACGTGTGCTCAGGTACTGAGTGAACGTGCAGTTGGTCGGCGACGTCGCTGGTCACCTTCAGCACAATCGGCTTTCCGACGGTGGCCCGCGCTTGGCCGTTCGTCGGCGTGACCGTGCCCCCGGCGATCGAGACCTCGACAACGGTGCCGTCAGCAGCCGGTGGCACCTGTTCGGTAGAAGGCGGCTGCGTGGAGATCGTCGTGGCTGCCGTCGACGCCGCCTGGCTGGTCGACGACGTCGAATCCGTCGTCGTGGATCCGCAACCCACTAGGGCAGACAACGTCGCTGCAGCGGCGATGACGACGCCACACCGGGCGCTCCGAGCGCTCACGGGTTCTCGTTCCTCTCGACGGCGGGACTCTGCGTGGGACCTGCGTCGCCTCCAGACTCACGACGTCGGTTGCGACGAGCAATGTAGAAAACGACACCGACGATGACTAGCGCGGGCGCGAAAGCTGGAAGCGACATCCACAGCCCAACGTCAGTAGCGAGGTAGGAGATACTCGGCAGATCGGCATCGCGACCCGCTTCACTCACCGGGACGTCGATCAACACGGTTCGGTACCGACCGTCATGACCATCAGCGACACCCCCATCGACGCCAGCCCATCCGACAGTACGCGCGTGATCCGCAGAGCAGCCGCGATTCTCCGGCACTTACGCACTGTCTCCGTAATTCGTGTGAATGAACATACCGGAACCGCCGGTACCGAGTTTTCTCAGGTGAGTCGTACACCTCGCCGGGCATCGATAGGTGCCAGCCCGAACATCTCATGGAAGACGCGGTTGGCGTGTGCACTGTCGCTGAACCCGGCAGCATGCGCAGCGTCGGTGATGGTTCCGCCATCCCGCACCACCTCCATCGCGCGGATGAGGCGGCACCACCGCACGTAAGCCGTGAACGACATTCCAACCTCGTGCGCGAACAGCCGCCCAAGACGGTCAGCAGAGAGGTGCACTGTGCGTGCGACATCAGAGAGCTTCACCGGACCTTCGATGATTCCGGGCAGCAAGTCCACGGCAGCCTCCACACCCGGATGCACGGCACATCGAGGTTGGCCCTCGGCTCCGACCAGGTAAGCGATGACCTCGTGTGCCGCGAACGAAAGATGCCGCTGCTTAACAACATCGACATTGACGAGCCTCTTTCCGAGCCGCACCCACTCTCGGACATCGTTGCGATTCGTGTTGCGAAAAAGGGCCGTGACTGCACTACCGATGACACTTGTGGGCTCCAGGTACAGCATCATTCCCTGACAGGCCTGAGCCTCGATAGAATGCTCCGCACCTGCGGGGATGATCGCGGCGGGCGCCGACAGGCCCCGCCCATCGGCGTCGACGAGGAAGGCAGCGCCATCGTCGATGGTCACAATCTGCAAGGCGGCGTGCCCGTGCGCGTGTGCAGAACCGAGCTGTCCACGGAAGACGAGCTTTCCCGGCTCGATTAGCGCTTCGCCCAACCACGTCACGTCACGAGTATGCCGAGTGCGCATTAACCGCGGGCAAGTTTCACGTGCCGACCCGATCCGACCGGGTTACCGCACGACCTCCTCTGAAAGAGGCTGTGTCGCCGATATCGGTCTCCTTACCGAATTTGCATGCGCCCCTTGCACGAAAGGGTTCAGCCAGCTGTGCGAGGTACCGCGTCGGGTAGTGAGGTTTGGCGGCCATGCCGAGGTCGTCCGAACTAAACCGGCGTTGGGAGTCGAAGGAGAATGTCCGGAGGGCGTGATCCAATCCCAGGGTGAAAAGTCCGAAGTTGACGTCACCAATCCCAGCCCACTTGAGATGGTGGAAGCGGTGACCTTCGTTGAGCGCGAGTACTTTACGTAGCGGTCCGACGCGGTAGTCGGCATTGGAGTGCTGCAACAGCAATTGAACGGCAATAGCCACCGTGAGAACCTCCGCGATCGCTTTCGGCAGGCCCAGGATGAGCAGCGGCAAAATGCCGGCTGCGAGTTCCAGCGCCCCGTGCAGTGGATGCTTCATAAGACCGTTGAAGCCGTAGAAGCGTTTCACGCTGTGGTGGACTGCGTGAAAACGCCACAGCCACCCCACCCTGTGACTGGCCACATGTACCGCCGTCACACCGACATCGGTCACCACGATTGCGATAAGAACCTGAAGCACGAACGGCAGCGAGGAGGGCCACCACGAGCTAAAGGGATTGAGCATCGCCAGCAAAGGCACGACGAGAACTGTCAATAGCAGCGAGGTTTCATTGATGAACGCGTGGGCGAAGTCACGGCCTCCGTCGCCGATCGGTTCGTTCCACTCTGCGCTATAGGGCAACGTTCGCTCCGCAGCGAAGGATAAGCCGACCGCGATCAGTATGAGGGCCGCCATCCAGACCTCCGCCCACGGCGCGTGCGCCAGAGCAATTGCCGCACCGTTGACACCGAACAACATCACCGGCACATAGCCGTACCGGACGAACGAAGTAACCATGCCCCCAGCGTGGGACATACTCCGGGTCTGGCACTTGAACAGATCCGGCGACTTCACGAGGCGGGACACGTGACGTCCGGTTGCCCCCACTGCTTTGCTTTCGCCCGCGTGACAATCCAGACGTGGTCACGCCGACCCCGGTGGCTACGGCCAATTGGAGGCGAGGTCTAGAACCAACGGTCGCACAAGAGCAAGAGCCTCGGCGGGCGAATTGACACTGAGAGCAGCGTCCTCTTTACCGTTGTCGGGCCGGCGCCAAGGATAGCGTCGCCCGACGGATGAGCTTCACATGCTTCGACGTTGACGCGTGTCCTACAGGCGCTCGAGGCGAGGTGTCTTGCCACGATGGACCCGCACACACCCGGCGTACCGCTCATGGCTTCTGTGCAGATATCGCGCAGCGTTGCAGCCACCGCCTCCACCAACGCGGCCCGCGTCGCCTCGCCCGGAAACAGGAACATGTGAATCTTGGCGGCCTTCAGCGCAGCCAATTCGCTCGGAGTCTTCAAAATCGTTGTATCGCGGCCGATTGCGACCCACTGCCTACGACCGACATCTCGCAGCCACACAGCATCGTCAGTGCCCTGGGCCGCCGCGCGTGAACCGTACAACTCTGGTGGAGTGTGGACTTTGTACCCAAACGCCTCGATGGAGCGGCGCAGGGTCTTACCGGCGAGATTCTCGTCGAGGTAAAACTCAGGCGGCGCGGCCCAGGAGGACGCGTGCGGCGGTTCGGACTTCTTCGCGGGAGATTCCGAACTCATCAGCAACCACCTCCCCCGGCTCCCCCGCCCTCAGCATCGCCGCGACGTCCGCCACACGCGGGCCCGCAGTACCAAAGCGCGGCTGGCCGAACCCATAGCGGGGATCGACGACCACCTTCGCGGGTGCCCATTGCCTCAGTTCAAGCTGATATGGGACATCTCCACCGTCCCAGGAGATGTACTGGATGTAGTCCTGGACAATCTCGCGGATCACATTCTGGCCTGAACGCGCCTCGATGAGGCCAGCGCCTGCCCTCGACTTGGAAAAATCCCAAAGGACGTCGATACCGTCTGTTGCAAGATTGGGAGCGGTGAGGACGTACTCCCTGCCGAACTCTTTCTGAAGCGCGTCAAGCGCCGGCCGAATCCGCCGAATGTGCACTCCGGCATCACGCAGCGCCTCTAGGACGTAAGCCTCGGTGAGCGCAATGAACGACACGTTCGCTTTCCGGGCCGGTGCTGCGACCACGTGAATCAGCGCGTCACCACGCTCGTAACCCTTTGCCCAACGGTGAAAAGTTTGTCGCTTGATCGCCAGGAAACGCGCTGCGTCAGCCATGTTTAGGATGCCCAGAGTGAACCGATCATCGTCATGAGTGGCGTTGCTCTTCATCATCCCCTTCCAATGCTTTCCGGCCTTGAATCTAGCCCCGATTGCCGACAACTTACCCAAACGTAACCCCCAAGAACTTCAACTGCGCGCCGCACCGTCACGTTGGTCAGACGCTCAGCGGTTGCAACCAAGACGGCGTCCTTCAGGCGCGCGGCGTAGCGGCGGAAACGATCTCGCCCCCAGATAAAAGCGGTTTCGCCTCAGCATCGCGGCAGTCGCTTGTTTGAGCGCGACCTCGCAACATGGGGCCGGTGTGGCCACCAGGCCGCGGGTTCAGACCCCCGCCCCGATCGTCGGGGTGTAGCCGATTGCACGGCTACACCCGTGTTGGGTGATCCTCCGAGGTCAGCTGAACGCCTTTCGCCCGGAGTTGGCGCGCCCAGGTCTGGGTGGCCATTTGCGTGGCATCCCAGGGTGATCCCAGCGGCGGGGTGTAGGACAGGTCCAGCTCGGAGAAGCCCTCGACGCTCATCTCGTGGAACAGCGCGGCGGCGTAGGTGTCGACCCGCTTGGACACCTCTGCACTGCGGTGACCGACGAGTTGGGCCCCCAGCAGTCGACCGGTGCGTTCATCGCCAGTGATCCGGATGTGAATCGGGGTCGCACCCGGGTAGTACGCCTTGTGGTCATCGGGTGTGGCAGCGATGGTGGCTGGTGTCCATCCGCGGTCTGCGGCCAGCACTTCGTGGTCACGCAGCCCGGTGCGGGCGGCCACCAGGTCGAATACCTTGACCACCTGGGTGCCGAGGCTGCCGGCGAAGCGGGCGTCGCCGCCGAGGGCGTTCTCCCCGGCGACGCGGCCCTGCTTGTGGGCAGTGGTGCCCAGCGGCAGCCAGGTCACGCCGAGGAGGCGGTGGTGGGTGTGCACGCAATCCCCGGCGGCGAACACATCCGACAGGGTGGTGCGCATCGCCTCATCCACGGCGATCGCGCCCTTGATCCCGAGTTCGGCGCCGGCATCGGCGGCCAGCTCCACATCAGCCTTCACGCCGACCACGACGAGAACGAAATCAACTGTCTGATGCAGGGTTTCGCCATCACGATGAGCGGTCACGGTGAGCGCGCCGTTGGCGGTGCGGGTGACGGCGGAGACGGTGGTGTTGGTGAGGACCTGCACGCCGTGGCGTTCCAGTTCGTCATGGACCAGGGCGCCCAGCTCGGGATCGACGGTCGGCAGTACTTCGGGTAGCGCCTCGATCTGCGTGACGGCGATACCGCGGGTGGTGAGTCCTTCGGCCATCTCCAGACCGATGTAGCCGGCGCCGATGATGACCGCGGTGGCCGGTTGGCGTTGCTCCAGGGACTCCATGACGGCGAAGGTGTCGCCCATCGAATGCAGCAGGTGCACGCCATCTTTGGGGCCGAGGGCGTCCGGTCCGGTCAAACCGGTGATCGGTGGGCGGGCACTGACGGCGCCGGTGCCCACGATCAGGGCGTCATAGGACAGTTCAGTGGGCGCCCCGGTGGGGTCGAGGACGTCGAGGGTGTGCTCGCCGACGTTAATTCTGGTGGCGCGGGTGTCGGTGAGGACCCGCATGCCGGTGGCGGCTAGGTCATCAGCGGTGCGGTGGGCCAGGTTGGTCCAGTGCGTGACCTCCCCGGAGACGTAGTAGGGGATGCCGCAGATGGAAAAATTGGGGTAGGCGTCGGCGACGACGACGGTGACCTCGGTGCTGGGGTCGAGTTCACAGATGCGCAGAGCGGCGCTTATTCCGGCGTCGCTGCCGCCGATGGCGACGATATGGCGTGCGGGCATGACGAAGTCTCCTCGGTGTATCGAGTGGGAAGGGTTGTGCTGCTGCGCTGCAGCGTGAGAGCGGGGTTGGTGTCAGGCGTCGGTGAGCGTGGTGTGCAGGCGTTGCACGCGGACGGCGATGTCGTCGCGGACCAGGCGCATACGTTCGAGGCCGTCGATACCGCGTTCGGAGGGTTCGTCGGTGTCCCAGTTCTCCACCCGGGTGCCCGGCAGCGGATCGAGTTGGGCTTCCCGACCGAGCGTGACCACCAGGTCGACGTCGCGGGCCAGCTCGTAGTCCACCGGCTTGGGCTGCTCACCGCTGATGTCGATGCCGACCTCGAGCAGGGCTTGGGCGGACAGGTCGTTGACCGCGCCACCGGGTTTGGTGCCGGCGGAGTAGACGGTCACGGTGTCGCCGGCGAGGTGGCGCATGAGCCCGGCGGCCATCTGCGATTTGCCGCCGTTCTTGACGCACACGAACAGCACCGACGGTTTCGACGAGGCGGTCATCAGGTCCTCTGCCTAGTTCTGGCGTGCGGTGACGTGGAGTTCCGCGAGCAGCCGGCGGACGCGTTCTTCGAGGTCGTCGCGGATCGGTCGGACCGCGTCGACGTCCTGACCTTCCGGGTCGGGCAGGTCCCAGTTCTCGTAGCGCTTGCCGGGGAAAATGGGGCAGGCATCTCCGCAGCCCATGGTGATCACCACGTCGGCGGCCTGGACGATTTCATCGGTCCAGGGCTTGGGGAATTCGCCGGTGATGTCGATGCCGACCTCGGCCATTGCCGCGACCGCGGACGGGTTGATGCGGTCGCCGGGTTCGGAGCCGCCCGACCACGCCACGGCGTCGTCGCCGGCGAAGTGGGTGAAGAAGCCCAAGGCCATCTGGGAGCGTCCGGCGTTGTGGGTGCACAGGAACAGCACCGTGGGCTTGCCGTCGCTGATCTTGCCTTCCACCCGGGCCAAGGCGTGCAGGCGTTGGCGGGCGAACCGTTCGGCGAGCAGCGGAAGGAAATTGGGGACCGACGCGCGGCCGGCGAACTGATCGTAGGACGTGTGCAGGAACCGTTCGATCGTCTCGACACCGAAACTGTCGCCGAAGTCGCGCGCCAACCGGGTAGCGGCAGTCTTGAGCGCGTGCTGCTGATCGATGGACAGGTCGCGGTGCGGGCGCAGGGCGGCGGGGCTATCAGACATTGACATGGTGTTACGACTCCTTTGTCGTGGACAGGTTGACAGCGACGGGCACAGTGCCCTGGTCGCGGAAGCGTCGGCGCAAGGCCAGTGACACGTACACCAGCCCGACCAGGACCGGGACTTCGATCAGTGGGCCGACCACCCCGGCCAGGGCTTGTCCGGAGGTGGCGCCGTAGGTGGCGATCGCCACGGCGATGGCGAGTTCGAAGTTGTTGCCCGCCGCGGTGAACGCCAAGGTGGTGGTGCGTTGGTAACCGAGGCCGATCGCTGCGCCGAGCAGATAGCCGCCGCCCCACATGATTGCGAAGTACACCAGCAGGGGCAGCGCGATCCGCACCACGTCGAGCGGGCGGCTGGTGATCTGTTCGCCTTGCAGCGCAAAGAGAACCACGATGGTGAACAGCAGCCCGTAGAGCGCCCACGGTCCGATCCGCGGCAGGAATTGCGACTCGTACCAGTCGCGACCCTTGGTCTTCTCGCCCACTCGCCGGGAGAGGTAGCCGGCGAGTAGCGGTATGCCGAGGAAGATCAGTACCGACTTGGCGATCTGCCACGGCGAGGTGTCGATGGTGGTCTGTTCGAGGCCCAGCCAGCCCGGTAGCACCGATAGGTAGAACCAGCCCAGCACGGCGAACATGAAGACTTGGAACACTGAGTTGATCGCGACGAGGACGGCGGCGGCTTCGCGGTCACCGCACGCGAGGTCGTTCCAGATGATGACCATGGCGATGCAGCGGGCCAGGCCGACGATGATCAGCCCGGTCCGGTACTCGGGGAGGTCGGGCAGCATCAGCCAGGCCAGGGCGAACATCAACGCCGGACCGAACACCCAGTTCAAGAACAGCGAGCTGAGCAGGAGTTTGCGGTCACCGGTCACGGTGTCGAGCCGGTCATAGCGCACCTTGGCCAGCACCGGGTACATCATGATCAGCAGGCCGAGGGCGATGGGCAACGAAATACCGTCTATCTGGACGCCGTCCAGCGCAGTGTTCATCCCTGGGATCCATCGACCGAGCAGCAGTCCGGCGACCATGGCGATGCCGATCCACACCGGCAGGAACCGGTCCAGGGTGGACAGCTTGCCCACTACCGGCGCTGAGGTACTCGCCACCGTGTCGGTCATGCCGTCGCCCCTGCCAGCGCTGCCGCGTCGAGATCCAGCAGCGCCGCGATCTCGCGCAGCGCCTCCGGGACTACGGCGTAGTACACCCACGACGCCCGACGCTCGGAGGTCAACAAACCGGCGGCGCGCAACACCTTGAGGTGATGCGACACCGTGGGTTGGGAGACGTCGATGCCGCCCGAGATGTCACAGACGCACGCCTCCCCACCGGAATGACTGGCGATCGCACTGAACAACCGCAGCCGCACCGGATCGGCGAGCGCCTTCAACTTCTTGGCCATCTCGGCGGCTGCAGGTTTAGTGAGCGGCTCCCGCAGCAGCGGCGGCGTCACGCAGCACGCGTCGGCCGCCCCGGCCTGTTGATTCGACATTCATCGATATTGACACTCATCGAATCACGGGGCAAGTGAACGACAGATGAACACTGCCGCGACACTCCCGGCCGGCCCCAGCCGACACCGCCACCACCGCGGGTGATTGCCCGTCACTACCTGACCGTTAGCCCAGTCGCGCCAGTAGAGCTGCGCAGCGGAGTAGGCACTGGCTGCTGCCGCCGCGTAACTCAGCCCGGTCCGCACACCGCTATCACTCATCCAGGGAGCCACCCATGTACACGCCTGCACCACCTACCTGGTGTTGTCGGACTACTACCACCGGCCCACTCAGCTCAACGCCGCTCACACAGCGTTCGAGTTGATCTCCCTGGACGAGGCCAGGCCGCGCGTCGTCGGCGTGGCCACCATCGAGCCCTACTCCGAACTCGACGCCCGCCGCGACCTCCACGCCGTATTCGCCGCCAGCCCCGTTCACTGCGCTCGCGTCGTAGAGAGACCTGACATGACAACCGTGTTCGTGGCCACCGTCCGGACCCCAGTCGAGGCGACGGCCGTCGCGCACACCGCCGACCAAGCCGCCAGGCTGGCATGCGAGCTGGGTATGGAGTCCCTGCAGAGCGTGCACGGCGACTTGGGCTACGACGATCCCATGTTGGTCGGGAAGTACTTCGGAGTCGACGTGCTCCCGTTCGAGGTCGGCGGCCCCACGCAAGTTACGCGCCGCTCCAGGCTGCTGGCGTCGTAACTCCACCACCCCCGTCATGCCTACTACCTGACCCCCGTCGCCGAGCTGCCCTACCCCCACACGATGGGTGAGCGGCCCCTCCCGGACGGCACACGCTCCAACTGTCCCCTTGCCCTTGAGGCTGTGCTCCGCACACGCGTCAGCACCCCGGGCAGGGCGGCCACCGCGAACTGTTCACCGACGACGCGATCTCCGCGCGCCGCCAAGCCTGCGACGTCCACGCCGGAAACTGGACCGTGGTGCTGCCCGCAGTCACGGCCTTCCTCGAGCCTTTGCCGGCCAGTGCCGACACCGCAGCCATCGCCCACGCCGCGCGCAACCATGCACCGTTCGCCGGTTTCACTGCGGCCGACCGCCGACTGACGCTGGCGCTGCTGAGCTACAGCGACTCGCTACGCGTCTACACCAACGGCCACGGCCAGCGCGAAACGATTGGCCAGCACCGCATCTGCTGGGCCCGCACTGCCGGCGTCTGCGCGCTGCCCGTGTGGTTCGACGCCACAACGGTGCGCCCGCCGCGCGACGCGGTGCTCCTGCAGCGCGGCTAAGCCTCGATCCACCGGTGAGCTGTCGGTGTGAAGTCGATTTCGATTGTGTGCGTTGGGCCCGGGGTGTGCCGTGAGGTGGGTGTGTGTGATGGCCCGATCTCGGTATCGGCTTGTTCCTGTGGGTCTTTCGTCTCGTGCGGGCGGTTGGGGTTGCTCTGTTAGGCCAGCAGTGGCCGGTTTCGGCCAAACAGACTGTGGAACAGGGTGTTCCACGCGGTTTCCCAGGGCCAGTTGCGTGGCAGGTGCAGGGTCAGGCGTCGGGCCGAGGAGGCGATGCGTGCCGGCACGCTGATCAGGGTGCGGCGGATGGTGCCGGTGCGGGCTTTGGCCAGCGCTGGTCCGGTCAGGGTGGCCGCGGCGCGGGTGAGGTTGAACGCCATCGCTGCGCACACCAGCCAGGCGGCGTTGGCGCCGAATCGCCCCGAGGGCAGATGGGCCAGAGCAGAGTCTTTGAGGTCGGCGTGGACCTGCTCGATGAGCGCGTGGCCGCGGTGGGTCTTGTCGGCGGTGACGGTATCGAGGTCGGTGGTGGTGAAGAAGGCATGGAAGCGCCAGGTGTCGAACAGGGTGGTCTGCCCCTCGCCGCTGGCGGGGTTGAGGTCGGGGATGCGCCGCACCACCAGCCTGCCGGGGATCTGCTCGCTGGTTGTGCGGGAGCTGAACGCGGTGAAGTCGATCTCGGCGACCTCGGCGCGCGAGATCCAGCGCTGGGTGTTCTCGTCGTAGATCGCGTCGGTGTACTGGATCGGGATCCAGGCGTCCTCGGGTATGGCGGCGATGGCGACTTTGACTTTTGGGTCCAGGCGCACGGTGATCGACACGTCGGCACCACCGCGCAGAGCAGCCGCCACGGTTGGGTAGCCGTAGAACGCCGAGTCGGCTCGCAGCAGCGGCCGGGTGGCTGCCGCCGAAGAGCGCAGTCGTGTCACGGTGGCCAGCGTGTCGCCGACGATGCGGGCAGCTCCACGTGCTGATCCGCAGGCGCCTTTGCGTAGGCGTTGGCCGCAGATGATCGGTGCACCATGCTCAGTGGTGAGCGTGGCGATCAGCGCATTTAACCCACGGACCCCGGAGTATCCGTAACCAGATCCCTGTTTGGTGTAGCCGTGCACTTCGATGATGGTGTCATCGAGATCAACACACACCGGACCGTCAACACCGGCCAGCACCGGAGTGCGTTCGTGCAGACCGGCCAGCAACCGCGCCGCCACGGCGTCGAGTTGGCGGACATGACCGAAGCTGAATTCGCGCAGGAACGATCCCAGCGTCGACGGGGCGTACGGGCGGTCGAACACGGTGCCCATCGCGCCGTGGCGCAGCAAGGCCATGTCATCGATGCTGTCAGCCCCAGCTACCATGCCCGCGACCAGCGACAAGACTTTCGCCCCGGCGTTGGCGCCCTTGTCGGTCGGCACCGTGATGTGCTCATCAGCCAGGCTGCTCAACCCGCACTGATGAGCCAGAGCGGCCATCGGGACCAGCCCGGCACACGACACCAGATTGGGGTCATCAAAGCGGGCTGACGCCACAGGACGAGTGTGAGATAGTTGCATCTACGAGATGCCCTTCGTTCTGACCGAATGTGATCCTAGACAAATCCCATTCTTTCACCGCGACAGGGCATTTCGTTTTTACAACCCGCCCCAACTCCTATTCGATCGGTGGATCAAGGCTAAGGCGCCCTCTCGGCCGCTCCCCTGGCCCGTTCAGCTCGACGCTGCGACACCGCCCGCCAGGACGACGAACCCGCCGTCCAAGGGTCTCTGGCGCAACACAGCCACCGCCGCTCCGCCCGCGCCAGGATCACCACAGCGTGGGCTGATCACCAAGCAGCGCCGCCTGCACCGCGGCGGCATCCCAGCCATGGCGCACCGCCTCGCGTAGCGCCACCGATCGCTCACGCCGTACACCGCGACTGTCGAAGCGTCGCACCGCATGGCGCCCACCGCCGCGACGCATCCGCGCCATCCCCTCCATGTTGTCGCCCTGGGAGCCCGACACCACGTGCTATTGAACGTCTGTCGCGGCCGCGATTTTTACGACACCGGGTTGTCGCATTCGTGCAAACCCAGCACGCCCGCCGCCACGCTTCCGCCTGCGATCGCCAACGCGTAGCGATGCGGACGCACACAGAACCCCACACCGTCGCGCGTGAGATAGAAACGGCCGTAACCATCGGCACCGATCGCCCCGGTCCAGATGTTGCAATCCGAAGGCGTTGGCCCACAGACGACGTGGCTATGAAACCGGGCAATCTCAGCGGCGTGCAACAGCCGATCAACAACCAGCTGTCCCGCGCTTCTCAAGGCCGCTGACCCTACGTCCGTGCACAGACACTGGGCCTGTCCAGAGCCGCCTGCGGCGTCCCGACTGACAGGGCCGCAGCGGCGTTCAAGGAGCTACCGCTGCGCTGTGCCATCTGAGACACGGCCGAACAACGCCCTGCGCCGCTGCAAATCCCCCTGAGTCGCGACCCCCTGCGCTCAACAGTCCCGGGTCCGTGCGCAGCTCCCGCAGCGCATCGTCGCGATGCGCGAGGGCCGGCGGATTCCCGGCGCCGAGGCCGCCGGAGTTCTGCTGCCCTCGCAACACGATGTTCGTCTCATCCACCGTGACGCGCACCTGTCGTCCCCTGCATCAGGCCGAGGCCGCGTCGGGCTCGTCGGCCCCCGGGTAGGCGACACCGCCAGGCTCGCCACCAACCTCACCGCCACCGCCTACTGCGTGCGAACCGTTGCTGGGCGTGGACTTCTCGGCTTTCGGAGCGTGCCGCAGCATGGTCCGAACAATGCCGATCCCGACGTCTGTCCGTGCGGCAATGGTCGTCAGCGTCTCATCACGGCCCTGCATGCGCGCGACCACCGCGCCGGCCTTCGCCCGGTGCGTGGCCACGCGCTTGGCCGCTTCGGCGTCCACCTGCTCGCGCAGCTGCGCCAGGCGCTCCGTCTTCCAGACCTCGACCTCGGCGACCTTGCCGACCTCGTACAAAAAGTTCGTGGCGTCGTCGATGTTCGCCTTATCCCGCGCAGCACGCGCTTCGTTGGCGCGCCGGGTCGCTTCCACAGCCCGTCGCCGGGCTTCCAACTTGGACGTTCCTGCTGCTGTCATGACCGGGACACTAAAACCGGCCGGGCCGGACGTGCCACCACCACAGCCACATTCGCCACCCACCAATTTTTTCGTCGCCGCCCCTGCCGCACCACCGCACCTCACTCACCCACCGTGCGCCCCGTCCCCTCACCACCGCCGCACCGGCCACTCAGCTCACCCCTCACAGGCACCTTCCACGGCCCAACGACAGACCACACACCTCTTGCCTGCAGGCGGCATCTAACGGGTATGCAGAACGTCGTGGATAACGACTGATATCCATGACGGTCTGCCATGCTGGTTCGGTGCCTAGATCCGCTGCACCGGTATCCCCCGAAGTCGTCCCTCCTGGGTGGTTTGCTGACTTTCTCGCTGATCGTGCCATCCGCAAACCCTCGCCCCACACCTCCAAGGCCTATCGCCAGGACTTCGAGGCGATCGCCGTGTTGATAGCGGGGTCTGCCAATGCCGTCTCAGAACTCGCGATCCGCGAACTGACGAAGGAAAGACTGCGTTCGGCGTTCGCTGCCTACGCCGACACCCACTCGGCGGCGTCGATCCGACGCTGCTGGTCGACGTGGAACACCCTGTGCACGTTCCTCTTCACCGCCGAGCTGCTCGACGCCAATCCCATGCCGCTCATCGGCCGCCCCAAAGTCCCGAAGTCCCTCCCCAAGAGCTACCCCACCAGCGTCGTCACCGACTTGGTCGCAGCGATCGACGCCGACCACGGATCCACACGTGTTAGCGACTGGCCCGAACGCGACCACGCCATCGTCTTCACCTCACTGCTGGCCGGGCTCAGAGCCGACGAACTCCTCAACGCCAACGTCGGCGACATTCGCCGCACCGATGACGGCGCCGTCCTGCACGTCCGAGGCAAGGGCAACAAGGACCGCCGGCTCCCCATCGGCCCAGAGCTGCTCGACGTCCTCGACGACTACCTTCACACGCGGGCAAACCGGTTCCCTCAAGTCCGCCGACAAAGATCCGGCACCACGGCGCCCAGCAGCTTCTCCCCGACCGCTCCACTTTTCGTCGGCGCCGACGGCGACCGCATCACCCGGGGAACGCTGCAATACCGAATCCTGCGGGCGTTCAAGAAGGCCGGCATCAACGGCGAACGAGCCTCAGGCGCACTGGTTCACGGTTTGCGCCACACCTTCGCCACCGAACTCGCCAACGCCAACGTCAGCGTCTACACCCTGATGAAGCTCATGGGCCACGAATCCATGGTCACCTCACAACGTTACGTCGACGGTGCCGGCACCGATGTCCGATCCGGAACTAGTTGGGAGTAATCCGGGAAAACCTGGTAGCTGTCCGATTTCTCGCCCTCCGTTCCAGAACTATCTGACAGTGGCACCCGCCCAGGTCCCTGCCCGTGCACCTGCGGATCTTCGGCCCGCGTATCCATGGCTTTGACTCTGAATCCATGACTGTCTGACTGCGCCGGACAGGACGACCGACAGTCCAGAACTACCTGATAGTGGCGGACACTCCGCGCCTTCGAGGTCCAGTGTGAACCATTTAATTCGTCACTGTGACGTTATGTAGGTGATGCAGCATCTCCTGTTTGCGCAGGCTGGAGCCGCGTAGCACCCAATAATATGGATAACGTTGATTATTATCCATCTTTTATCTGCGAGGCTGAGCGTGTGCCGCACGAGACCGATCCGGGCTACTCCGTCACCGATGGCGTTGTTGAAGCTGCTGCCGTCGCGCCGGCCGTCGATGAGATCCCCGAGTGGTTCCAGCAGTTCTTGGATCACCGGCAGGCAAGTAAACCCTCGGCGCACACGATGAAGGCCTATCGCCGCGACTTCGTCGCCATTGCCAATCTGCTTACCGGTGGTGAGCCGGCCCGCCTCAGTCCAGCTGACATAACTCGCGATTCGATGCGTACTGCGTTCGCGGCGTTTGCCGCCGACCACGAGGCGGCATCCATCCGACGCTGCTGGTCCACGTGGAATGTGTTGTGCACCTTCCTCTATACGAACGAGTTGTTGGCGGCCAATCCCATGCAGCTCGTTGGACGACCGAAGTTGAAGAAGCCGCTGCCGAAAGCCCTCCCCCGAACAGCGGTTGAAGCCCTGCTCTCTGCTGTCACGCAGGAGTCCGATGCTCGCCGAACAGATTGGAAAGAAAGGGATCTCGCGGTCATTCTCACTGCACTCCTCGCGGGACTGCGGGCCGAAGAACTCCGCCTGGTCGACGTCGGTGACATACGGACGCTCGACGATGGCTCCGCGGTGATCAATGTGAAAGGCAAAGGCGGCAAGGAACGCAACGTCCCCATCGAGGCAGCCCTGCTGGAGGTGATCGGTACGTATATGGATAGTCGTGCCGGACGGTTTCCTCAGGGCAAGAAGCGCACATCGTCGCCGAAGAGTACGCCATTGTCGGGCTGGCCATATTCCGCCCCGCTATTCGTCGGTCGGGACGGTGAACGGATGACGCGTGGCACCCTACAGTCACGTATCAAGCGCGCGTTCAAACGCGCAGGGCCGGACGCGCGCCCCGTACCCGGCGCCCTGGTGCACGGACTTCGCCATACCTATGCGACTGAGCTCGCGACCTCGAATGTCAGCGTCTACACACTGATGAAACTCCTCGGACATGAGTCGATGACGACATCGCAGCGTTACGTTACGGCGGCGGGGATTGAAACACGAAGTGCGGCAGCGCAAAATCAGCTTTACTCCCTACTGACCGAACAACGGGAGGACGATGGGACCAGCTGAGAACGAAGCGATCCATGTGCCCCAACGACGAAGGAAGCCCCCGCAATGAGTAAGCGAGTGAGCCTGATCCTCCGCGACGCAGACGAGGCGATGCTCGCTCCCTTCCTCCATCGGGGCTCGCCTGCTTTCGAGGTCCTGCGACCGTGGGCACACCACAATGACTATGCCTCGGGCGACATCAGCTCGGATGCCGCTGTACTGCGGATTCTGCTTCGGGTGGGCGCAGAGGCTATGCACGAACAAATCCCGGATGCTGGCTACGCCCAGCTTGCGTCCGAGTTCAATAGCGCATCAACAAAATTCGAGCGACTGGCCGCACGGGGTCGTTCTGCGTCCCAGACCGACGAGCTCAGACGAGCCCGCTTGCGACCCGCGGCGGTCACACGTATCGGGGCCGGCAAGTCCCGCACGGCGGGACGGGCTTTCGCACGGTGTTTGCGGCCCACTCTTCGGCGTCCGCCGAATGAATGGCGCACACCTTGACGTAGGCACCAGTCCACGGTCCGTTGTGCGGATTCTGACCGCTGATGGTGCGGCACGTGGCGTGATGCACCCGCGCGGTAGACACGCTGTAGTTACGGGTGATGTTCACGACGAAGCCTTCCGGGTTGGCGGCCAGCCAAGCCAGATAGCCAGCGTCGTCGTCCCGGAACTCGTGTGCGCGGGTGCGGTGATCCACCCCGGCGAGTACATCGGCTGGCACGACGTCGATGAACTCGCCAGCTGGACTATATGGGACGTCGACCGAGCTGGTCTCGCTAACACTGGCGGACTCGGCCGATGCGTAGATGCCAACCACGACCGTGTTGCCGGCGAATTGGTCCACGGTGCAGTGCAGGCCGAGTTCGGTGATTCTGCCGTCGCGGGGATGCCATGCCCGATCTGGCCGGGTACGACCCAGCAGGGGGTCGAGCGCGTCGATCGTCTGCTTCCAGAGGTTCAGCCAATTGCGACGTGGGCCGACCACGAAGGATAGTTCAAGCCGAACTGGTCCATCCGGTAGTACGGTGGCGCCAGAGACGGCGGCGTGGATAGCCTCCTTGTAGGCGACGCTCGAGGAAGAAGCCGCAGTGGTCGAGATGACCACGCCGGCGGCGTTGGGTGCAGGAACTTCTCTGGCGGCACAGATCTGCACAGACGACTGTTCGCCGGGACGCTTCGTGCACCACACCGACACCAAGTCGGCATCGCGCAGGCGCGATGCGAGCGGATACGCGTAATTATCCAGGTCGCTGGCATCGAGCAGGTCTCGTGAACTCGGTAAACCGACGTCGAGGCGCAGCGCCCACGGGCCGCTGATCCGTGCGCCAGCGATCAAAGCCTCCGTATCGTCGAGGTACTCCTGCAATCGGATCTGATCTGGATCGTCAGCCTTGTTCCACGATGCGAGCCGCGGGGCGACCCTCAGCTCCAGCGAGCGATTATCAGGGCGGGCAAACCAGCGCATCGGGTCAAGATAGCGCGGCGCACCGACAGGCCTCCGACGAAAATAAGATCTCGATAGAACGCAACGCTGGCATTGGAGACATTTGCCAGCAAACTGCGGCAGCTGGCTAGTCCCAATGCGAAGAGATGGTATCGAGTTCTGCGCGCATCGACTTTGCTGGCTAGAGACATCGAGTAGGTGTTAACTATAGGCAACACCCCGGGTTCTGATCGGCGACTTGCATCAGTGCGTTTGTGGGTGCGCCATTAGGGTGTGACCTCCGTCTATGCGCGAATGCAGTGTCTAGCAGTGGAATTACATGCGCATCGCGCTCACCAACAGTCATCAGTCGGTTGGCTTTGGCATTCGAACTCGGCTCACTCGAAGGCGAACGATGGACGAAGCCTTTCCCGGCAAAGTCGTCGGTGGCCATGGTTGCTGCAACCCTTGTGCGGATCTGTCAGTTTGTGCTCAACTTACGTTGCCATTCCGATCATGGGGCGGGCACTTCAGCCTGCTCCAACGCACCGTCCCCGACGTGCGCGTTCATCGGAGGCAGTGGAATGGTCAGGCCTACCAGGAGGTGACACCCGCCCAGAAAATCTAGGTTGACCCGCTGACGGGGCTTCAAGAGTCCCCAGACGCTGAAAAAGCCGGGCTGGTATCCCGGCTTCTTCGGTGCGGCACTTGGCCGCTAATTACTTACTTCACTCCTGAGAGGGAGACATGCTTATTTCAGCGCGCTTCCGGCGCGATGTCAACCCCCGCTTCGCGTTCTGGCCCCCGACCCCATCGAGGGCTGCGGGTGCCGATGCCGGGTGGGAACGGGGATGACCCCGCCGCCGGTCCCGACGGAAGGGCCACTGCCCGTCAATGACGCGCCCTACACGATGGTGCTTTATCAAGATCCGAAGACCGGGCAGCGCGTACGAACCCGTCTCACACCTGAGGTTTCGCGTGTGTCATTTGAGCTATGCAGGCCTATCCGGAGTTTCCCGGCCTACCGTGGTCGCCGTTCCCATCAAGGCAAGTACTGGTTCTCGCGTTCACAAGGCCATGTCAGCTTTGAGTCGCGGTTCGAGATGACTGCCCTGATGACGGTCGACTTTCGGGGCGACGCAATCGCGGTCAGCTCCAACCCGTTCTGGCTGCTGTGGCCGAAGGGCCAGACGCACCACCGGCACGCCCCGGACTTTTTCATCCGACGACGCGACGGATCGGCTCTCGTTGTCGACGTCAAGCCGGCAGATCGTCTCCGCGAGAAGGATCGGCTCCAGCATCAACGCACCCGCGATGTATGTCGCGAGTTGGACTGGGAGTACGAAGAATTCACAACGATAGACAAGACTGCAGAACGCAACCTACGGCTGCTATGCGCCTACCACCATCCGCGGTTCGCACCGTCAGCAGAAGCACGATCCGCTATCACGATGTGCGTGAATCGATCGGGGCGAAACGGCGTGCAATTCGGCGAGCTGATCGACAACGCCTCGGACAGAGCCGAATTCGACGAAAGCCAACTCATCTGCAGCACCTACCACATGATCTGGAACAGAGAGATTCACGTCGACCTGGCTCGCCCGCTGACCTGGACCACGGTGATCACCTCATGATCGAACTGCATATCGGCGACATCATCAAACTCCGCGGCCAGAGCTGGCATATCCGCGACAGCGACGGACTGGCCCTTCGACTCAAATGTCTCGATGACGGCAGCGACCTGACCTTGCCGGTAGCGATGTTGCTCTGCGACGATTCCTTCGTCGGTCCCGACGCCTCTGGACCAAGTATCGCCGATCAGAGGCTGCTCGACCTCGCCACCGACGAACAGCGACGTGATGCCGAGTTCTGGTATGGGCACCTCTCCGGTATCAAACACGCCATGGAACAGCCGGCTCAAGGACAAGCCTTTTCGGGAACTCCGATCGCGACTGTACGCGAACGACTTTCGGATAAGAGATCCGAGCTACGTACCCTGGGGCGGCCGGTCTCCATGACCACTATGTGGCGCAAGTGGCAACGCTTCAACACTGCGGGCCTGCTCGGATGTATCGATCAGCGCGGCATGCCGGGTCACGTCCGTCTGTCCGGGGTGCACGAGCGTGTGATCGTCGTCCTGGAGATGGTGAAGGCGCACTACGTAGACAAGTCGACGCCTACCAAGAAGCAGATCCTCGAAATCGCGGAGCGTCGCCTTCGTGACGACAACGTGCCGGTGCCGTGCAGGTCGTCGATGTACGCGTTACTGGCTGCACTTGACCGCGGTGAGCACACCACCGGCGATGCGACGTCGCGCCGCAGTCACGCGAACAGCCCCGACCGAGCGTTCTCGAAGATCGTCGCCTTGTATCCAGGCGAAGAAGTGCAGCTCGACTCAACACCACTTGACGCAATGGCCATACTGCCCGATGGTCAACCATGCCGAATCGATTTGGCTGCCGGCATCGACGTCGCGACACTGAGCATCACCGCGGCAATTCTTCGCCCAAACGCCTGCAAAACCGTTGATGCCATTGAACTCTGGGCCAACTCCTGTATCCCGCAACAGATGTTGCCAGGCTGGATTGAGAACATGACCGTCGCACGAAGCTACCTGTCGGACAGGCTATCCCCTCAGATCGATCTCGACAGGGCACTCGAGAACAAGCCCATCATCGACGTGCGCGGTGTCGTAGTTGACCGTGGCAAGATCTTTGTCTCGAAAGCCTTCGAAAAGGCAACCGAACTTCGGGGAGTGCACCCTCGGGTCGCTGCTCCGTACCAGCCCACCGCCAAGCCTCATATCGAACGCTTGCTCAAGACCATCGGCGACGACTTTGTCCGATGGATCCCGGGATACAAGGGACGCTCGGTCAGCCACCGGGGCCGAAACCCGGAGAAGGATATTGTGTGGCCGCTGTTTGTACTTCAGGCGCTGCTCGACGAATGGGTTATTACGGTGTATCAGAACCGTCCCCACACGGGGCTTCACCTGACGGCGGCCCCTCGGATGCAGCTCTCTCCCAATGCCATGTATCGAGCGATGTCGGAGATGGCACCAACTCCAGCACGGACGATGACACGCGACGATTGGATCTCCCTGAAACCGCACGAGTTTCGTCGTATCAACCGCTATGGCGTCAACTTGGAGAACCTCGTGTACAACTCCGACTCGCCGCGCTTCCACCAGATGCGACGAACGAAATCGTTGAATTCCAAACAGAATGGCAAGTGGGAAGTGCGCTACGACCCCACCAACCTGATGCAAATCTGGGTGCGAGATGAATCCCTAGTCTTCGACTCAGAGGGTCAGCGCAAAGTCGAAGACAATGGCTGGATCGAGTGCCGCTGGGTTCTGGCCGACTATGCGACCATTCCATTCGGGATCGACATGGTGAAAGCGATTCGTCGGGACATGAGTAAGAAACCAACCGACAAAGAAGTGCTCAGGCGCGCGGAGCAGATTCATCGTCAATTGCTCGGCGGCCCCTCGGAACCGAAACCTCGACCGCTTTCCCGTGCCGAAGCGTCGGCCGGGCGCGCCAACCTCGCGCGACAAGAACTCAGCGGCGGCCCTCCCCCTGAGGTCGTTGTGCCCGGACGAAGCGACGACACTCCGGTCGCGCCGGTTGTTCAGCCCACGGTCGGACCAGTCGAGCCCATGCGTCCGATGCGCCTGTCGGAAGGGTGGTGAACCTTGGCATCACCGACAACCCGCGAAGAGTGGCGTGAATACTGCACCTACGAGCCCACCCCGGATTCGCAGCGACCCTCTTTGAGTGCGGACGAGATCAAGGCTCTCGGCACCGTCGAGCGGTCGGCGTACAACGAACGCCGCATCGACTACCTGAACGAGGAACGCGTGTTTCCCACCCGGGACCTCACCCGCATCCTCAACCACGCACGGCGACTGCTTCGCCGATCACGAGCCAAGAAGTTCGTAGCCAGGCCCGGTATCCGAGTATCCGGGGAACCCAGGACCGGCAAAACCACCGATGTGATGGCCGCCGGCAAGCGACTGGACGCAGAAATACGACGGACTTGCGGCAGGGAAAACGACTTGTCCTTCCTACCCGTCGTCTACACCACGATCGCCACGGCGACAACGACGAACAAACTCTGGGTGCGCCTCGCCGACTTCGTCGGTGCGCGCGAGCTGCGAGGTAGCAATGCCGACGAGCGACTCGTGGACCTGGCGCGACTGCTGAAGAGCCTCGGCACCAAGTTCGTCATCCTCGATGACGTCCAACGCCTCAACACCGATCGCGCCGCAGGAGCCGAAGTCGCCGACAACATCAAGACTTTCGCCGAGAATCTTGATGCGACGATGCTCTTCGCAGGAATTTCGTTGGAGACCGCTCCCCTGTTCAGCGGCGAGAACGGAGAGCAGTGGCGCAAACGGACCCGGCCCATCAACCTGAGCAACTACTCACTCTCGAACGACGCCGACCACAAGGAGTGGGTGCAGCTCGTCGCATCCATCGAACGCATTCTCCCTCTCCCCCTGCATGAACACGGAATGCTCGAACGCCATGCGGACTACCTCTACCACCGCACTGGCGGCTCAATCGCATCCTTGAGCGATCTGATCATCGATGCAGCCACCGACGCCATCGACTTCGGTACCGAAGCCATCACGTTAGACCTCCTCGACTCGATTGCTATCGACGACGTCGATCCTGGAGTGGCCCGCTGATGCCGCTTCGTGCCGAACAGTCATCGACAGTCCCGGAGGGTGTCCGCCGCGGCCGTCAACGACTTCCCGTGCCAGTCGCTCCGATGTGTTCGGAGACGCTGAACAGCTACCTCCGCCGGGTGACGGATCAGAACCTCTTGCGACCCAGCTGGCTGTCCCAGCTCTCCCGACAGCCCCACTTCGTTGCGGACCTCGTCGAGCTCACCGGTTTGACGGAGCGAGGGTTGATAGCGGCGCTTCCAGAACTCCGAACTCCGCATGCGATCAAGCGATGGCCGCACCTGGTCGGCCACGTCTCGCAGCGGGCCGGGATCCGATCCGCATGTAGACACTGCGCCGCCGCGCAGACTCAAATTCGAAGCCAAGCAGTGACTGTCTTCGCGAGTCATGAACAGGTGCTCTGCGCTGTACACCAGCAATGGACCGGAAGTCCTGCACTGAGATGCGATGCTCAGCAACAATTTTCAATCCGACTCTGTCCTGACATTGCACGCGCACACCGCCAGCACCGTAGTCTCATTCGACGCTGGGGGCGCGGCCCCACATACTCCGGCTTCTCCGCCGCCGTCACCTGCTTCTCCGTGTGGTCAGGCTGGCCGGCCGTCTCCCGTGCGCCTGATATCCAGCAACGCAGGCGACGGCTCGGTGTACCCGAGGAAGCACCGTCCACGCTTCCACGACAAGCCGCCGCCTGGTACCCCAGTGCGGTCGCGCTGACCGACGTCATCATCTCGCTACGGCACAAAGCGGCGGAGGGACGAAAATCCCCCGCCGCGACCGTCATCGCAGAGGGCCTCGTTCGACTGCAAAGCATCGTTCCCGGCCTATCGCCGAGTGGCGCGTCTGATCCCTTCCGGCAGGCAGTGTTGGGTGAACTGCACACTCCCCCAGATGAAGTCGAGGTCGTACCGAGCAACCCATCACGGCAATCCCAGCGGTACAGGAAGGACGATGGTGGCAATGTCAAGCCGAAGCTGTGAGGAGCCCGCTACCCCGATCGGATCCCTCTGCACTGAATGGGAGTTGGACCAAGGCATCGCATCCCGCGTCGTCTACACACCCGACCGGTTCCCCGCCGGATGCACGGCTGGAGTCCGCATCAGCGCGATTCAGGTTGAAGACGGCAGCTTTGAGACTGCTGCGGAAGTCTCCCACATATACCTCGATTGCCACCCTGACTCCGGACTAACGATTGAGAACGCGCGTGCTCTCGCGCTGATCCTCACCGAGTCCGCCGCGCAGCTCGAAAGTTGGATCGAGATGTTCGGTGCCGTTGGCGATCCTGGTACTGAACGATGATCGATCCCTCGCTGCCGCGCATCAGCATCACCGAACTACGCCGACATTTCAGCCGGTTCATCAACGAAGCAGAACAAGGGCGGACTTTCGTGATCACTCGCCGGGGGCGCGACGTTGCCGTGCTGGCTCCGGCCAAGCGCTTCGCCGGCGAAGATCTGCGGTCACAGTTGTGAACTTGACGGCTTAACGGGAATTGTTTGGTCGACATGCGTCTGATTCAGCCGACGAGTATCACTGGCACCATTCGACACACCTGCACCAGGTTGACTGGTTGGCGGCTTCCGTCGGTGGCGGGTCTTAGAGTAACGACTGGAGCAACAATGCGCAGGTGAGGAGGCCCGATGGCGGACCGTTCAGCGATCGAGTGGACCGAGGCCACCTGGAACCCCGTCACTGGGTGCGATCGGGTATCCACCGGGTGCGATCACTGCTACGCGATGACCCTGGCAAAGCGGCTCAAGGCGATGGGTGCGGAGAAGTACCAGACCGACGGCGACCCGCGCACATCCGGCCCCGGCTTCGGTGTCACGATGCACCCGCAAGCGTTGGACGAACCGCGGCGGTGGCGCAGCTCCCGCGTGGTGTTCGTGAACTCGATGGCCGACCTGTTCCACGCCAAGGTGCCGATCAGCTTCATCCGCGACGTGTTCGACGTGTGTCGCGACACCCCGCAGCACACCTATCAGGTGCTGACCAAGCGGAGTCTGCGGCTGAGCCGGGTCGCCGACAAGCTGGACTGGCCCGACAACCTGTGGATGGGCGTCTCGGTGGAGAACGCCGACTTTCTTAGCCGGGTTGACCATCTCCGTGAGGTGCCGGCCGCGGTGCGCTTCCTATCGTGTGAACCGCTGATCGGTCCGTTGGGCGGGATCGACCTCACCGGCATCGGCTGGGTGATCGCCGGCGGCGAGTCAGGTCCCAGGCATCGGCCGATGGAGCTGTCCTGGGCGCGCGACATTCGCGACGCCTGCCGCACCGAGGGAGTGCCGTTCTTCTTCAAACAGTGGGGCGGCCGGACCCCGAAGGCAGCAGGCCGCGAGCTCGACGGCCAGCTGTGGGATGAGATGCCCACCGCGGCAACGGGTTAGCTGCTAGGAGCTACGACAAGGTTCTCGACCTTGGGGCCGATACCTGCGCTCGGAGTGAGGTCGCGTGCATGCAAGTCCTTCACGGCTGCGCGGGCCACTTTCTCCCGAACCTGTCCGAAGTACTCGCCGAACACCTCAAGGGAGTGGTCGCCGAGGGTGATCGGCTTCTTCCCGTTGACGAGCATGTCGTTGATCCGCTCCGCGATATACGGCAGAGCTTTCTGCTCCACCTCATCGAGCTTCGGCCGGGTAAGGATCGTCTCGGTGGGCAGCAACGCCAGCTGGTCACCCAGCCTGACCTCGTCGCGCTGCACCGCGATCGCATCGGCGCCCTGCCACCAGTCCTCGGTGGCCTGCGCCGCGCAGTGCCCGAAGTTCCACACACCACGTGCGTGCCGGGTGCAGAAGAGCAGGTAGTAAACCGGCTGTTGTCCCGGCGCTCGCAGGACGGGTACGACCACCACGTGGGATCGGGTGTTGGCCGTCGCTCAGGATGCAGACGATGGCGTCACTGTGGATGCAGACGTGATTTCGGGGGTCGGTCTGCATTGTGACGGGGTAATCGTCGCGGCGACGCGGTGGTCGTCATGGTGACGACTGTCGGCAGGCATGGTGATGACGCCCCCGGCGGCAGCGCGGGGACGTCGGAGGGTCAGCCGGGTGGCGCCAGAAGGCGGCCGCGGGTGTACATCCCGATCAGGGTCCACGGCGGCTCACCGAGGGCGTAGCGGCGGCGGTCCCAGTAGGCCGCTGCCGACAACAGCGACAGCGCGTGGTGCAACATGTTCCCTCGGTAGCGCAGCGCGGTGAACGTGTCGGGGTCCAGGGCGAGCAGCTGCTCGGTCCCGTCGCGTGCGAGACGGTCCAGGTGCTCTGGCGGTAGTCGGCGAAGCCAGCGGCGCACGGTGGACACCGGCCGCCCCATGGTCGCCGCGATACGCCGGTGTCCGAGTCCATTTGCTTTGTGCAGCAATGCTGTTCCAATCACTGCGGTGGTGTCGGCATGGCGTGGCTGCAGAGCGGCGGGCATCACGATATGCGTTGACGAGCAGGACCGGCATCGCGTGCGGCGGGGGCGCACCGTGATCGTGGTCCCGTCGTGATCGCGCACGGAGCGCCGCCTGCCGTAGCCCCAAGAAGTCAGCTGGCCGTCGCGGCACCGCGGGCAGCGGAGTTCGCCGGCGGCGAGCAGTTTCTCGGCCAGTTCGCCGGTGCGCGCGACGATCACCGCAGAGCCAGTCCATGATCCACCAGCCTTACCTATCACCCGGGAACCGGGATAGGGGTCAGTTCGTGTTGGGCGACCGCAGAATCGACGCGTCCGCCGTCACCGATTGTGACGATCTCGGGATTCGGCATCGCGCCGGAGCCGAAATGGACTCTGCGCGAGCAGACCAGCGCGGGGTCCGTTCGTGGGCACGCTGATGATGCAGACGACCGCCGTCCCCGACCCGGGATTTCGACAACTTCAATGACGATCACCCCCGCCGTGGTCGTCACACAGAGGGACGGTCAACAATCGGGTATCGGCGCCGAGCTGCTTGACGAATCGGGAAACTACTGCTTGAACGGCTCGGGGTGACACCCCGTACGCCAGTTCGTCGCGCCACCACGCCCCGCCAAGGGCCTCGTCGAGTCGGAGCATGGTCTTCTCGTTCGGTGTAGCGGAGGTCAGGTGGCCGCCGATCCGTCGGATAGCCTCCAGGCTCAGGTTGATCAGCATCTCCGTTGGAGGCCACGCCGCAGAGTCGTTCCGGTTCATCGCTGCGACGAGATCCACGTAGGGCACCCCGAGACCGGTCGGGTCCTCGAAAATGAACGTCGGCAGCGTGGCGACGCGCGGGAGGACCGCGGACAAGTGCTCTGCAGCCTCACCGTTGGTGAGGTCGATCGCCAGCCCCTTCTTCTGGTATGTCGCCGCCAGCTGGCTGAGGTCGGCGAAGGAGTCCGCGTCTTTCTCGCAGAGGTAGAGGTCGACGGCGGTGTCGCGTTTGAACTTCTGACCCGCGGCGAACTCCAGCATGATGCCGGGCGATCCGAGAGACCCGTCCCCGTACGTACCCTTGCCGGCGAATCCGTCGACGTACGCGACATGCTTGGTCTTGGTGCTGGTGCGGATCAGGAACACCGGCAGGTATCGGCGCAGCAGGTTGAGCTTGAGCACACCGGGCAGGCGGTGGTCTTCCCAGTAGTTGGCGTTGGCTCCAGTCGCCATGCTCGTACCTCCCCGACCGGTAGTGATACCTAAAAGCCTAAGGACGTGGGGAGACAGTGGACGGAGGGCGCGCCGGGGTGACGCGGGACCCCATGCTTCTCTTGCCGGCCGGCCAGGTGCTTTGAGTTCTGCGATGACGAACGCGCATCGGCGGCCGGTGTCTCACCGCTCCCGCGACCAAGCGCTTCTGAGATCAGGTCGTCTCGACAGTTACCTAGCATCGAACCCGCCGCGGACCGCTCCGCAACGGGCCTCTCTATACATGCCAGACGCCGGCGGCCGGCAAACTACTGTGAGTCCGTGACTCAGGGTTGGCCAGCCGGTGCTCATCACATCGCACACAACAAGCTGCCGGACGTGCTGTGGGACGGCTCTTCTCACCATGCGCGCCTTGTGCATGAGCTGTATCCCGGCGGGGCGGCTTGGGACGCGCAGCGGGTGGCGATCTCGATCGGAACCGCTGTAGAGCTTCTCCTCAAGCATGCACTGGCACGTCAGAGTTTCCATCTGTTGCCCGACAAGTACGCGGTCGAAACGGCGCTCACGCTAGATGACAAGGGAACCATGCAGGATCACTTGCCACAGCTGACGACGGTTACGGGACTGGTTGCCTTCGACCGGGCGAACGCTCAGTGCGCGCTACAGCTGAACAAGAAGGACTTCGAACCGATCTTCCAAGTTCGTAATGCCGCGATTCATCTCGGAGTCGCGTCGACGAGGGCCAACGAGGCGGCGTTCAAGAAGATGGTGTTGCTCACCGACCGGGTGTTCACGCACCTGGGCACCGAACCCTCGGAACGGGTTCGGTACTGGGGTGGCGAGGAGGCTGTTGGCCGTCGCTCAGGATGCAGACGATGGCGTCACTGTGGATGCAGACGTGATTTCGGGGGTCGGTCTGCATTGTGACGGGGTAATCGTCGCGGCGACGCGGTGGTCGTCATGGTGACGACTGTCGGCAGGCATGGTGATGACGCCCCCGGCGGCAGCGCGGGGACGTCGGAGGGTCAGCCGGGTGGCGCCAGAAGGCGGCCGCGGGTGTACATCCCGATCAGGGTCCACGGCGGCTCACCGAGGGCGTAGCGGCGGCGGTCCCAGTAGGCCGCTGCCGACAACAGCGACAGCGCGTGGTGCAACATGTTCCCTCGGTAGCGCAGCGCGGTGAACGTGTCGGGGTCCAGGGCGAGCAGCTGCTCGGTCCCGTCGCGTGCGAGACGGTCCAGGTGCTCTGGCGGTAGTCGGCGAAGCCAGCGGCGCACGGTGGACACCGGCCGCCCCATGGTCGCCGCGATACGCCGGTGTCCGAGTCCATTTGCTTTGTGCAGCAATGCTGTTCCAATCACTGCGGTGGTGTCGGCATGGCGTGGCTGCAGAGCGGCGGGCATCACGATATGCGTTGACGAGCAGGACCGGCATCGCGTGCGGCGGGGGCGCACCGTGATCGTGGTCCCGTCGTGATCGCGCACGGAGCGCCGCCTGCCGTAGCCCCAAGAAGTCAGCTGGCCGTCGCGGCACCGCGGGCAGCGGAGTTCGCCGGCGGCGAGCAGTTTCTCGGCCAGTTCGCCGGTGCGCGCGACGATCACCGCAGAGCCAGTCCATGATCCACCAGCCTTACCTATCACCCGGGAACCGGGATAGGGGTCAGTTCGTGTTGGGCGACCGCAGAATCGACGCGTCCGCCGTCACCGATTGTGACGATCTCGGGATTCGGCATCGCGCCGGAGCCGAAATGGACTCTGCGCGAGCAGACCAGCGCGGGGTCCGTTCGTGGGCACGCTGATGATGCAGACGACCGCCGTCCCCGACCCGGGATTTCGACAACTTCAATGACGATCACCCCCGCCGTGGTCGTCACACAGAGGGACGGTCAACAGGAGGCGGAGAAGTTCGTCCGCGCGATCGTTGACGAAGCGGTCACGGAGGCAAAGGCCCGGTACGAGCAGTTGTTGCGCAGAGCGAGGGAGGACTACCAGAGGCTGGCGCGGAGCCTGGCTGATGCAGGCAGAGCTGACGTCATCAAGCAGTTCGCGGAGGTAACGCCGACGATTGATTCGGCCACCGAGGAGGCGTCGCCGCATCAGTGCCCTGCCTGCCAGAATATGGGGTGGGTGGTCTACGAGGTGCGTCGTAGCCATCCGATGGTCGAGTACTCGGATGCCGGGGAGTACGGCTACGAACCCGCGGGCGCTGCGTATGTCGAACGGGATGGCTCTGCCGACCGGTTTGAGTGCGGAGTGTGCCGACTGAAGCTGGACCGCCGCGACTATCTGGTCGAGGCTTCCATACCGCTGGAGGTAGAGCTGGAACCGGATGATGCAACGGAAGAGGAGATAAGCGACTACGAAGAGGCTCAGGTCGATTCGTATATCCAGTCGATGATCGACGAGAGGCGTGGTAAGTAGGCTCCTGCCGGCCGGCTGCTCAGTTTCGATTGAGGCCGAACTCGCGAGTCATCAGCGCCCGCTTGTAGTGGGACTCGGCGTCGTCGACCTCCGAGGGAGACGTGCTGGGACCGAACACCCGCAGGATGCTGAACCTGAAATGCCGGGCGTGGTCGGTCTTACCGCCGCCAGCTCCGATGCTGATCGTGGCGAGTTCCTTCAGCGCATGGTTGCCACCGTGGCCATCCTGCGCGTACGACTTCCAGCGTTGCAGAATCCGTTCGGCGCCATCGGCTTTCCCGACGTACTGTCTTCCGTTGGAGGAATCGGTGATCAGGTAGACGCCCTGCACCTGTGAGAGCGCGACCTGCCAGTCGGCGTAGCGGCGATCCGACACCATCTCGCCGAGTTCATGAAATGTCAGCAACACCTTGTCGAATCCAGGGAACGGCACCTGATCGCGGTCGGCGATCTCGAGGACGGGCATGTCGGCCACGCGGGCAGCGCGGCGGTGCCAGACTCGTGGAGTGTCCCACTCGACGACGAGGCGGTTGGCGAGCGACTTCAGGAAATCGCTGCGGTGCAGATCGAAGAATCGGATCTCCGCAGTGCGCTCGGCGGTGATCTCGCCGTGATTCTCGAACACTCCCCACAGCCGCGACCGTCGCTGGCCGTCAGCGACGAGGACCACCCAGAATCGCTCCGGTTCGGCGGGGAACTGCCGGGGTGAGGCGCCTTGGGACCGTGTGTATTGCCGGACCTTGTCCTCGGTCAGATCCTCCGGCCCGCGCAGACTCAACTCTTCACCGGTGTTGAAGCTATGCCGGATCACTCGCATGTCGTCCAGTCCGATAGGCGGGTCGTGCTCGGCACCGATCGCTGCAAGCACGTGGCCGAGTGTCAGGAAAGCTCTGGTGACGTGAGCATCGTCCTCGTCGTACGCCTGATTTACACGCTGAATTCCCACTGGCACGAGATTACGGCCACGGTCGAGTCCAAGGGTTAAGCGCCGGCGCCGAGACTCTATCCTCTAGGGATCTCACGTTGGACGGTGACCGAGGACGCGAGGCCCCCGGCTGCTCACCGCGGAAATGGCGCGGTGGCGCTCCATGAACCCCACAGCACCAACGGCCCCTCCGACACTCTCAAGCCTTCCTGTTTCGCTCGCGGCAGCCGGGCCGCCCGAGGTTACCGGCGTGCCCGAGCTACCGCCAGCTGCTGGACCCGCGGACTGCCACGTTGGAGGCCAGCGCGCCGTTGTTTTGCGGCAGCGCGGTCCTCGGACAGTACCGGGCGTCGCCGGTGGGCGTGTCACACTGGATGGATGGAGGGGGGTCGACTGCTCGGCAGGGTCGGCGTCGTCGCCATCAAGAAGCTGATCGAACCTTCTATCCGCGACCGGTTGCTCGCGGCGATCAAGGACCATCCCGAGGCTGTGCCGATGACCGGCGGCCAGCGACGCAAGTTGCTCAGGCTGCTCGCTTCCCGGGAAGCTCTGGATGCCCTTTATGACCAGGATGACGCCGGCACAGCGCGACTGTCCGCCCTTATCGCGGCGCGGGTACTGCCTGCAGCGCCCCCCGACGAAGCCTACAAGCTCGCGTCCCTTCTGGTCGCTGAGTTCATCGGTGCTCTCGGCGCGCACGAGTCCGCTAACGCGCTGAGCTACAAGCTCAGGCTAATCGGTGATGCCGTCGAACAGAGCCGAGACGAAGTCCGCGTGCTCAGTCATGCCATCGGCACCGCCAACGAGGCGGGGCAGGCAATCGGCGACGTGGAGGTCGACAGGGCCGTCGCGCAATTGGTGGAGGCGTCGAAGTCGGCGCGCGAGGTCATCGCCCCAGAAGTTCTGCCCAACGTCGATCGCGTTGCGCGACTAGCGCGCGCCGGCGGCGGATCACTCAACGACGTTGCGACACCCGTGGCGGTGATCGGAGAGGGTGGGCTCGGGAAGAGCGTGCTGCTGCGTCAGCTCTACGACAGCTTTGTGGGCATCGGCGGCGGCCCAGCGGTTCCCTTCCTAGTGTTGTGCTCACGCATTCCGACCTCTGCTGCCTTGACGAGCCCTGCTGACATCGACAGGGCGTTGGGCGCAGCAGCGATTGGCGCTCGCGCCGACGGCGTCGATGCGAAGCCCTCTTGGCCCCTCACCAGGTTGATCGACGAGATCGTGCGAGACGACACGCCGGTCGCGATCCTGCTCGACACTGTGGATCTCATTCTCAACGACACGAACGCCGACAGTATCGCGAGCGTGCTGAGGTCTCTCGCCGGCCGTTGCAGCCTGTGGTTCTCTTGCCGGGAGCAGGAATATCTGAATTTTCTTGATTCTGAGCGCGATCTGATCAGAACCCGCTATCAATTGCCCGGTCTGACCGCAACGGATATTCAAGACTGGGCGCGCAGGTACACCGATGCTGTGGCCATCGACGCTGATCGCCGCGATGCTTTCCTCGCCAGCCTGAGGCGCGCGGAGGCGTCAGCGGTGTGCGCCACACCGCTGCGTCTCGCGATGACATGCGACATCTACGCATCTGTCGGCGCCATTCCAGACGACCTGACGGTGACCGAACTGTACAACCAATACTGGAACCGACGCATCGCACGTGACCGCCACGGTAGGGTTACTGCCGCAGCGCGCTCACAAGAGACGACGGTCGAAGCCATCGCCAGGGAGATGTGGCAGTCCAGCACAGACCATCTCGTCATGTCTGCAGCGGGAACCTTGGCAACCGACGACATGGCATTGGAACGGCTCAGAAGTGACGGTGTACTCAAACAGGTCGGCGGTCGATATCAATTCTTCCACCAGACCTACGGCGAGTACGCCATCTCGCGCTTACTGGGTCGTGCAGGCAGCGCCGGCGACCTTCGGCGGCTTTTCAATCTCCTCGACGACGGAGTTGCAACCGGATTATGGCCGGTTGCACGATATCTGGTAACGCTGACGATGTCGGATGAACGCTATGGCGCCGTCGTCGACGCGATACCGGTGACGCGGACTGAGGGTGTGCGCTTGCACTTCCTCGGCGCTTTCCAGCGGCATGACGCGGAACTTGTTGTGCGACTTGGGCAGGCGGTCGACCAAACACTGATAAGCACCGGCATAGCCGTAATGGCCGACGCACCTCAGGAGTGCCTCAAGGCCGCGTCAGACATCGCTATCGGCTGCTTGCGCGCAGCCACGACATCCGATATCGGACCCATCGCCGCGACATGCGTGCGGCTCTACCACGAGATGCCGGACACCGACCGCCCGGCCTTCGTTCGGAGTTTCCTGAGTGCAGTCCTCAGCCGCGACCCGTACGTCACCAAGGAAACTCTTCCGTCGGTGGTGACTCGCTTCATCGCCAATACCGTGGCCACGAAGTTCGACACAGCGGTCATCGCCGTCTTCATCGACTTCTACACCAGTGATAGCACCGAATCGACTCCCCTCGAGCTTCCTGCTGCTGCCCGCGGAGCCCTGCTGAAGGTAGTGGAGGCCGGTCCCACAGGTCCGCAACTCCAAACCCGCTTGCTGATTAATGCAGCCCACTGTGAGTGCCCGACGGGTGCCGTGGACGCCGTGGCGGGCCTGTTGACGCGCAATTGGGAGGACCCCGACTTCCGCAAAGCGATGGGATGGAGAGACATCTCGGAGATGCTCGAGGCCAAACTCCCGGTGCGTTGGGACGCCTGTCAGGTACGGCTCGCCGACGCGCTCTGCGAAGACGAGTTCATCGCCAAAGGGGTGCTACTTACGGCATTCAGCGATGCGCCGCTCAAACGGGACCGTTGGGCGAATGTCGCGATGTTCATCGCTGATCGTCACCAAGGGCTCGTTCTCGACACGATACTGGCCCTGCCGGATGATCTCGCCAAACCCGCGATCGGCACGGCCTGCAGCGTGGTCAATCATGTCGCCGATGCACTGACGGCGCCCCAGCGCGAAGCGCTCGCCCAACGCCTGCCGGAATGGATCGGCGCCGATCCGCGCCGCGTGTGGCCCTCGCTGATCAAGGTGTCGACTGATGATCCCGAACGACTTCGAGATTGCGCGCGTCAAGTAGCGCGCGTGTCGGGGCTTTCGCCGGCGCAACAGGCGGCGACGATTCGTAGTTCGTACGATACGTTCCTCAACGCCTGTAGCCCAACGCAACTCGCTGATATCGAGGTGGAGGTGCGAGCGCTGCTGACGGACGCAAAGGACGATCGGGAAAGACTGGCCGAGCTCGACGGGCTGGTAATCGAACAGAACACGGCGGCGCGTGAACACGTCACCCGTCATCTGGACGGCGACCCCACCAATGCCGCATTCGCCGCCACCCGAGGCGTGACGGCCGCACTGCGCGCCTGGCGCGGCGGCGACGTTGGTGCCGATATCTCGGCGTGGCTGTACAGCTTGCTCGACTGCCGCCACTCGAACTGCGTACGTCTACTCGCCGCCGCCCTCGATGAGATGGCGTCGCAGATCGTGCCGCCGTCAGGTCCAGTTGCCGAGCAGATTACAGCCCGACTCTTGAAATCGCTTGCGGCCAACGATGATCCGCAGACGCCGGCGTCGCTGATCGCGCTGCTGATCATGCTCGGCAAGCACGACCGGCTTAGTGATGAGCTTCGTTTCACTGTTGTCGAAGCGCTTAGAGGCGCGGTGATCGAGCGACTACCGGCAGAAACACCCAAGGCGCAACGACGGCATCTCCCGGCGCTTTTCAATCTGTACAAGCAAGCGTTGGCGGCGTTGAGAATTCCGTACTGCACACTGGACGAGGTTCAGCGCGTGGTGCGTGCGGTTCTGACCGAGTTTGACGTTGCCGATATCGCGAACCGGTCGCGACGCCCGATGGCTCATCTGCTGATCACCGCGGCGAACCGGGATGCGTCCGTTCTGCCTCTGGTGGTGGAGCTGTGGCCGACGGTGTCGGATACCAATAAGGGCGCCATCGCCGAATGCATCATGTACTTCGACGCGAATACTGACGGAGCCAGGAGCAAGCAACTGGCCGGCAGGGACGATTGCCCCATCGATATCAAGAACAGCGTTTATACCCAGTTCCCTCTGTAGTTCGGCGCGCAGCGTTGCTCCATGGCAAGGAGTGCGCCGCCGCGGCACTATCGTGCCCCTGGCCCCGGTCCGAGTCCGGAGCCCGGGTCACCCGGCCCGAGCGGGACGGCCACGCCCGATGATTGACACAAGCGTCCGTTGTGTCGGACCCCGCCGGTACGATGTGCTTTCGAACATCTTGGCGGATGGAGCGACCGTGTCACAGCCAAAACTCCCCCGCGTCACCCGCCGCCGCAGTCGACGTGCACGGCGACCGCAATGTTCACGACGTGGTGCATCTGTGCGTGCTCCCGTCGGCAATGCCTTGATCCATACGAATTCGACTTACTTGCAGGAGCACCATGGAGGCACTCGATGCCGAGTTCGCCCAGGCGGTACGCAACGTCAGCATCCACGGCGACAAGCGCGACCGGGCCATCGACGCACACACCGAGGTGCGCGACTTACTCGAGGCCGATGCCGAGCTGAAGAGCTGGGGCATCGACGCCCGGCTCATCGGCTCCTACGCGCGCTTGACCGCCCGGTATCCCGGCAAGGACGTCGATGTCTTCCTGCGCTGCACGAAGCTGTCGGTGCGCCACAGTCCGGAGAAGATCTACAACGCGGTCGAGCGCGTGCTCGTCGACGCCTACGGCGTGAAGGGGGAGGTCCCGGGCGGGCGCGTCATTCCTCAGGCACGGTCGCTGAAGATCGAGTTCCCCGAGCCCGAAGGCCATTTCAGCGATGATGCGTTCGCCATCGACGCAGTGCCGGCCGTCCCCTGGGGTGAGCACTGGGCCATCCCCAACCGTGACCGCGACCAATGGAACAACGACGAGGGCCGCTGGATCAAGACCAATCCGGTGCAGTTCGCCAAAGATACCGATGCGCTGGCCACGGCCGCGTGGAGTCCGACGGTCGGCGGCGAAAATGCCTACCGGCACATCGTGCGGCTGCTCCGTCAGGTCCGCCACGTTCACCTCGGCGGGCAGCGACCCGGCGGCCTGTTCGTCGAGGTCGCCGCGTACTACGTGTGGAACGAACAGCTGGTCACCGGAACCACCTACGCCGAGCTGCTCGCCGCCACGATGGAACACGTCGGCGCTAGATTGATCGAGTGTGCCGACGACGGTCTGGCCGACCCGGTGCTCGGTACGTCGCTGAAACCTGCCCTGGATCCGTGGCAGTGGAGATCGGCCGGGCAGACCTTCGAGCGTCTGGCCGGTGAGGCCCGCGCGGCGCTCAACTCGGAACGGTGCCGCGCAGCGAAGCTGTGGCGCGACATCCTGGGTACGAACGACCGGGGGCAAATCCTTCCGCTGCCCGACGGGTGTGATGCGGCCGGATTCCCGATCGGGGCCGTCACCGCGGTGGGTGCGCTGGGCAGCAATCAGCCGCGTGGCTTCGCCACGCCGCGTCTGGATACTCGCCGCTGAGCAGGCTGTTGGATACCTACGACGACGCCGCATTTGATCGGTTCTGCTCCGACCTGGTCAACGCCGGATTCTCTCCCAACGGCGACCACGACGCGCCGTGCTGGACGGGGCCCATTCGGCCGAGCCTGCGCGCCCATACCGACGCAACCCGCATGCGGATCCAGTTCTACCCCGGGTGGCCACTACGTTATGCCCACGTCGTTGTCCCCGGCCTGCGCACCGGCCATGCCTCGCAGGGCACCATCTGCCTGTGGGCCGAAGACGACCCGGCCCAGATCAATGGCCGCGAACTACAAGGACTTTGGGACCGCCTCGACCAGTGGGCCGCCGCAGCCCAGGACGGTTTCAACCCCGAAGACCGCGCGCTCGACGCGTACTACTTCTACGACGCGCTGAGCTACTACCGCGCCGAGCTGCCGCTGCACGACCTGATCGCCGGCGGCACACCCGGGTACTCCGCCGAGGTATTCGGCACTGTGCAGGGCAACTCGCTGCTCATCGGCACCGGCAACCCACCAGACCCTCGGAACATCGGCAAACCGGTCCTCACGGGAGCGTTCTACCTGCTCAGCCAGCTGGCAGACCCTCCGCGCACCCTCGACGACGTGCGGGCGGCACTCAAGCGCCGCCAACGCAGAAACCTCGCACGTGGACTCGCCGCACGATCCGACACAGTGTTCCCGCAGCCCAGCAGCGGACACAATTTCATCGCATTGGCCTGGCCCCGCCACGATGCTGACCACGACGCCGTCGTAGTCAGCTTCACCGGTACCGGCGACACCCTGCACACGGCGGCACTGGCTGCGACCCCCAACGACGCGCAGGCGCTGCGTCGACGCGCAGGGCCCGATGCCGACCGGCTCGCCGACAAGACGGTTCTGATCGCCGGCGCCGGATCTGTCGGCGGACACGTCGCCGTCGCCATGGCCTCCAGCGGCGTGGGCACCCTCCACGTGTACGACCGCGAGTTTCTCACCAGCACCAACGTTGTTCGCCACGTCAGCACCCGCCACTTCGTGGGATACCCCAAAACCGTCGCCGTGGCCGCCGCCGTCGAGCAGCACGCCCCTTGGACCCGGGTGGCCGGCCACGACGACCTGCCCTACGACCCAGCCCAGCTGCGCGCCCAGGTCGCCGATGTGGATCTGGTCATTGATTGCACCGGGGTGTTGCCGCTGACCGCCGCGCTTGCTGAGACATGTCGGCGCCGGGGCGTACCGCTCATTGTGGGAGCCCTGTTCCACCACGGCGCGCTGGTCCGGGTGCAGCGCCAAACCGCAGGCGACACCCCGATCGCGGCACGGCCGACCCACCCACGCTTTTTGGCACTACCACCTGATATCGACGCCAACGGTCGGGCTCGCGCCGGTTTCCTCGAACTGGGATGCACCGCACCGGTGAACAACGCCCCGCCCACCGCGGTGCTCACCGCAGCGGCCGATACCGCCGCCGCCGCCATCGATGAGCTGACCGCTCGGCGGCAGCGACCCGAAGAACGCATCACCGTGCTCAGCCCGATGAACCCACCTTTTCATCGCATCGGCATCGTGGATCCCGCCGACACAACAACGTCGGAGTAACACGTGAACACCAGTACGCGACTGTGGCTCACCGAAGCCGCCCACACCACCATGACAACCGCTGCCGCACAGGCACACCCTGACGAAACCGGCGGCATCCTGATCGGCGTCTACCAGGACGGGCATCCATGGGTGATCACCGCCATCGAAATCCCCACCGTCGACCGGGGCCGATCCCACTACCGCATCCCCGGCGGCACCGACCACCCCGCCGTGCTCAAGGCACGCACGGCCGATCACCGACTCGGCTACCTCGGCGATTGGCACAGTCACCCCCACGACGTCGGCCACAGCCCCACCGATCTCGCATCGCTGGCCCTCATCTCGATCACAACGCCACGCCAGCCCAATCCAACCCAGATCGTGGTCCGCAGAACCGATCACGGATACACCCTCGATGCCCGACGCATAGTCACCCTGATCCCCCGCGCCTGCACCGTCACACTGACGGGCGGACTTCGCGGGCAGACACCACGCAACGACCACCGCGATCACCCCACGAACGGCCCTCACGCACCCACCACCGACCTGCCAGGAGCCCCCGCATGACCGGCTACGAACTGCCCAGCGCCACCGGCGTCCGCATAACCGGTGACGAATACCAGTGGCTGCACGTCTGGCGGGCGTGCATGGAAGCGCTGCACCACAACCTGACGGGAAACACCGACAACCCCACGCTCGCCGTTGGTGTCGAAGAACCCGGCGTAGGCAACGGCGACGACGTCGTGCGGTACCGGCAGCGCCCCCCGCACGTGTACACACAGGCCAAATACGCCGTCGACAACCGCATGCCGGTCGGCCTGACCTACCTAGACGAAAAGGGCATACTCAAGAAACTGGCGACGACACACAAAACCCTCACCGCCAACGGCGATCCCGTTGAAATGCGGCTTGCCACCAACCGCCCGCACGATCCCACCGACGTCCTGCTCAAAGACCGAGACGGTCGCGACAGCAGACTGGTCCCCCGCGCCGCCCAAGGTGGACCGAACTCAGAGCGCGGGAAAGCACGGACAGCATGGGCAACGGCCGCCGGCACCGACGAGCCCGCGCTGATGGCCCTGCTCGACGACCTCCACTTCGATATCGCCTACGACTATCCACGTCTACGCGAGGAGGTCGCCCTTCTGATGACCGCCAACGGTTTGCGATCGGACGACAATGCCATCGACCAGGGCACGAAGTGGGTATCCCAGCAAGTCATCGCCGGGCATCGCCGACTGACCCTGGCAGACATCAACGAAGCCGTCACCACGCGGGATCTTCAGGCCGGCTCACCATGGACCACCGTGTCGATCGCGACCATCAAGCACGACGAGCTCGCCGACCAAGTTGCCGTCAGCATCGACTGGGTAGAGCGCATCTCCGGAGAAAAGCCCTGGCACCGCGTGGCCCCCGCACCGCCGTATACATGGGCCGATCTTGCCGGCGAAATCGCCACCGTGCCAGCGCAACTCGGCAGTTCCCGTCGCATTCTGGCGACGGGGCACATGCGTCAAGCAACGGGCTTCTTGCTCGGTGCTGAATTGCGGCGGGTTCTGCGCTACGAGGTCGGCATCCGCCAGGGCGACCAACTATGGACCAGTGAAGTTGCCACAGCGCCTCTCGACCTCGACGTGACCAAGAATCGCATCGGGCAAGGCTCTGACATCGCCGTCATCGTCAACGTGGCCGCCAACGCGGCCGGCCAGGCAACCGATTGGATTGTCCAGAACGCGTTGCCCGTCGACACGATTCTGACCGCCACCCCGGCAACCGGACCGGGCCCAAGCGCGGTGACCACACCCGTGGCAGCTAACAGCCTTGCCGTCGCCATCCGCGACCTCGCACGCGACCACGCCAGCTCCGCAACACTGCATCTGTTTCTCATTGGCCCGCTCGGGCTGGCCGTGCTCCTCGGCCACCACTGGAACCGCGTGACGACGACACTGGTCTACGAACATCTCGGCCCACAGGGTTACGAGCATGCCTTCACTGTGGACTCGTAGGCTGGCTCCGACGGCCCAACGCCACGACCGTGGCCTGCCGGCTATCGGCGGCTTTGGAGAACTTCGGGTCCGATCTGTAACCACACCGGGCGCTGGCCCGGCACGAATTGTTGCCCATCATCGACCGTGCATGAGGCGACTGGGTCGCCGTGCCGCAACGCATGGACCCTTAGCGCAGGCAGACACCCACCCTGCGGCGTCGGCGAACGTCGTTGAGCGGATCAGCACCTGCGTCAGCGCATTGGTTGCGCGCGGTCATCTCGCCGAGATTCCGCACTTCACGATGCCGATCGATCCGCTCTGCGACCACCGGTTCGGTCCCCGCACCACAAACAGTCACCTAGCGCCATCGCCTGCCCTCTCCCGCCTGGACACACGGACGGCTCGGCGGGCCGAACGGGTGGCTGCGCCGTCGGGCGCCCGACGTGGCCGGTTCACCCCCGTCAACTACGCAGCCCTGGCCGACCCACGCTGGCGTGTCGGTGGCCCCAGCTAGATTTGGAGCAACAGCTCAAGGGCGATGATCAGGAGACCACGTGAGCGTGAATGACGCCTTCAAAGCGTTCCAGGATGTGGTGAACGCCGACCTCACCGCCGTACGACAGGCCCGCGCACGCCGAGACCTCTTCAAGGAGGCCTTCGGCCCGCTACCCGACGTCTTGGAGGTCATCCCGTCCGGCTCGCTCGCGCGCGGCACCCAGAAAGATCCCATCCGCGACGTCGACGTGATCGTCGTCTTCAACGGCGACGACCATCCGGATTGGGGCGAGGCCGGGGCCTCGGCCAAAGACGCGTTGGACTACACCCGAGCGCATGTCCACGAATTGCTCGGAGCCTCAAACGGCACCCACGCCCAGCAAGTCCGCCTCGCCCGCTGGCGCAACCACGCCGTCAAATGCTTCCTAGATGACCCAGACGATCCAGACGCCTTCACCGTCGATGCCATGCCCGCCCTGCGGCGCGACGGGAAGCTCCTCATCCCGCAGGCAGCCTCCAACGAATGGATCGATGCCAATCCCGAGTACCTCATCACCGAGGTCGCCAAGAAGCACACCGCCTGGAACAAGTTCGCCGGCTCGGTGCGCATGCTGAAGTGGTGGGCTGCCGAGCAAGACATCAAGATCAAATCTCTGGTCATGGAGGTGCTCGCGCTTCAATTCCTGCCGACCGACTCCTCGCAGCCTGCGGCCATCGCCCAGTTCTTCGTCAGCGCGGCCTACCACATCGAGGGCGGCAGCGAAGTCCTCGACCCGGCGCAGCTGTGCGGGCCCATCCAGTCTGACCTGGACTACGAGGCGTTCGCTGATTATCTAGCTAGTGCACGTGACAGCGCGGCCAAGGCGACCCAGGCTCAGATCAACAACGATACGAACGGAGCGATCCACCACTGGGGCACGGTCTTCGGTGACGACTTCCCCCTGCCCGCCAACCCGGGACCCGTGATCGTTCCACCGCCTCCGCGGCCGGTCAAAGACACCCCCCAAGGATGACCGCACCCGCACAATGGCCCGAAAGCAGCGCTGACCTTGCGCCGATCTTGTGGATGGACGCCGAACCCGGGCGTCTACCGAGGGACCGCGACGACATTGCCGCGTTCGCGCCGCACCTGCAGTACTTCGGGCCGGACTCGCCGTGCGGCGAATCCTTCCCGCACGGCGGCTGGATGGGCGAACTGCCGCGGTGGCCCTTCGACCGTGAGGAACCCGCGGCGCTGATCGATCTCATCGGCGAGCACGGCATTGAGGTACTGATGCGTTATCCGGCTGCCTACCCCATGGTGCCGCCCACCATCTACTCCCTCGATCCGGAGCCGTCTTGGTCGGAGCAGACCCAAACGGCCTGGCATGTTGCACCAGGCGGATCGTTATGCCTGCTCCAAAGTGTGGGCGCGTGGCAGCCCGAGTCGAGCGTCACCGAGCTCCTCGCCAAAGCCGCCGGCTGGCGGGTCGAGTACGCGCTGATGAAAGCCGGCGTAATCACGCAAATGTCGCTCACCGGAATCGTCTCCGATCCCGCCTTTGACCACAAAATCGCCGAAGCCGTCCACTCGGCGCCCGACCGCGAGAACGGCGAGGGCAATGATGTATCGCAATGACCCCTTCATCGTGCTCACCGCCGACGGCGCCACCAAGATCGCGTCATCGACGGCGACCCGCGGCCGTGTCACCATTCGGAGTGCACCGTCGGAGAACCTCTTCGTCGTTGTTGCCCTCGATGTCGTTGACGGCGTAACGCTTCCAGTCGACATCCCACAAGAATTCAGGGCGTTGCACTGGGGCGACAAAACAGTGCCAGCCCAATGGGTACGCGAGCCCACCGACACCCTAAATATCTTGCATATCAACATGCTTCGCCGTCCCGGGGCGGCGACCGTCTCTTTCGACTTCTTTAAAGAGACAATCCCGGCGCTGGTAGATCCTGGCGCTCGACTCGGAATTTTGATCACCCACCAACCCGACGTGCCTGCGGAGCTGCGCGCCGTCGGTGTGTGCGAGTTCGCCGGGTGGTTGATCCATCGCGAAGGCGTGCGACCGATTCATGTAGAAGTCGAACCCGCTGTCGTCGGTATCGGACAATTAGCGGACTCCTGGCCGATCGAACGTCTCGCCACGAACTCGGTCATGTTGGTCGGCTGCGGCAGCCTGGGCGGCGCCGCCGCTGAAGCCCTGGCGGGTTACGGCGTGGGTCGCGTCGAACTCGTGGACCCTGACCGATTCCTTTGGCACAACATGCTGCGGCATATTCTCGGACCCGAAAGCGTCGGGCGCTACAAGGTGTCGGCGCTTAAGGACCACCTCAATGCCTCGTGGTCTTCCCAAGACGTTCGCGCCCACCGTCTCGACGTTGTCGACGATGCGCACCACATTCGGCCCCTTGTCGAGGACGTCGATTTGGTCCTGTGCACAGCGGACGGAATCGCCCCACGACGCGTCGTCAGCCACCTCGCCCGCCGCAGTGCCACACCAGCCGTGCTCGCTTGTGTCCTTGACCACGGCGCCGTCGGCGAAATTCTGCGGCTACGTCCCACCCCACGATTCGGATGCCTGCTCTGCCTACGCCAACATCTTGCTCAGCGCGGCGCCATGGACGCCGAAGCAGATCAGGAACTCGACTACGGCACCGGACGCACCCACCAACCCATGACGGCCGTTCCGCCGGATCTTCGCTACGTCGGCACCCTCGCCGCCAAGATCGCCGTGGCCACACTCTTGGAGTCACTGCACGGCGACCACACCCAACAATTACCTGACGAGCACGCAATTCTCGGGCTCCACCCCGCCGGCGACCTCGCTGAACCCTTCGACCTACACAAGCCAGGCGACATACGCTGGTTGCCCATCCCGCCCCCGCGCCAGAACTGCCCGACGTGCGCCGCTTAGCCACCCGCGCAGAATCACCGGTCGCGCACATCGCCCCCGCCGCCCTAAGAGGGATCGCCCGCGAGGCCGACAGATCACACGACGGCTTGGAGACGGGAGGGATCCTGCTCGGACCCGACACCGCCGACGCCATCGTTATCAGCCGGGCAGGAGATCCGGGGCCGCGGGCACACCGGACCGAGCACTCGTTCCTGCGAGACCTCGCGCACGCCCAATCTTTGGCGAATACAGCATGGAACGAAGACGGCCACCAGTGGATCGGCGAATGGCACACCCACCCGACGGGCGACTTAACGCCGAGTGCG